>NZ_JBFOEY010000103.1:0-203 GCF_040886985.1 Enterococcus sp. C76 | reverse complement strand
TAGCGGCACAAAAATTCCTAATTCCACAAATCGGCGAAAACCAAAATCTATTTTTTCTGTTTTTATGACTATTTCTTTTTGTTCTGACAAATAGCGTTCAAAAAGTGATTTTGCAAAATAATATTTTTGTTCCTCTAAAAAAAGCAAAGCAATCATTGAATTCTCTACTGCTTCTTTCGTTACTAAAAATAAAAAAAACTCAG
>NZ_JBFOEY010000102.1:0-204 GCF_040886985.1 Enterococcus sp. C76 | reverse complement strand
TAAAAAAGGTTATGTGATAGATGGTTATTTTGAAGGGGATTACGATACATGGATTGGTGTATATGCTCGCCCAGAAGATAAGCCTACCTATCTTGATCCGATAGATTTTGAAGGAGCGCTTCTACAAGAAAAATATAGCGTTGATGGTTTTAAACAAGATTTTGCCAAGTGGTTTGAATGGCAAATTAAGAATGGACGTTTAGT
>NZ_JBFOEY010000101.1:0-206 GCF_040886985.1 Enterococcus sp. C76 | reverse complement strand
GTTACTGTGTAAGGTAAATAAGAATCTAATAATTTTTTATCTGTTGCAAATGTATAATTAATTGTTGTTTCTTTTTGTAAATCATTCGTATAATTATCACTTAACTTATATTCAAAACCATAGCCTGTTTTTTGTTTCTTCAATTTTGTATAACTTAAATGATAGGTTTCATTTTTAATTTCTAATGCCTTGCCATAATCACGCCC
>NZ_JBFOEY010000100.1:0-206 GCF_040886985.1 Enterococcus sp. C76 | reverse complement strand
GTCCTCTTCGCTGAATCAAAACCTCTGCAACAATTTCTTTCATTTCTTCTTTGGCTTCATCAGACACCAAACTTTCTAATTTTAAACAAGGATAATACTGATTCATATAATCAGAAATCTCAGCAATTAATTCTTTTTCCTGTTCTATCTCATCCGACTCTTTTTTTATTGAATCAATGGATTCAACAATTTCATTACTCTCTTTT
>NZ_JBFOEY010000099.1:0-207 GCF_040886985.1 Enterococcus sp. C76 | reverse complement strand
TTTACGCATGCGTTGAATGGCTTTGCGCCGATTACGACTGATTACGTGGCGCCTTTTCATGGGTTAAAAGCCACCAGTAATGGGGACGGAGATTGTCAAGCTGCCGATGTGGCGCAACATTATGTAGGTGGTTGGCATGGGTATTTGAATAACAGTTCGTCTGATACTCAAAATACTCCGACGGCGCAAACAATTGGGCTCCAAGTA
>NZ_JBFOEY010000098.1:0-211 GCF_040886985.1 Enterococcus sp. C76 | reverse complement strand
GTATTTAAAAACGAAAGATACGATTAAGGCAGTACGTGTCAAGATGTTAACTGAGGATGGGCAAAATTATCAAACAACTTATTATTTTGATGTGACGAATGATTTTCATTAGTATTTTTGTGTAAAAAATCGTAAGGGAGAATAAAGTCGATGTTGAAGAAAATAAAAATTGTAAAAAATAATAAAAAAGTTACAGACCGTCAAGAAGAAT
>NZ_JBFOEY010000097.1:0-214 GCF_040886985.1 Enterococcus sp. C76 | reverse complement strand
AAAAACTTAGAAGATTCTGACCGCTCTATTTAGTAATCTATCCAGTCAATTTGTATTCTTCCAACACTAATCGAAAGATAAGGTCTATCGTCCAGTTTCATTTCTATGTTCCATATATCCGGTATACAAGTTTTAGAATATATGTTGCAATAAAGAAAAAACGCTGAAAAATCAACGCTTTAAGCAAATATGGATTTGTACTATTAGAGTATAC
>NZ_JBFOEY010000096.1:0-217 GCF_040886985.1 Enterococcus sp. C76 | reverse complement strand
AACCTGTTGTACAAGAAACGGTTCAAACAGAAACACAAGCAGCCCCTGTTGCTGAAACACAATCTGCTCCTGCTGCAACAGAAACAACAACAACGGCAACAAGCACGAATGCTGCAAAAGAATGGATCGCACAAAAAGAATCAAGCGGTTCTTACACAGCAACGAACGGACGTTACATCGGACGTTACCAATTAGATTCTTCTTACTTGAATGGTGA
>NZ_JBFOEY010000095.1:0-219 GCF_040886985.1 Enterococcus sp. C76 | reverse complement strand
ATCTCTGCTTGTTCATCCATCAAAAAAGCAACAACTGCCACAACTTCATCCAATACATTCGTGTCACAGCTATAGACTTCGCCTTCCATCACAGGAAATTCAATCGTTTGATACCCAAATTGTCCTAATTCTTCATGTAATTGGTGATCATAAAAGGAATACACCCCTGGTTTTGCCGTCACTTCTAAAGGGGTATAAATTTTATTTTGATTCACACGA
>NZ_JBFOEY010000094.1:0-219 GCF_040886985.1 Enterococcus sp. C76 | reverse complement strand
GTCTCTGCTTGTTCATCCATCAAAAAAGCAACAACTGCCACAACTTCATCCAATACATTCGTATCACAGCTATAGACTTCGCCTTCCATCACAGGAAATTCAATCGTTTGATACCCAAATTGTCCTAATTCTTCATGTAATTGGTGATCATAAAAGGAATACACCCCTGGTTTGGCCGTCACTTCTAAAGGGGTATAAATTTTATTTTGATTCACACGG
>NZ_JBFOEY010000093.1:0-221 GCF_040886985.1 Enterococcus sp. C76 | reverse complement strand
TGAATAGCTGTGTAATGAATTTTATTAAAATAAGTTAGAAATGAAAGAGACAATTAAGTGAAAAATACTTATTGTCTCTTTTATTTTAGAAAGGATAAAGAGAATCGTGAATAAAATTTATAAGCAAAAAGGTTCGACGTGCGCAATTTATGCTTTTTTAAATGGCTATTTTTTTGATAAAAAAATTTCGCAAAAAAAAATTGATGAAATTGCTTTTCAAC
>NZ_JBFOEY010000092.1:0-221 GCF_040886985.1 Enterococcus sp. C76 | reverse complement strand
ATTGAAAAGCAATTTCATCAATTTTTTTTTGCGAAATTTTTTTATCAAAAAAATAGCCATTTAAAAAAGCATAAATTGCGCACGTCGAACCTTTTTGCTTATAAATTTTATTCACTATTCTCTTTATCCTTTCTAAAATAAAAGAGACAATAAGTATTTTTCACTTAATTGTCTCTTTCATTTCTAACTTATTTTAATAAAATTCATTACACAGCTATTCG
>NZ_JBFOEY010000091.1:0-222 GCF_040886985.1 Enterococcus sp. C76 | reverse complement strand
GTTAGTGGCTGTATTTTATCAAACGGAATCTAATTCACAAGATAGTTTAGTTTTAGCTATTAATGAGACAGTAAAAGCAAGTGCGATGGATAATTTGAATGATGTAGTGCGTGTAAAAGAAGGAACAAGTCAATTAAATATATCTGCGTTTGAAAAGGACACAAAGGAACGTTTGGCAACAGAGATTGGCTCTAAGCGAAAAGCAAAATCAGTGACTTTTTT
>NZ_JBFOEY010000090.1:0-222 GCF_040886985.1 Enterococcus sp. C76 | reverse complement strand
TGTAGTGGCTGTATTTTATCAAACGGAATCTAATTCACAAGATAGTTTAGTTTTAGCTATTAATGAGACAGTAAAAGCAAGTGCGATGGATAATTTGAATGATGTAGTTCGTGTAAAAGAAGGAACAAGTCAATTAAATATATCTGCGTTTGAAAAGGACACAAAGGAACGTTTGGCAACAGAGATTGGCTCTAAGCGAAAAGCAAAATCAGTGACTTTTTC
>NZ_JBFOEY010000089.1:0-224 GCF_040886985.1 Enterococcus sp. C76 | reverse complement strand
GTAAAACTATATTGAATTTAATGACCCGTACGGGATTCGAACCCGTGTTACCGCCGTGAAAGGGCGGTGTCTTAACCGCTTGACCAACGGGCCAGGTAAAACAAAATATTGAAACGGAGAAGGAGGGATTTGAACCCTCGCGCCGGTTTCCCGACCTACACCCTTAGCAGGGGCGCCTCTTCAGCCACTTGAGTACTTCCCCAAAACCAATAAGATTTTGTACT
>NZ_JBFOEY010000088.1:0-228 GCF_040886985.1 Enterococcus sp. C76 | reverse complement strand
GTTCTTGAAACATGCCAACGTTCGGCAATCGTCTTAATAGGCGTACCGCTATCCACTAAAGTTTTCAGTAATTCTAAATCCTGAGAAGTTAACTTTTCAGGACGACCACCAAATCTTCCTCTTGCGCGTGCGGCAGCTCGTCCAGCCGCTGAACGTTCTAGTATAAGATTACGTTCAAATTCTGCGAACGCTGCGAATAGATGAAACATAAGTTGACCAGTAGAGCTA
>NZ_JBFOEY010000087.1:0-231 GCF_040886985.1 Enterococcus sp. C76 | reverse complement strand
GAGCTCTCGATGCGGACGGAAAAGACGTCCGAGAAGAAGTGGCGAACGCCGCTCAAGGGACGGTAGATACAAGTAACCCCGGGAAATACGTGGTGACGTATACGAATGGGAGCATAAGTAAACAAGCGACGATCACAGTAGAAGCGGAAGCTGTGGATCAAACGGCGTTAGAAGTCAAAGACAGTACGATCAAACAAGGAAGCTCATGGCAGGCAAGTGATAACCTAGTGA
>NZ_JBFOEY010000086.1:0-232 GCF_040886985.1 Enterococcus sp. C76 | reverse complement strand
GTTGGAGACCAATTTATTACAGGAACCTACACAGGCGACGTAGAAACTGCTACTGTTTTCATTAATGATACACCTATAAAATCAGGTGGAGAATTTAAAAATGGAAACTTTAAATATTATGTTGGAAAACAAATCAAAAAAAATGATCGGGTGACTATCAGTGCTTATACTAGTGATAAAAAAGGTCACCATGAGTTGGCAACAAAAGTTAAAGTAAAGGTTAACGTTCCTC
>NZ_JBFOEY010000085.1:0-237 GCF_040886985.1 Enterococcus sp. C76 | reverse complement strand
GAACAATTGAATGTCTCTAATTGGGATACTAGTAAAAATACAACGTTATTTATAACATTTGCGGATGCGCCCCAGTTACAGTTATTGGATCTCATTAGTTGGGATGCCACAAAGGTGGTTGATTTTTATGAAAGTACAGGTTATTATAATGGTATTTTTAGAATTAATGAAGATTGTTCTAGCAAGGAAGTCCCGTTATTGGTTCGGACAAAAGATTCACGCTTAAAAAACTACAAT
>NZ_JBFOEY010000084.1:0-238 GCF_040886985.1 Enterococcus sp. C76 | reverse complement strand
ATCAGACGGTTGATGAAGATAAACAAGTTGTAAATGGCAATACACTAACTTTAAAGGTAAAAGCGATTAAAAATGCTGATGGAAGTACGCCAACGATTACTCCAAATAATGATGGTGTTTATGATGCCGAAAAAGGAACAATTACATGGACGGGATTAACGAAAGAGACAACGTCGTTGTCTTATAGTTGGACAGGCAAAAATGCTTTTTCAGGAACAGTAACAGTACCAGTGGAAGT
>NZ_JBFOEY010000083.1:0-248 GCF_040886985.1 Enterococcus sp. C76 | reverse complement strand
TTTGCTCCGTTAGTTTTTGTAAGTATCTTTTTAGCGTGGAAGTATTCGTTAGATGTTCCAATTGTAAATGACATTCGCCAATTTATTATAGGTAAGTAAGAGAGTAGTGACAAAAGATGTACTGCTCTTTTTTTGTTTCTTTAAAGCAAAAATTAAAAAAGAGAGGGGAAAGGTAGATGGCAAAAAGAAAGGGAAAACTTAGCCAATTTAAAAGACTAGATAAATTAAAACGAGCGTATGGGCGAACG
>NZ_JBFOEY010000082.1:0-248 GCF_040886985.1 Enterococcus sp. C76 | reverse complement strand
CTTGCTCCGTTAGTTTTTGTGAGTATCTTTCTAGCGTGGAAGTATTCGTTAGATGTTCCAATTGTAAATGACATTCGCCAATTTATTATAGGTAAGTAAGAGAGTAGTGACAAAAGATGTACTGCTCTTTTTGGTTTCTTTAAAGCAAAAATTAAAAAAAGAGAGGGGAAAGCTAGATGGCAAAAAGAAAGGGAAAACTTAGCCAATTTAAAAGACTAGATAAATTAAAACGAGCGTATGGGCGAACA
>NZ_JBFOEY010000081.1:0-278 GCF_040886985.1 Enterococcus sp. C76 | reverse complement strand
TTCACCTTCTGTCCTAGCTTTTCAGAAGCTATTACATACCTACCATGAACATGTTTTTCCGAATATTCTTCAATTTCATCAAGTGACTCAGAAGTTAATCCACCATTTCGTTCAATTGTATAATTGACAAACTGTTTGTAATTAGAAATGTCAGAAAGTTCAATGCCAAAGATAATAAAACCTAACATCATCATAAAAGCCATAAACAACAACACTATTTTTATAAAAAATGAAATCCAAGCATCCATATATCTACTCCTTTTTCTTTATATTCATTG
>NZ_JBFOEY010000080.1:0-280 GCF_040886985.1 Enterococcus sp. C76 | reverse complement strand
TTGGCTAATAATCATCCATTAGAAGAAGATCTCGTATATCCAGCCGATGAAGTCAAAATAATCGTGTTGAATGAAGTGCAAGGGGTTAATACCAAAAAAACAGATGGGACAGGACGAGCAATTTTGGAAGAACGAGTAGAATATACGATCCATCCGGGAGAAATCAATGTTCATGTTCAATTAAATCCCTTAGAAGACGTCTCTTTATTGAATTATTATTTCTTACAAGCCGATGTTCGGAATTGGTTCAATCGAAAATTGACGGCATTAGATGATCCCA
>NZ_JBFOEY010000079.1:0-280 GCF_040886985.1 Enterococcus sp. C76 | reverse complement strand
CGGGATCATCTAATGCCGTCAATTTTCGATTGAACCAATTCCGAACATCGGCTTGTAAGAAATAATAATTCAATAAAGAGACATCTTCTAAAGGATTTAATTGAACATGAACATTAATTTCTCCCGGATGGATCGTATATTCTACTCGTTCTTCCAAAATTGCTCGGCCTGTCCCATCTGTTTTTTTGGTATTAACCCCTTGCACTTCATTCAACACGATTATTTTGACTTCATCGGCTGGATATACGAGGTCTTCTTCTAATGGATGATTATTAGCCAT
>NZ_JBFOEY010000078.1:0-282 GCF_040886985.1 Enterococcus sp. C76 | reverse complement strand
GAACAAATGGCTCAATCTCATTCGGATAATCGTTTATTTCTCCTAAAAAACGATAGATTTCGTCTTTAAATTTTTTATCTTTCATTTGTTCTGCAACCAATTCTAAATTGGCAAACAAACTCCGTTTAACGCCCTTATTCAATAAATACGGCACTAACGTAGAAATAAAATCAGAAAAAAACATCTGCTGATTCACTGTATATCGTTGATAAACATTTTGAAACCCACGATATTTATAAATCCAAAAAAAAGGAATTCCAAACAAAACTAAAATCGCATAAA
>NZ_JBFOEY010000077.1:0-282 GCF_040886985.1 Enterococcus sp. C76 | reverse complement strand
ACCACCTTGAATGTCAGTGGCTGGGACACCAGTCAAGTACGAAGTTTTGATGGTGTGTTTTATGAATGTAACAACGTGCAAGCGTTAGATATGAGTAGCTGGCAAACGGATCAAGTACGAAATTTTGATGGGATGTTTCAAAATTGTTACCAACTTCAAACGTTAGATGTGGGTCATTGGAACATGAGTCAAGCACGAAATATAAATGGCATATTTTATGGGTGTACCAACCTTCAATCTGTGGATGTCTCCAATTGGGATACGAGTCAAGTGACGGATTTT
>NZ_JBFOEY010000076.1:0-284 GCF_040886985.1 Enterococcus sp. C76 | reverse complement strand
CCCCTGGGAAATACGTGGTGACGTACACGAATGGGAGCATAAGTAAACAAGCGACGATCACAGTAGAAGCGGAAGCCGTGGATCAAACGGTGTTAGAAGTCAAAGACAGTACGATCAAACAAGGAAGTTCATGGCAGGCAAGTGATAACCTAGTGAAAGCTCTCGATGCGGACGGAAAAGACGTTCGAGAAGAAGTGGCGAATACCGCTCAAGGGACGGTAGATACAAGTACCCCTGGGAAATACGTGGTGACGTACACGAATGGGAGCATAAGTAAACAAGCA
>NZ_JBFOEY010000075.1:0-287 GCF_040886985.1 Enterococcus sp. C76 | reverse complement strand
TATCCTATTCTTCTACCATTCTTCATCTGTCATACCAATCGTTAATGCATTTTGATCCTCGAAATCTTGAACAATCCTCTCTTGCGAAAAGAAAACATCCATATCCAATTCATGTTCCATTGGCTGATTAACCATCTGTGTACGAGACTCTTCTATTTGACTTAAAATATTAATATCATTTTCAATATTTTCTTCGATTTGATTTGTCACTTCATTCATCGAATCCATGTCCTCTAATAAATTATCAACAATCACATGACTATCTACGTTACTTTCCACCGACTCTA
>NZ_JBFOEY010000074.1:0-295 GCF_040886985.1 Enterococcus sp. C76 | reverse complement strand
CAGTAAAAGTAAATGTACCTGAAAATTTCCCGTTCAAAGGACTTAAATCATAAATATGATTCCTATCCAAATAAAGTGTAGTCATCTTACATCCAATAGTACCTAATCTTTTTACAAACTCATTATCTACTTCATTCTTTTGGAACCCAACCTGCGTTAATTTTGTCAAACTGCTCATATCTTCTGGTAATTTAGGATTACTCATTCCTTTAACATAATTAGAAGATAATCGAGTCAGCTCTGTACAATATTGGATTCCTTCAAAATCTTGTACCCCCGTTGGATCAATCCCTGA
>NZ_JBFOEY010000073.1:0-295 GCF_040886985.1 Enterococcus sp. C76 | reverse complement strand
TATTAAAATTAACTGTACCTGAAAATTTCCCGTTCAAAGGACTTAAATCATAAATATGATTCCCATCCAAATAAAGTTGAGTCATCTGACATCCAATAGTACCTAATCTTTCTACAAACTGATTATCTACTTCATTATTTTCGAATCCAACCTTTGTTAATTTTGTCAAACTGCTCATATCTTCTGGTAATTTAGGATTACTCATTCCTTTAACATTATAAGAAGATAATCGAGTCAACTCTGTACAATATTGGATTCCTTCAAAATCTTGTACCCCCGTTGGATCAATCCCTGG
>NZ_JBFOEY010000072.1:0-302 GCF_040886985.1 Enterococcus sp. C76 | reverse complement strand
GCATATCAACAAAGTGGGTATCAAGCAGACCGTCGGTCAAAATTTGGACTTGTCCAAGCAGGTGAGCATGGCACGTTTCGTGATTCAAGCAAAGAACAAACATTGTTTGATTATACAACAGAACATGCCTTTGACGATCAATTGGTGCCCGATCAATTGGCTTTGCGTGCGACAGAATTACAACCGACGTCTTCAGAGTATGAGTTTGCCGGGTGGCAAGCACAAGGCAATTATTCAACGTTGTTGGAACAAGTCGCAGGTACCTATGTGGCCCAATGGAAAAAGAAAACCGATCAAACGGC
>NZ_JBFOEY010000071.1:0-305 GCF_040886985.1 Enterococcus sp. C76 | reverse complement strand
TTTTTGGAGGACAGAGATGAATAAAAGGCAACGAAAGAAAAAAACGACTGAACCTGTATATATTTTTCATGGCAATAATGTTGTTTCACCAAACATGTGGAAAAACGGAAACTACAGAACCAGACTTTTATATAAGTTAGCAGTGAAATATGGGCTGTTAGAACAATCAAGAGAATATAAGCTTTAGGAGGAACAGTGATGAATAAACAGGAATTGATTAATGAACTAAAGAGAATTTCACTAGAAAAACAGCATAAAGCCCTGACGCATCCAGAAAGCAAAAATTACTATGAGGGCATGGTGAT
>NZ_JBFOEY010000070.1:0-308 GCF_040886985.1 Enterococcus sp. C76 | reverse complement strand
CCGATGGTTTTATCGAGGGTATGGCAAAGTGTATTTCAATCTGATCGCCACGACTGATGCAGCTTCAGGGGAAGTATTGCGTCCGCCTTTGGAATTAAAAAAAGGGCAAGTAGTTAGTGCGCGTGGAGGCTATCGATTTTTGAAACTATATAATCGCGAAACGTTAGGAGAAAGCAAATGAAAAAGAAAATAGGGGTGTCTCTGGCAACTGTTCTTTTATTGAGTACCACCTGTCTTTCGCCTGTCTACGGGGAGACAGTAGCCGAAGTGCCAGCGAGTACGACCAATGTTTCTACTGTTTCCGTCGA
>NZ_JBFOEY010000069.1:0-317 GCF_040886985.1 Enterococcus sp. C76 | reverse complement strand
TAGGAATTAAAGGATATGAAGAAGCATTTGCTAGCCAAATATATGGGTATGTAATTTGTGGTGGATTATTATTAGCGATGAGTGTGATTTTGCATAAAGCGAGTATTTGTTTTTTTGATGATGAAATTATGAGTTAGAAAGGGTGTTTGTATTGCTAATAGTAGATAAATTTTTTCATGTAATAGCCGAAGAGGAATTGTATCGACGGGCACAAGAAATGGGGTTCTCTGAAAAAGAGATCAGAAATTTTCAAATAAAACGATTATTAACTTGTATCGTTATTGGCTTATTAGCAATATTTGCTTATCAAGTATTTG
>NZ_JBFOEY010000068.1:0-319 GCF_040886985.1 Enterococcus sp. C76 | reverse complement strand
GTTTGCTGTGCCAGTGGAAAAGGGAGTAAATAATGTTAACTATTCTAAAACTATATAGAGAGGGATTTAACGAAAAAGTAAATATTGGTGAATCTATTGAATATTTAGGAGAGAAGTACATCATTATTCGTATTCTTGAAATTAACAAACTTTATTTTAGCAAATCTATTAGTTTAACAGTTAGAGTCCTAGTTCAGAAAGTCGGAGCTTTGAGTGATTATTATAACTGCAAAAGAGAAGTTATTGTGGATAATCGATACGACCAATCAAAAGATGATAAGCGAATAATAAAAATAGGAGATATTATCTTTCCTGAGAA
>NZ_JBFOEY010000067.1:0-321 GCF_040886985.1 Enterococcus sp. C76 | reverse complement strand
AGGAGGACAGCGAATGATACCGAAGTTTAGAGCATGGCACATTATTGATAAAAAGATGATCTCGTGGAAAAGACTATTGAATGGCCATAATTTACGAAACGTTTTTATGCGGCCTGAAATGTGTAATTTGAAGCTTATGCAATCCACAGGACTGAAAGATAAGAACGACGTGGAGATATTTGAAGGGGATATAGTATTAGTCAGCGTACAAAATGGATTTGATTACTTAGATAATAAAGTTTGTATTGTCAAAAATTCAATAGATTATTCCGGATTAGTTTGTGCCACTGTTGATGAAGACTTAGAGTATCAAATTTTTAA
>NZ_JBFOEY010000066.1:0-322 GCF_040886985.1 Enterococcus sp. C76 | reverse complement strand
TTTAAAATTAATTTTTCAAAAGTAGAAGAAGTGAAAGAATATAAGATTTTTATTGCTGAGAAACATTTAGAAAGATATTTAGAATTAAAAAATAAGTGGTAGATTGTTTGTAAGTCGCTATGCCTAAAATAGTGGCTTTTTTATTGTGCTAAAAAGGAGGAAGCTTTGTTGCTTTTTTTCATATTTTTGTTGGCAATTGTCGGTTCAATTATTTTGAGAGCATGTAAAGAAGTGAGGGAAGTTCATAGAATGGAAGTGAAAGAAAAAGAATGAAAGATTTAGGTTGGATATTTGGTCTATTAGTAGCGATAGTGGGATTAGG
>NZ_JBFOEY010000065.1:0-336 GCF_040886985.1 Enterococcus sp. C76 | reverse complement strand
GGGTATTGATCTTCATGATAAGCCTCATATCCTCCAAAAACTTTCGACCAATCTTTGCCTTGAGCCACCACTTTGTCTGGCCCATTTTCTGAAATCGAGAGCGTCCCTTTTTGATAATTGGCATACCGTATCGCCGCGGTAGCCGCCTCACGCGTCAATTGCACTTCATGAAACCCATTATATCGCTGGGGATCAGCCGCTTGAAAATCCGCTAGAGTCGGAATCACTACATCTTTAGCAGGAACGGTATTCAGTCCCGTTAGAACGATCACTCCTGGCGTCGTGAGATCCGTTTGCCAACACGAAATATCCACCGTTTTCTTCGCCGGTATTTCC
>NZ_JBFOEY010000064.1:0-336 GCF_040886985.1 Enterococcus sp. C76 | reverse complement strand
AATTGATTTATTGAAATGTATCGGAAATGGTTTTGCCAATTTTTCTAACATTAGTGAAAGAAATGAGAAACTACGACCATTTGTGACGGAAGAGTGTGCGAAAGAAAATGGGTTAGATTTTGAATCAGCTTGTCAATTGCCTTCAAGTGGCAAGATTAAGGAAATATACATGCCATTAGAAAAAGAAAATCATTATGCATTAGTTTTAGATTGTGTGCAAAATGGCGCACCTGTAAAATTGTTGATTTTAGTTGAAATTACAGGTGACAAAGTTTCGCATATTGATTATAACGATGTACGAGAATCGTATTAATATTTTTGGAAGGAGGAATAAAA
>NZ_JBFOEY010000063.1:0-343 GCF_040886985.1 Enterococcus sp. C76 | reverse complement strand
ATTATGGCTGAATCGAGTAGACGTATATGATAAAAATTGTAATAATTTCAAAACTTATGCTATTTCCTTGAATATACGAGAGAAGGAAACTAAACGGACTGTAAAAAAATTAGAATATAAGTTGAAGGACATTCCGACAATGATTGGATTAACAATCCCTAAAGAATTTTTGACAAAAGACGACCATAAAGAATATGAAGTAGTTATTGAAGGGTTAAAAGATAATTGTATTATTTCTAAAGCAAGCAAAATTAGCGCATTAGGATATACTGCTAGTGAAAAAGAAATTGAAGCGAAAGCTTCTGAAAAGACAGAAATTGACTATGAAAATGTGATTATGACG
>NZ_JBFOEY010000062.1:0-343 GCF_040886985.1 Enterococcus sp. C76 | reverse complement strand
TGTCATAATCACATTTTCATAGTCAATTTCTGTCTTTTCAGAAGCTTTCGCTTCAATTTCTTTTTCACTAGCAGTATATCCCAATGCGCTAATTTGGCTTGCTTTAGAAATAATACAATTATCTTTTAGCCCTTCAATAACTACTTCATATTCTCTATGGTCGTCTTTTGTCAAAAATTCTTTAGGAATTGTTAATTCAATCATTGTCGGAATGTCTTTCAACTTATACTCTAATTTTTTTACAGTCCTTTTAGTTTCCTTCTCTCGTATATTCAAGGAAATAGCATAAGTCTTGAAATTATTACAATTTTTATCGTATACGTCTACTCGATTCAACCACAAC
>NZ_JBFOEY010000061.1:0-345 GCF_040886985.1 Enterococcus sp. C76 | reverse complement strand
TCTCATGTTTTTAATAGTTGTAAATCCTTAAAAAGCATTGATGTATCTCGATGGAACACGTCGAATGGAAAGTATTTGGGTGCTACTTTTTTAGGCTGTGAACAATTGGAACAATTAGATGTGTCGAATTGGGATACTAGTAAAAACTTAACGATGTTTACGACATTTGTGGATACGCCTAAATTACAGTTGTTGGATCTCATTAGTTGGGATGCCACAAAGGTGGTTAATTTTTATGAAAGTACAGGCTCTCCTTGTAGTATTTTCAAAATTTTTGAAGAAACTTCTAGTAAGGAAGTTCCGTTATTGGTTCGGACAAAAGATTCGCGTTTAAAAAATTACAGC
>NZ_JBFOEY010000060.1:0-354 GCF_040886985.1 Enterococcus sp. C76 | reverse complement strand
GACATGAAGAATTGCTAAATTCTATCGATGTTTTTGTATATAGAATGGTAGCTGTATAAGAATTTTTTTATAAAATGGAGGTGAAACAATATTTTTGTTATTGGAGTGATTTTAGTGTCAAGTGTCTTGTATAGTATGTATTTAAAATTCGCAGAAGACAAAATTCAAACGATGTTTTTGCATATTATCTTTTTTCAAATTTTATTAAGTGTACTTGAATGTGGTGTTCATTACTTAAAAAGTACAATGTTTGAACAGGATGTTTATATCAGTTTAGTAAAAGAAATAGGTTTATTTTTATTTATATTTTTTGTGTTATTTATAGGATTGTTTTTGATAAAAAAAGAAAAGCGG
>NZ_JBFOEY010000059.1:0-356 GCF_040886985.1 Enterococcus sp. C76 | reverse complement strand
ACGATCATGGTGGAGGAAAAACAAGCCCCAATCGCTCCTGATACAGGTGGAAACATTCCGGGGAATCCTACGGATTCTCCAGAAAATCCAAGCTTAGACTGGCCAGTGGATCTGGGGACAACCGATTTTGGGGAATCCTCTTGGCTGCCGTTAGAACCAACGAATACAGAAGAGTTCCCATTGGATCGCTCGGAAGAAGCCGATCTGGCTCTCCCAATGATCGCTCCTATGGAAGAAAATGAAGGGGAAGGAGAGAGAGAAATGTTTCCACAAACGGGCGAACAGAAAACCAACCTTTGGGTTGGCTTGGGAAGTATATTTATCTTTCTAGGCATAGGTGGTCTGTTTCTGCGAAA
>NZ_JBFOEY010000058.1:0-356 GCF_040886985.1 Enterococcus sp. C76 | reverse complement strand
TGACGAATAATTTTCATCTTTTCATCAATAAACTCCTTTTTCTTTTCCCTTAATTGATTATGAAAAGAATTTATATCACGAAACATATCTACCGTTGTTCTTCCTTCAAGAGAAATAATGGATAACTGGTCAATATACATACAAAATACTTTATCGTCTGCATATTTTTCTTGAAACTCTTGAAAAAGCACAATTCTCTCTTGTTCAGAAGAACAATATAATCGAGCAAGCAATTGGTATAAATCTTCTTGTAATTCACCTTCTACTTGTTTTGCCACAATTTCTAATCCATGAAACCAGCTAATACTATCATCAGCTAATATTTGCGTCAGATTATTCATCAATCGATTTCTTTG
>NZ_JBFOEY010000057.1:0-363 GCF_040886985.1 Enterococcus sp. C76 | reverse complement strand
GGCAAACTAGAATCTTCTAAGCTTTCATCGGCGTCTTCAACCTTTTCAATATCTATTGAATCAGTTAAGGACTCTGTGTTCTCATCATCTTGCAATGACGCTAAAACTTCTTCTTCACTTAGCGGAACATATGATTCAAAGAACCCATCCATGACAGGATCACCATACCATTGCGTAGCAGTATAATCTAGAGCTTTATCAACCATGCCACCATTTCCAGAAGAAAAACCGGAAATACCTTCCAAAACTAATTGCGGATTACCAGTATAAGCTCCAGCTGCAACTTCTCCAGCTGCCATTGTTTTTTCTTTGACAGTCTCTTTAGCTTCATTGAATTTTTGTTCAAAATCAGGCATATCTACT
>NZ_JBFOEY010000056.1:0-363 GCF_040886985.1 Enterococcus sp. C76 | reverse complement strand
AGCAAACTAGAATCTTCTAAGCTTTCATCGGCGTCTTCAACCTTTTCAATATCTATTGAATCAGTTAAGGACTCTGTGTTCTCATCATCTTGCAATAACGCTAAAACTTCTTCTTCACCTAGCGGAACATATGATTCAAAGAACCCATCCATGACAGGATCACCATACCATTGCGTAGCAGTATAATCTAGAGCTTTATCAACCATGCCACCATTTCCAGAAGAAAAACCGGAAATGCCTTCCAAAACTAATTGCGGATTACCAGTATAAGCTCCAACTGCAACTTCTCCAGCTGCCATTGTTTTTTCTTTGACAGTCTCTTTAGCTTCATTGAATTTTTGTTCAAAATCAGGCATATCTACC
>NZ_JBFOEY010000055.1:0-380 GCF_040886985.1 Enterococcus sp. C76 | reverse complement strand
AATGACCATTTAGAAATATCGTTTTTTAGCTCATAAATAACAATTACTTACACGACAATTTTTTATTTATAATTTTTAATACTAAAAAACCACCTCTTACTTCTTTATGTAAAAGGCGGTTTTCTCTTTTATTTATTTGATTTGACCCATTCAACATCTTCTTCTGTAAAATTTTCCGGTACACCTGCAGTGAAAGGGTGATTGGAATCCAATGGACAAAAAACGATTTCGTCATCTTCAATCGTTTCTGATTCATATGTGCCATACATATACGCTTTTACTGGCAGAGAATCCGTTACTTTAACACTAATCTCATGTATACCAATTTTTCGATCGCTTGTTACTACCGTTGGATAATCGCCTAACTCCATCCAAATCGG
>NZ_JBFOEY010000054.1:0-391 GCF_040886985.1 Enterococcus sp. C76 | reverse complement strand
TTGTCTTATTTATGCTGTTTATTCTTTTCAGAGGAGGCAATGATCGATGGGAAAAGTAGGATCAAAGCGGAAAAAGAAAAATAGAAAAGCCAAAGAAGCACGTATAGCAAATAATACGCCTAGTCGAAAGGATTTGAGAAAGGAGAGTAAAATTGGTGAGTTCAAAAATAGATGAATCGATCAAAGAAATTGAACGATTAATTATCGACATGATGGATCGAAACCATGTAACCAAAATTCCTATGAATGTTTGCTTAAAACAATATGACGCGAAGGGGCGCATGATTTTTTTAAGTAGAATGAAATATTTTAGACGATTGAGGCGTTGGTATAAACAACAGCCTAGTGGTGTTTGTACTTATTTTGTTCGAGTATAAATAGCGAGAGACAG
>NZ_JBFOEY010000053.1:0-403 GCF_040886985.1 Enterococcus sp. C76 | reverse complement strand
AACATGAAGAATTGCTAAATTCTATCAATGTTTTTGTATATAGAATGGTAGCTGTATAAGAATTTTTTTTATAAAATGGAGGTGAAACAATATTTTTGTTATTGGAGTGATTTTAGTGTCAAGTGTCTTGTATAGTATGTATTTAAAATTCGCAGAAGACAAAATTCAAAAGACGTTTTTGCATATTAGCTTTTTTCAAATTTTATTAAGTGTACTTGAATGTGGTGTTCATTACTTAAAAAGTACAATGTTTGAACAGGATGTTTATATCAGTTTAGTAAAAGAAATAGGTTTATTTTTATTTATATTGTTTGTGTTATTTATAGGATTGTTTTTGATAAAAAAAGAAAAGCGGTGGGATAAGATTATCTATGAAGAAAAATGGAATGAATTAGTTATTAGT
>NZ_JBFOEY010000052.1:0-417 GCF_040886985.1 Enterococcus sp. C76 | reverse complement strand
GCCCAAAATCTCTCATCTATTGCTTTGATTTCCGCTTCTGTTAGCTGATAAGCAAATTTTTCCCAAGTACACAGCGAGCGACTAGTATCAAAACAGAAATCATTTCTGTCATTAAATTTCTTGATAAGATATAAGTCACCAATAATAACTTCATACAACGGCTCTTTCTCGACCTCGTAGCCGTCTTTCATGCGGATGAGGTTTTCGATTGGATTGTTTTCGGATTTAGCAAACCACTGATATAGGACGCTATCGGTGTCTCGTTCCTCCCAAAATACAAGATATCCAAAAATAGCATTATCTAAATCATCTTTATTCTCTTCAAACCAATCAGCCACAAACTTCGGCACCACTGGCTTTTGCGGTTCGTCTAATTTTAACACCGTATTAACCATATGAACGACTTGAGAATAAGCC
>NZ_JBFOEY010000051.1:0-427 GCF_040886985.1 Enterococcus sp. C76 | reverse complement strand
TTACAAAAAACGTGGATTTGTCATAAATTGTCATGCTTCTTTTACCTATGAAATATTTTCACGTGTTAAAGTATTCCTCGTTGAACACAACAAATAAAACTTTTTAACGAATAAAGGAGATTTTTCATGACATCACTTAAAACTTTACTTTTTGGAACAACTTTGGCTGCCGGTGCTGCATTCTTCATGGGAACGACTGCTCATGCGGACGAAGCTTATACCGTTCAATCAGGTGATACTCTATCAACGATTTCTCAAAAATACGTTGGTGACAACTCCTTGATCAATGCCATTGCAGAATCAAATTCAATTTCTGACATTAACCTGATCTACTCAGGACAACAATTAACGATTCCAACAGAAGGCTCTGCACAAGCAGCTGCTGAACCTCAAGCAGCCGTTCAAGAAGCTCCCGTCCAAGCTGAAC
>NZ_JBFOEY010000050.1:0-431 GCF_040886985.1 Enterococcus sp. C76 | reverse complement strand
TGTCGTTGTGGCGGAAGTAGAGAGACGCAAAGGTGAAGGTGCGTTGTTTTCATGATGTATTATTAAGACCTTGTACAAAACTAGAAAAGATTAGTACATGAATGGTGCGATCCCATTCCAACGACGTTATTTTTTGAATGATAGTAAATACCTTGGTGGAAGAGTACATTAATATTCATTTACGGAGGGATGCTCAAAATGATGCCTAAATTTAGAGTTTGGTTGAAAGAGGAACAAGAAATGCATAATGTTTTAGTAGTTGATGGTCGGTGTGATTATTTTGAAGTTGGCAAACAAGTTAAAGTGATGCAATTTACAGGATTGAAAGATAAGAATAAAAAAGGGGTTTATCAAGGCGATATTATTCGATGTAGTAGGGGTCGTCGCCATGAGATTATTTGGTTAGAGAAAGAGGATTCGAGTCATAAAAA
>NZ_JBFOEY010000049.1:0-465 GCF_040886985.1 Enterococcus sp. C76 | reverse complement strand
ATGAAACTTACAACGCCACAATGGACCTTGTAGGACTCGAACCTACGACCGGACGGTTATGAGCCGTCTGCTCTAACCAACTGAGCTAAAGGTCCAGGCTCTTAAAAATCGCGGCGGAGGGGATCGAACCCCCGACCTCCCGGGTATGAACCGGACGCTCTAGCCAGCTGAGCTACACCGCGAAAAAGATATTCATTATTTAAATGAAATGGAGCCTAGCGGGATCGAACCGCTGACCTCCTGCGTGCAAAGCAGGCGCTCTCCCAGCTGAGCTAAGGCCCCGTGTTTAAATTTATAATTATCGGGAAGACAGGATTCGAACCTGCGACCCCTTGGTCCCAAACCAAGTGCTCTACCAAGCTGAGCTACTTCCCGTTTAATTAACGCGCCCAAGAGGAGTCGAACCCCTAACCTTTTGATCCGTAGTCAAACACTCTATCCAGTTGAGCTATGGGCGCATATTTG
>NZ_JBFOEY010000048.1:0-475 GCF_040886985.1 Enterococcus sp. C76 | reverse complement strand
CAATTGTTCACAGCCGTAAAAAAGCCTTCCCATGTATTTCCCATTCGCTGTATTCCATCGGGACACATCAATCCTTTTTAAGGATTGACAACTAGCAAAAGCATCCGTAAAATCCGTCACTTGACTCGTATCCCAATTGGAGACATCCACAGATTGAAGGTTGGTACACCCATGAAATATGCCATTTATACTTCGTGCTTGACTCATGTTCCAATGCCCCACATCTAACGTTTGAAGTTGGTAACAATTTTGAAACATCCCATCAAAAATTCGTGCTTGATCCGTTTGCCAGCTACTCATATCTAACGCTTGCACGTTGTTACATTCATAAAACACACCTTCCATGTCTCGTACTTGGCTGGTGTCCCAGCCACTAACATTCAAGGTGGTCACTCCTTTTGCCCCACCAAACAAAGCAGTCATATCAGTGATATTATGGGTATCCAAACGATGAAGATCGATACTGGTCACATTT
>NZ_JBFOEY010000047.1:0-486 GCF_040886985.1 Enterococcus sp. C76 | reverse complement strand
TTGTTTGTGAAGCTTTAAAAAAAGTAAATGAAGGAGAGGAAAAATAATGGCTAATATTAGTGTTAATCAAAGTGAAATTACTTCATTGATTGATTTAGAAAAAACATATGGTGAATGGCGGTTTATTAAAGAAGCTTCTGATCGTGAAGTAACAAATAGTGAAGATGAAACAAGAGAAGCGATAGCTGTTCGTTTCGATGCTGTTTCTTCTGTCCAAGGGCGAGATTTCCGAATAGAAGTTCTTTTGGAAGATAATCCAATGATAGATTTATCATCGTTATCATATTATGATTTGATTGAAATTATTGGTATGAGGGTATTTTCTTATAATTCTAATGGACAGATTATTGAAAAAATTCGAGCGTTAGATGTGAAGAAAAAGAGTGATGAAATGAAAAATCATGCAATCAATAATAGTGAAAAAAAGACTGAAAATATGAAAAATGAAATGAGTAAAGCTGAAAGTAAAGATAAAAAATAAATGAT
>NZ_JBFOEY010000046.1:0-495 GCF_040886985.1 Enterococcus sp. C76 | reverse complement strand
GCCCTACGAAAATGAGTGGATAAATCATTCTTCTTCCTCCAACACTATTTTCTGGTTGCCGTTGAGTTCTGGTTTCTGACTTACAATTTCATAAATTTTTTCGAAAATATAAGCTTTGCGTAGGTAAAATTCATCAGCCGTGCCTTTGATGATATAATCTCCGTAATTCGCTTGTGTAATACCTTCTAAATTTGAAATACATAGATCGTATCCTCTTGTTTCTGTATTAGGTACTAGTTCACCATTACACCATTCCTTCACTTCTAACAAATTTTCTTCCGTAAGCTGCATTGCTTCAACTACTACTGGTTTCTTTCTATATTTCATACTTTCCCACCTCCTAAAACTTTGAATGTACTTTTTCGTTCATCTTTTAATGCCTCATCGATTTCTTCTTTGCTCCACGGAACAATCAATCGAACAGAATATTCGACAACCAAATCAACAAATTCATAGCGAAATCTATTGATAGACACTACTTCATATGCTATCCCT
>NZ_JBFOEY010000045.1:0-504 GCF_040886985.1 Enterococcus sp. C76 | reverse complement strand
TTCACTGGTAACCCTTTTGTAGCATTTGCAGTATAAATTTCAATCCGTTTCAAGTCCACCTGAATCAATGGAGCTTCATAATAAAACTTGATTTCAATATTTTTGTCTTGAATCGTACCTTCTACTTTATTTTTACTTTTCTCACATACTATATAAGGGTATCCATTACGCTTTAGATCGGTTCTAGGACTATAAGAATATTTTTCCCCTCGACGCTTTGTTACTCTTGTATCAGGCACAATTTTAGCTTGTGTACGATTATCTATATGTGAAACAGTTACTGTCCGTAGCAAATCATAATATAGAACAATTTTATTACCCTTTTCTTTTACAGTAATTGTTTTTGCTTTTCCATCAACCGAACTATAAGTGTTGCCATTCCACTTTAAATTATTTATAGGTTTTCCTGTGTATTTATTGCCAATTGTCGCTTTTTCTTTCGTCGTTTTTAACAACTGATTATTATAACGATCTCGGTGTTCTACTACTACATCAGCATCTTTT
>NZ_JBFOEY010000044.1:0-529 GCF_040886985.1 Enterococcus sp. C76 | reverse complement strand
AAATGCCGAGGACCGGAATCGAACCGGTACGGTGATCACTCACCGCAGGATTTTAAGTCCTGTGCGTCTGCCAGTTCCGCCACCCCGGCGCGATTGCTTTGGCAAAGCGGAAAACGGGGTTCGAACCCGCGACCCCCACCTTGGCAAGGTGGTGCTCTACCACTGAGCTATTTCCGCGTGTTTAAAGATGCCGGCTAAAGGACTTGAACCCTCGACCCTCTGATTACAAATCAGATGCTCTACCAACTGAGCTAAGCCGGCATGTAAAACTTAAATTATGCGGGTGAAGGGACTTGAACCCCCACGCCGTAAGGCGCTAGATCCTAAATCTAGTGCGTCTGCCAATTCCGCCACACCCGCAAAAATATGAGCCGTACAGGGCTCGAACCTGTGACCCTCTGATTAAAAGTCAGATGCTCTACCAACTGAGCTAACGGCTCATATGGAGGTTAACGGGATCGAACCGCTGACCCTCTGCTTGTAAGGCAGATGCTCTCCCAGCTGAGCTAAACCTCCATGGATAACTTAA
>NZ_JBFOEY010000043.1:0-546 GCF_040886985.1 Enterococcus sp. C76 | reverse complement strand
GAAAAAGGAACCTTTGTTGCTAATGATCATTTTTTAAGTTTCAAAACAAGTGTAGTGCCAAGAGAAACGATTACGTTTACTTGTGCAAAAAAAGTAGAAGCGAATTCTCCCGTGTTGTTTTATGACTATAAAAATAAACTTTTGACCGTGCAACCTGCGTTACCACCTGCCACCAAACAAAAAACTTGCACGATCAATGATGAGATTGTGGTGTCTGATATTTGGGAAGAAGTATCTATGGTAGTGCCTGACAGGGTCGCTTATGTCGCAGTAATGGCCCCTAAGGAGGTAATTATGCCTAATTTAACCAAAAATACGGCATTAGGATTAGCGGAATTAAAAACAGGGCTGCACACCAATTGTTTTGTTCGAAAAACACGAACAACGATTCCGAAAAAAGGGGAGATGGACGTAGTTCAAATAAAAAGCAAATATGATGCGACCCATGATTTGGTCATGACGTTTGCGCCTGCAGGACCAAACCAAACGTGGCAATTGTTCCATTTGGCAAAATCATGGAATTTGACACACAATGTTTCCCCAGAC
>NZ_JBFOEY010000042.1:0-552 GCF_040886985.1 Enterococcus sp. C76 | reverse complement strand
CCTTATAAAAATGGTGAATTTGATGCTAACAATCATTTTTTAAGTTTCAAAACAAGTGTAGTGCCAAGAGAAACGATTACGTTTACTTGTGCAAAAAGAGTAGGGGCGAGTTCTCCAGTGTTGTTTTATACTCATCAAAATTCCTTTTTGCAGACGCAACCTCCACTACCGCCTGCCACCAAACAAAAAACTTGTACGATCAATGATGAGATTGTGGTGTATGATATTTGGGAAGAAGTATCTATGGTAGTGCCTGACAGGGTCGCTTACGTCGCAGTAATGGCCCCTAAGGAGGTAATTACGCCTAATTTAACCAAAAACACGGCATTAGGATTAGCGGAATTAAAAACAGGGTTACACACCAATTGTTTTGTTCGAAAAACACGAACAACGATTCCGGAAAAAGGAGAGATGGACGTAATTCAAATAAAAAGCAAATACGATGCGACCCATGATTTGGTCATGACATTTGCGCCTGCAGGACCAAACCAAACATGGCAATTGTTCCATTTGGCAAAATCATGGAATTTGACACACAATGTTTCCCCAGAT
>NZ_JBFOEY010000041.1:0-590 GCF_040886985.1 Enterococcus sp. C76 | reverse complement strand
CTTTGTACTTCCCTCACTAAAACAATTTTAGGAAATAGTCCTTCAGAAAACTTCACACGATATTCTTTATTTCTAACTGACACTAAAAAGCCATCTTCGAACTTCCTTACAGCAAACTCTTTCTTTTTACAATTGAATTTTTTACATATCTCCTTTTCTTGATTTTTTGTTAGTATCTTCTTTTTAAACATATTTTTGCTCCTTTCCTATTTTTTACGTACTAACGAAGCAATTCTTGCAGAACTTGCATTTCTTGTATACTTTGCGCAAATTTGTCCCTGTTCAGCATTCTGTTCATAGGTATCAAACGTGCCATCTTTATTTACTCCTCGGACAATCCCAGTATGTCCATAAATTCCCGGAGAAATTGCCCCACCGCCATACCAATTAATAACATCACCAGCTTTTAAATCTTTTACACTTGGATCAATTTTTACTTCCCAACCATATTTTCCCCAATCATAATCTGTACCAATCGACCAAGCATACATTTTTCCAGATCCCATCATTTGTGGACCACCTAATTTTTGAACATAATAAGCGGTTAACCCATAACATTGTCCATTGTTAACCATTGTGCCAAGAACTTT
>NZ_JBFOEY010000040.1:0-633 GCF_040886985.1 Enterococcus sp. C76 | reverse complement strand
ATTTAGCCAATGGACAAATCAAGTACTATGTAGGCAAAGATTTGAAAGCTTCAGATGATGTCCAGATCGTACTGTTTGATCAAAATTATCAAGAAATTGGGCGTCAAAAACTTGTATTTAAAAACTGAAGTATTGCATTAGAGAAATATATTTTTGAAACAAGTAGTATGATTATGGGGACTTATAATAGTAAAAAAATGTAAAATATATATGGGCAGAAATCAAATTCTTTTGAAATATGCTATGAATAGAGGGAGGGAAACCGATTTGTCAAAATTCGTAATCTCTATGGGTTGGGAAATTACCGAAAAAATGCCGATAGTTATCGATGGTTTTATCGAGGATATGGCAAAGTGTATTTCAATTTAATTGCCACGACTGATGCAGCTTCAGGGGAAGTATTACGTCCGCCTTTGGAATTAAAAAAAGGGCAAGTAGTTAGTGCGCGTGGAGGCTATCAATTTTTGAAACTATATAATCGCGAAACGTTAGGAGGAAGCAAATGAAAAAGAAAATAGGGGTGTCTCTGGCAACCGTTCTTTTATTGGGTAACACCTGTCTTTCGCCTGTCTACGGGGAGACAGTAGCCGAAGTACCAGCGAGTACGACCAATGTTTCTACCGTCTCCGTCGG
>NZ_JBFOEY010000039.1:0-636 GCF_040886985.1 Enterococcus sp. C76 | reverse complement strand
GGGGATAGCATATGAAGTAGTGTCTATCAATAGATTTCGCTATGAATTTGTTGATTTGGTTGTTGAATATTCTGTTCGATTGATTGTTCCGTGGAGTAAAGAAGAAATTAATGAGGCATTAAAAGATGAACGAAAAAGTACATTCAAAGTTTTAGAAGGTGGGAAAGTATGAAATACAAGTACTTTAAATATTGCGAAAGACCTATTTGATTTGATGTTTGAGGTGGTAGAAAGATGAGCAAATATGTAATCGAATTAGACACTGTTAGTAAGGGGGTTATTTTGAATACCGAAACTAATAAATATGTAGCTCTAATTGAAACTAAAAGACCTGATTTAGGATTTGAGGAATTACAATCAATTTTAGATAAAGTTAATAATCAGCATCCACAGCTAGACGACAACCAGAAAATCGTGTTGGAGTGGTTGAAAAAAGATAAAAAATATCGTCCGTTTAGAAGCATTGGCTTTTTAGATTACTCAGATGGGATTATTCATGATCGACCTCCTAAAGAAGTTTATGAGGCGTATAAAAAATTGGACTTTGTTCAACAATTCGAGGTCCTAGCAGCATTCGCGCAATGGGGATCAGGACAGGAGGAAGTGGAATGATTTATCCACTCATTTTCGCAGTAT
>NZ_JBFOEY010000038.1:0-655 GCF_040886985.1 Enterococcus sp. C76 | reverse complement strand
GTTAGAAGTCAAAGACAGTACGATTAAACAAGGAAGTTCATGGCAGGCAAGTGATAACCTAGTGAAAGCTCTCGATGCGGACGGAAAAGACGTCCGAGAAGAAGTGGCGAATGCCGCTCAAGGGACGGTAGATACAAGTAATCCTGGGAAATACGTGGTGACGTATACGAATGGGAGCATAAGTAAACAAGCGACGATCACAGTAGAAGCGGAAGTCGTGGATCAAACGGTGTTAGAAGTCAAAGACAGTACGATTAAACAAGGAAGCTCATGGCAGGCAAGTGATAACCTAGTGAAAGCCCTCGATGCAGACGGAAAAGACGTCCGAGAAGAAGTGGCGAACGCCGCTCAAGGGACGGTAGATACAAGTACCCCCGGGAAATACGTGGTGACGTATACAAATGGCAACTTGAGTAAACAAGCAACGATCACAGTAGAAGCGGAAGCCGTCGATCAAACGGCATTAGAAGTTAAAGACAGCACGATCAAGCAAGGAAGTCCGTGGCAGCCAAGCGATAATGTAGTGAAAGCCCTCGATGCAGAGGGAAACGACGTCCGAGAAGCAGTGGCGAACACAGCGCAAGGAACGGTAGACACGAGTAAACCAGGGAAATACGTGGTGACGTATACGAATGGGAGCTTGAGTAAACAAGCG
>NZ_JBFOEY010000036.1:0-705 GCF_040886985.1 Enterococcus sp. C76 | reverse complement strand
TCATGAATTGAATGATTAAATCTTACTTTTTATTTGAAATATAAATATGGTTTTGTCTACAGAGATATTTGTATCAGCAAATATCTTTTTTATTATTTAAAAAAGGAGGTAATTGATGAAACAAGGAAAGAAGCCGACAAGAGAAATCAAAGAGTTAATTTCAAAGCAAAAAGTTGGGAAAACGTATTTAAACCCTGATAACTGGCTGTATCGAAAAAATTCTATTGGAGAAATTACTTTAATTCATCGTCGGACAGGAAAAAAAATATATCTTGAGCAAAAGTAAAAAGGTGGGTAGGGTGAATCAGAAAGATTTTTCTAGGTGTGGGAATAGTAAAGAATTAATTTTGAATAAAACTTTCTGAAGGAAGGTTTAAGTAAAAATGATAGGAGGAAAAATTAATGTCTTTGACAAGAAGCTTGACAAAAAACAAAGTGTTAAAAAAAGAATTATGGATTGCTAGAGCAAATGGAAATGTTGAAAAGGGAAAAGTTCTTTCATTTGAAGATAGAACAGATGTTGCTTGTACTTCGTATTCACTATCTAATGAGGTTTTAGGTGGTTTTTCATGTTTGGTGGAGGGAAATAGGGTCATGCGATTTCCTCATGGAACACAAGTAGAAATGGTGAATCCTAGATTGGTAGAAATAAATGTTAGTTACCGAGATTCAAATGATGAATTTGTAAATTATACAGAACGAGTG
>NZ_JBFOEY010000035.1:0-729 GCF_040886985.1 Enterococcus sp. C76 | reverse complement strand
TACTCCTTTTGCCCCACCAAACAAAGCAGTCATATCAGTGATATTATGGGTATCCAAACGATGAAGATCGATACTGGTCACATTGGGGTATTGATCTTCATGATAAGCCTCAAATCCTCCAAAAACTTTCGACCAATCTTTGCCTTGAGCCACCACTTTGTCTGACCCATTTTCTGAAATCGAGAGCGTCCCTTTTTGATAATTGGCATACCGTATCGCTGCGGTAGCCGCCTCACGCGTCAATTGCACTTCATGAAACCCATTATATCGCTGGGGATCGGCCGCCTGGAAATCCGCTAGAGTAGGAATCACTACATCTTTAGCAGGGACAGTATTCAATCCCGTTAGAACGATCACTCCTGGCATCGTGAGATCCGTTTGCCAACACGAAATATCCACCGTTTCTTTCGTCGGTATTTCCCCGACGGAGACGGTAGAAACATTGGTCGTACTCGCTGGTACTTCGGCTACTGTCTCCCCGTAGACAGGCGAAAGACAGGTGTTACCCAATAAAAGAACGGTTACCAGAGACACCCCTATTTTCTTTTTCATTTGCTTTCTCCTAACGTTTCGCGATTATACAGTTTCAAAAATTGATAGCCTCCACGCGCACTAACTACTTGCCCTTTTTTTAATTCCAAAGGCGGACGTAATACTTCTCCTGAAGCTGCATCAGTCGTGGCAATTAAATTGAAATACACTTTGCCATATCCTCGATAAAACCATCGA
>NZ_JBFOEY010000034.1:0-782 GCF_040886985.1 Enterococcus sp. C76 | reverse complement strand
GGTTGAACAACTTGTAAGAGAAGTAAAACAAAACATAATTGATATGGATAGAATAATGTTTGAAGAGAGAGACATTATAAAAAATCTGGAAGTATTTGAATTAATGTATGAAAAGGAACAATATTGCTTGCAAAGAAGGATTTGTTGCATAATAGAAAAATGCGAAAAACAATTTGTTATTGCTAGACATTTGAAATGTTGTATTTCGGAATGTTTGTGTCAAAAAATAGATAGTAAAAGTCGTAGTCTTTTCTTTTATTGGGAAGAAAAACGATCTGATTTTATGACTGAATACCATACGTTTTTATTGGTGAAAGATGACACAAAAAAATTGGAGAATGGTATTGAGGATGGCAAAGAAGTTCTGAAAGAAGAAGTGAGAAAATTTTTATATGAAAAAGGCTATGAGATAGATAGTTCTTTTGAAGGGGATTTTGTGACTTGGATTGGTGTATACGCTCGACCAAAAGGGAAATTTACTTATCTTGATTCGGTGGATGAAGAAGCAAATTTATATGTCAAACAAGATTTTGGGGATTGGTTTGAATGGAAGATTCAAAATGGATATTTAGTTGAATGGTAGAAGAATAAAAGATAAAGAGAAAATAAAGCTAACAGTGCTAATTTTTTATACATCTTAAAAAAAAACGACTATTTAATCAAAAGGTTACAAGGTTGCGTGGAGGAAATTAGGTATGAAACAAGAAATTATTGATTGTTTAGTAAAAGACTTGAAAGCGAATGTTCAGGAATTGCAAGAAGGGAAACAAGAAATTGGAGTT
>NZ_JBFOEY010000033.1:0-807 GCF_040886985.1 Enterococcus sp. C76 | reverse complement strand
GTTCCAGCTCGTTCCCAATTCATCAATAGATCAATTGTTAATTGTGATAAATCAGTAGCTGTAGACATATTTCGCAATAATTGGCTATCTGATCCATCATGTTCCCATGCATATATCAATTGAACTTCTGTAGTTTTCCAATCTTTCGCTTGTCCTTTTGCAAAATTCAATAAATTCACCCGTCTGCCACCATCCCACTGTGCCAATCCAAACGCATATCCATTGCAAGAAGGATCATATGCCCAAGCAGAATTAAAAGTTAAATGACTTTGTATTGCTGTTGGATCAAGTCCACTTTCATGCTCCATATTCCCTATCCATGCACAAGCAAATTCTTTCGATCCTTTATGTTCGAGAACAAAGTTGTATACTTGATAAGCAACTTTTTCTTGTTCTGTAATTGGTGAAAAATCGGTAGTTGTTTCTGAAATATCTATATTAGAAATGCAAATCAAAAGAAGAATTGGAAAGAATAAAAACAAACCTAAACAACAACCGCACCCTTTTTTCACACAATCACCTCCCCAATTTTTGTATGTAAAAAAAGACGACAATATTTTTTTGCCGTCTTTTTTATTTTTAAACTCTATTGATTTTTACTGAATAGCTGGGATTAAACTTTTTACATAATTCAGTATAGAATTACCAATATCTGTCATTCCTGGTTTAAATATCGCAAAAATCGCTGCACCTATCAATAAAATATAAATAATCCACATTAATTGGTTTGTATTATCATCCATTCCGCCCATGCGGAACACCTCCTAATTTTTAAATATTTTTTTGATATTTGTTATTTTTCAATAC
>NZ_JBFOEY010000032.1:0-993 GCF_040886985.1 Enterococcus sp. C76 | reverse complement strand
CTTTGTACTTCCCTCACTAAAACAATTTTAGGAAACAGCCCTTCAAAAACCTTCACACGATAGGTTAAATACATTTTTTTCACCTCGATTTTCTATTTTCGAAATAAACTACAAACACTATTTTTTTTAATCTCCATTTTCCAATTCATCTTTTTTATTATAAAATCACATATAAAGGTGGTGATAATTCATGGGTTTCTTCTTTAGTACTTATCGAGTTGAACATAACGAAGGAATTATCTTTCAAAATTGGGTTACTGTTCTTTCTAATGTCGAACTCAAAGAAGCAGAACAATACGTTGAATCAAAAACAGGCCTTTTTGGTGACAGCAAATCCAATTATAGAATTGTGAAAGAATAGTCACCTATTATGCTAAAAGAACTAGCTTTCAAACTAGCTCTTTTAGCTATTATCTTTTTCACATATACAATAAAACCTGCCTAATCCTAAATAAGCACATTCATAAGCAATTTCCCAAGCTTCTGAAACATCATCCAAAAATACCGCTTCTTCTATTTTTTCAGTAACTTCATATTCTTTTATTTTTTCATTCCACTTTATATATTTTTCTTCTCCATTTTCCATTTGCAAATACATCTTTTCTTCTGATTCACCAATTAATACAAAATGCCCATAACCATACCAAGCTAATTTTTTCGCCACATTTTCTGCTTCTTTAACATTTGAAAAACAATACGCACTTTCTTTTTCTAAAGTAAATAGTATTTCTTTCTCATCCAATAATTTATTACCATCTACAAATACTGCTTCTGAAAAATACTTTTTTTCTTGATTGTTATATAAATTAATCATTTTTACCACTCCTTCTTTAATAAAATAAGCTTTTTTTGCCATTTAGTTTTATTACAAAATCAAAATTTTTAAAATGACTAATTTCTACTTTCTCACTATTTTTCGTAAAACTGAGTAAGATAAAAAAGAAAGAAAAAACTTTTCCCCATTTCTAAATACATCCTCTCTTTCTAGTCACT
>NZ_JBFOEY010000031.1:0-1158 GCF_040886985.1 Enterococcus sp. C76 | reverse complement strand
TTTTTTCATCCTTTGAGATTTAATTTTTTTTGTAAATCCCAATTCTCTCATCATTTCTCAGTAACAAAAGAATTGGGATTTCACAAAAGAACAAGAAAGATTAGCTTTTCTTCGCAATCAACAAAATTATTAATTGCAAAATACTATTAGAAAAAATTAGGGGGAATCATCGTTATTATGCTTATAATAAACAAAATAACTTTATATTACGATAGAAAAAATGACAAAAATATTATTTGTTATTTTTTCTATCCATTCAAAAGAACTTTCTAGACATTTTTTTCTTACCTCTTTAGCTAAAAATCCTTCTCAATGCATAGAAAAAATTTCCTGCCGATCCACCCATCCAACAGTTACTCTACTCTCTCGTTAAAAGTAGGTTGAACTGGCAAACATTCCCTTAGAATCTCCAGTAAACATAGGTAACAAACCTATATACAAAGTCGTAGGCTCAACCTATTCACCTTGCCCTTTGTCTAAGCGGACGAAAACAAAAATTAACATAAAATGTAATTTCATTTTCGGGTGTCGCTGTCCCATTTGATATAGGGTATAACAATGTTTAAAGTTTGGTTATTGAATCCACATCGTTAACATGGGAACCCTCTGATTTTTTTCAAATCATAAATATCCATTTTTCACGAGATTTTTGCTTATGTTTTAGAAATTAATTTAAGGCTTTTTACATGTGCATTTATTCCTAAATGCTTTCCTGTTTTTTCGTTTTTCATTCTTATATCTTTCCTCAAATTCTTTCAATTTCCAAAACGGAATCCCTAATAACTTCTCTAAAGTTTTTTTACTTTTCCCTGTCTCAACTAATTGAACATACTGACTATATTTGGAACGATGTTCCACAGCTAGCAGTTCAATCCAACAAATTGAAATACGAAAAAATAGTTTTTTATCTTTCTCTACTTTTTTGCTAGCTTTCATCTTCGCTATATCCATCGCACTTTGCATTAACATTTGCATTGAATATTGTTTTCCAGCTAACGTTTGTACATCAAAAGAATACAATTCATTTTTTCCGTCTTTCATCGCTACAATCGCCTCAACATTCCAAGTAAAAATCTTCATAAAAACCCCCTTCTAAACAAAAAAACTTTTAAGCCAAAAGTGATTTAATCACTTTCGCACTTAAAAGTATAATCCGCC
>NZ_JBFOEY010000030.1:0-1210 GCF_040886985.1 Enterococcus sp. C76 | reverse complement strand
ATTATTGAGAATGTGCTAAAAGATCCTACAATAACAGATATTTCTTATAATGGGACGGAATTGATTTTAGAAACAAATGATCGGAAATGGCGATATGAAGAGGAAGTAACTGGAGATTATATAAGTAATTTAATTAGTCGTTTGGCAAATATTGCAAAAAAAGAATTTAATGATAAAGAGCCGATTTTGGATATGCAATTGAAGAGATTACGTATTAATGCAGTTCATAAATCTTTGAATGAAGGAAATGCTAGTTTAAGTATACGAATTTCTAGAAACGAATTAGTATTGAGCGAAGATAATTTTTCTAGTTTAGCGCCGATAGAAGTTTTATTGCTGTTAGTATCATTAGTGAAAAGTCATTGTAATATTGTGATTGCTGGTGAAACTGGTGCAGGGAAAACAGTATTACAGCAATTATTAATGTCGTATATTTCTTTTGATGAGCGGATTGTATTAGTGGAAGATACGCCAGAAGCACACGCAAAAGAATTGTTTCCAGAAAAAGACGTGATTTGTTGGCATAGTAATGCAAAAAAAGGGGTAGATGAATTAATTAAAGCAAGTTTGCGCAATAATCCGAAATGGGTAATGGTGACGGAAATACGGCGCGCGACTGAAGCGTATGAATGGTTACAAGCGATTTTGAGTGACCATTGCGGAATAACAACTATTCATGCAACGGAAGCTGAAGCAATTCCTGATCGGATTTTGAATATGGTGTTGGAAGAAACAACGGTAAAAGAGGATCGTTACTTACAATTAATTAAACAATATGTTCATATTGGGATTCAAATGAAAGTAAGAGTAATCGAAGGAAAGAAAATTCGATATATTCAAAAAATCGTTGGTTTCCGTGAAACAGGAAATTTTGTTACTATTTTTTCACAAAAATGTTTAAAAGATGGAATTTTAGTACCGACCTTTGGAGAGATTCCTAAAGAAATTGTAGATCGCTTGGTAGAATATGGGAATGAAAGTGAAGTGAAATTATTCAAAGCAAATTTATTGGAAGGATTGTAAAAAGATGAATGAAGATAGAATTCGTAAAATTGCAATGCGTGAAAAGGAAAAACAAAAGAAGCAATGGGAAAAAGATCATAAAAAGGGGAAATGTTCCACTTTCAAGGAGCAGTCAGCATATCGTTCTGTCTATGGAAAAAGACCACGTTATAAAAAAAGTGATGGAATTGTTCGGTTGTTATGCGTA
>NZ_JBFOEY010000029.1:0-1434 GCF_040886985.1 Enterococcus sp. C76 | reverse complement strand
ATCCTGGGAAATACGTGGTGACGTATACGAATGGGAGCATAAGTAAACAAGCAACGATCACAGTGGAGGAAAAACAAGCCCCAATCGCTCCTGATACAGATGGAAACATTTCGGGGAATCCTACGGATTCTCCAGAAAACCCAAGTTTAGACTGGCCAGTGGATCTGGGAACAACTGATTTTGGGGAATCTTCTTGGTTGCCGTTAGAACCAACGAATACAGGAGAATTCCCATTGGTTAGCTCGGAAGGAACCGATCTAACTCTACCAACGATCACTCCTATAGAAGAAAATGAATGGGAAAGAGACAGTGAAATATTTCCACAAACGGGTGAACAGAAAAACAACCTTTGGGTTGGCTTAGGGAGTGTATTTCTCTTTCTAGGCATAGGTGGTCTGTTTCTGCGAAAACATTCAAAACGTTAGTTACAGTGATTCCTTCTATTTATATAATAGAAGGAAGACGTTCATTTTATAAAATAGGAAGAAAATAAAAACAGACTAGACAGATAAACCAACAGATAGAGAGGTCAGAAACTTAAGAGAAACAGAGGAAACGACTTATAGAGGGCTATAAGCATTATGAAAATAAATTAAATAGATTGATCGATGTTCAGGAAATATTGCAAGAACTAGATAGAAATGGATTATTTGATCTTAGTGGTTATCGTTTGATTGATAGAGAAGAAAAGCTAACGGACAAGATCGAGAAGTATGAAAAAGAAGTAGAAGAAACTCAACAAAAAAATGCAAAAGAGAAGAGGAAGGAACACGAGATATAAATAACTGAAAACACTATATATTCCGAAAAGTGAATATTTCTATTCATAAAATAATCAACATATTTAAAAAATCTAATTAGCTTTTTTAGTCAAGCTAAAGTTCTTTATTCTATGATATAATGTTACTGTAGAAAGTTTGTGGCGGTTTGGCAAATCCAATTGAAGGAGCGTGGTGCCTATGGGCTTATTAGCTTATCGGACGTACTCTGTAGAAAGGAAATGCCTGATTTGTTCTCATTGGATCAAATCATTGCTATTATCGGAGCAGCAGCAGTAGTAATTACTGCTATAGCGAAAGCTAGTGATTCGGTTTTGGCATGGTTAAAGTTCAAAAAAGAACAAAAAAATAGAGCCGTCTCAACTTTTGGCGAAGTAGACGGGCTCTAAACCTGATCAAAAATGCCATCCGCTTTGAACGGACTACACATTAGGGGCTATGTTAGAGCATAGCTCCTTATTTACTTATAGTATAACGTAGATAGAGAAAAAAGAAAAGAAATAAAGGCTAGTTTTGTTTTGATAAAAGCTAACCTTTATTTTTTTGTTCACATTTTAAATATTTGAGAAAGAATTAAAGGAGGTGGTGTCGTTAGCAACGACTACAACTTGAAAACAGCTGTCTATTAAACTATCTCTTTTTATGTATCTTTTGG
>NZ_JBFOEY010000028.1:0-1522 GCF_040886985.1 Enterococcus sp. C76 | reverse complement strand
TTGAGAGTAAACCTCTCAAAACTGAACAAAGTAAAAACAAATTGTGTAGTCTCCGTAATATTCCTTAGAAAGGAGGTGATCCAGCCGCACCTTCCGATACGGCTACCTTGTTACGACTTCACCCCAATCATCTATCCCACCTTAGGCGGCTGGCTCCAAAAAGGTTACCTCACCGACTTCGGGTGTTACAAACTCTCGTGGTGTGACGGGCGGTGTGTACAAGGCCCGGGAACGTATTCACCGCGGCGTGCTGATCCGCGATTACTAGCGATTCCGGCTTCATGCAGGCGAGTTGCAGCCTGCAATCCGAACTGAGAGAAGCTTTAAGAGATTAGCTTAGCCTCGCGACTTCGCAACTCGTTGTACTTCCCATTGTAGCACGTGTGTAGCCCAGGTCATAAGGGGCATGATGATTTGACGTCATCCCCACCTTCCTCCGGTTTGTCACCGGCAGTCTTGCTAGAGTGCCCAACTGAATGATGGCAACTAACAATAAGGGTTGCGCTCGTTGCGGGACTTAACCCAACATCTCACGACACGAGCTGACGACAACCATGCACCACCTGTCACTTTGCCCCCGAAGGGGAAGCTCTATCTCTAGAGTGGTCAAAGGATGTCAAGACCTGGTAAGGTTCTTCGCGTTGCTTCGAATTAAACCACATGCTCCACCGCTTGTGCGGGCCCCCGTCAATTCCTTTGAGTTTCAACCTTGCGGTCGTACTCCCCAGGCGGAGTGCTTAATGCGTTAGCTGCAGCACTGAAGGGCGGAAACCCTCCAACACTTAGCACTCATCGTTTACGGCGTGGACTACCAGGGTATCTAATCCTGTTTGCTCCCCACGCTTTCGAGCCTCAGCGTCAGTTACAGACCAGAGAGCCGCCTTCGCCACTGGTGTTCCTCCATATATCTACGCATTTCACCGCTACACATGGAATTCCACTCTCCTCTTCTGCACTCAAGTCTCCCAGTTTCCAATGACCCTCCCCGGTTGAGCCGGGGGCTTTCACATCAGACTTAAGAAACCGCCTGCGCTCGCTTTACGCCCAATAAATCCGGACAACGCTTGCCACCTACGTATTACCGCGGCTGCTGGCACGTAGTTAGCCGTGGCTTTCTGGTTAGATACCGTCAAGGGATGAACAGTTACTCTCATCCTTGTTCTTCTCTAACAACAGAGTTTTACGATCCGAAAACCTTCTTCACTCACGCGGCGTTGCTCGGTCAGACTTTCGTCCATTGCCGAAGATTCCCTACTGCTGCCTCCCGTAGGAGTTTGGGCCGTGTCTCAGTCCCAATGTGGCCGATCACCCTCTCAGGTCGGCTATGCATCGTGGCCTTGGTGAGCCGTTACCTCACCAACTAGCTAATGCACCGCGGGTCCATCCATCAGCGACACCCGAAAGCGCCTTTCAAATCAAAACCATGCGGTTTCGATTGTTATACGGTATTAGCACCTGTTTCCAAGTGTTATCCCCTTCTGATGGGCAGGTTACCCACGTGTTACTCACCCGTTCGCCACTC
>NZ_JBFOEY010000027.1:0-1542 GCF_040886985.1 Enterococcus sp. C76 | reverse complement strand
TTCTTTAGGCATATAATAACCAAGCACTTTTCTAGGTCTTCCATTAATTAAATCAATACATCGTTTAAAATAATCTCGGTCAACCTTTCCAATATCAGTCCCTTTTGGAACATATTCTCGTATTAATCCATTTGTATTTTCATTTGTGCCACGTTGCCAAGAACAATATGGATCGGCAAAATACACATTAATTCCTAACTTTTTCTCTACATATTGGAAATCTGAAAATTCAGGGCCATTATCAGCAGTTATCGAACAAACTGGTTGATTTTCTAATAACTCCACGATTCCACTACTAATCGTTTCTGCTTTTCGATTACTACAAATTTTCGATAATAAAAATCTTGTTTTCCGATCGACCAAAGTAAGGATAACTGCTTTTGTCCCTTTCTTTCCAACGACAGTATCCACTTCCCAATCGCCTATACGCCCACGATTATTGATTATTTGTTCTCGAGAATGAATACTTTTTCCGCCTTTCATGCGATTTACATCCGCAGCTCTTTTATACTTCTTTCCTTTTTTCCGTAAATATTTAGGCGAGCTTACTAATCCAGCATGTATATAGCGATATATAGTTTTCGTTGATACAAAATCTTTATTTTCTTGGATCACCCGATTCCAATTGCAAATTATTTCAGGAGACCACCCTAATTCCATTTTCTCTTCAATCGTTTCTTTTGTCTCAATAGTAAACTTAGAACGATTCTTTTTCGCTCTCTTTCGTCCATCTGACAATTCTTGCGCAAAAGAGGGATCATATCGTCCAAATCCATTGAGATTTCGCTCAATTTCCCGATAAATGGTGCTATGGTGACGTTCTATAACTTGTGCTATTTCGTTTGCCGTCCGCCCCTCTTCATTGTACATAATCGCAATTATTATTCTTTCGTGAGGGGTCAATTGTTTATATTTACAACTATCTATAAAAATCACTCCCACCAAAAACTAACAACACCATTGTATGGCTAAATACACCATTATTTTCTATTTTTTTTTACAAAAAAAACAAATTCTAAAAAGTTATTTTTACCAATTCAACATCATTCATTTTCACCAATGAATCGTCCAAATTAATTCCTTTTATCCTCTGCAAACATTCAATCAAATATTTTCTAATATAATGTGGAAATATCAACTTTTTATACAAAAGAATTCGTCCAACCGAACAAGTAAAATACTTCTTCCACAAATACCAATTAAACTCCTTATTTACAAACTTTTGATTCCTTTGAATATAATCAGATAAATCATTAATTTCGCTTACTTTTTTCGTTTCACTGTCAATCACATAAATTTTTTTTACTCTCTCTATAACGCAAACCCAATGCATCCCATATAGCATTTCATCATCAAATTTTTTCTCTACTGAAATAGGTATTAATAAAAATTCGTTACATTTCAATTCACTCAAAGAAAAATTCACTCTTTTCTCAATACGTTTAACCGAAATCACTTGCTGACAATTAAGAAAATTTACCAATTCACTACTTGAAAAGAATTCGCCAATTAACGAATTTTTTTTTGTCGCTTCTTTTATTA
>NZ_JBFOEY010000026.1:0-1618 GCF_040886985.1 Enterococcus sp. C76 | reverse complement strand
CTGATTCCTCCGCCTAAAAAGAAATTCAATAAACGATACCGATTTTTCCATATCTTCACTACTATAACAAATTTCATGATCATGGCACACAAAGGGGCAATAAATACATAAATGCCATTTCCTAAAACATTCATGATTGCGTTACTTTGCATTCCCACATTAACTGCTAAAAAAGCTGAATCAATTAATGTATTCATCCAAAACAAAACTCCCATAAACACTCCATAAATTAATGGCATTAATTGTGTACCAAAAAGCAAACGGAAAAACCGAAATGTTATACCAGAACATTTTGGAAACAGCGATAATCCCATAAATACTGGCGAAAGAACTACTAACAAATCAATCACCAATTGTACACACGATAACAGACAATTAATATAAGCAATCGGTAAAAATGTTAACACTAAATTACACATTCCAAGAGAAATTGCCATGCATTTCTCCATAATTTTGGTACCGTCTAATGCAAAATACTCATTATCATCAACCAAACCATTGACATAAGATTCACGTTCTTCTTCAAACTTCTTTTTTTCTTTATCTTTAAGATTACTAGGCATCAATAGCTTTGAAACATCCAATTTTTTTCCATTTGACATGGTGCCATCCATCGAACCAGAATTCACATATAAAAAAGTTTGTTTAACTGTAGACTTAAATGTACCTGTTTCATCTAAATGTCCGGAACTTGTTTCATGGTTAAAACTTGTACTAGCCTTTAATGTCTTATCTCTTATTTCATTCACAATATTTCGTGTTGTTGTTAAAATAAACGTTGCTCCATTTGAACTCTTTACTTGTCCATTATCCGTATAAGTAATTGTTCCAAACCAAAACATCATAACACCGATAATCGCTAAATAACGTAAAAACACTTTCACAAAATGACCTTTTCCGTAAAAATATACCCAAAATAAATACGCACTACTGAGTAAAAAAGCAATTCCTATTACTTTTCTGTCAGAAATATTATAGCCACCAAAATTTGTAAAAATAGTTTTAGAAATATCGAATGCTTCAACTTGCTTTCTTATAAAGAATTCTGATTGGTCGAAGAAATTTTCAATCCAGATAAATAAAACAGCTAAAAAACGATACAAACAAAAAGGCACTGTAACAAAAAACCAATTGAGCCCTTTCCAAACTGCATCAAAGGCATTACCTGTTTCTAAATAGGAAGTATAACTGTCAATCATGTACTTCATAAAAAAAGACCTCCCTTCATTTAAGAAATGTCTTTCTGCTTTGCTTTAAGCAATAAAGTCATTTTCTAACTCAACTGCTTTGGATTTTTCAACTGTTTTAAATAATTCGAGCCAATCTTCAAAAAGAACATGAAAAACGATACGATTAGTTTGTCCAGTCATATCTTTAAATAGACATTGTCCTTGTGGCATACCTGACACCCATTTAATTGTCAAATCATTCACTGGCAAATTCAAATACTCTAAAATCCCTTCTCGATTATTCATTTCATCAAAACAAAAAGTCATACCAAAACCAGTATCATCGCCGTCATCCTCAATATCGCTAACCGATTGAGTAATCAATACTAAGAAATTATTATACGATCGACCAACACGTTTCATTGATTTAATAATACTTTGACCATCAC
>NZ_JBFOEY010000025.1:0-1795 GCF_040886985.1 Enterococcus sp. C76 | reverse complement strand
TAATTGCTAAAAGTGAGCCTCATAGATTAGAAAACAAAAAATAAAAAGAGGAAAGCTTCTAAAAAATGCAAGCTTTCCTGAAACGGAATAAAATGAAATGAAATGTAAAAATACAAGTTCATTATACTTATTTTTTAGGAAATTTTATAAAAGGATCATAAAAGGTTGTTTTAATATCATAATTGTAATCGCTTAATAAATACTGGCACGGTATAGTATTAGAAAATGAGAAGACATTGAAAGATTTATTGATTGGTTATTAGTCTAAGCGGCAAAATGTGAAAGAGTTTAAATAAATTGATGTAATCAAAATTATTAAGAACTTGAAAATCAAAATATATAGATTCAAGTGGTTGATAGATGATAAAGTTTAACAAGGTTTTTGAAATCTTTATATTTTTTTTGATAATAAAAATAATGTAGGAAAAGTTCTACGGATAAGATTGTATTTTTATTTGGGGATGTTAAACATGCCCAAATATGTAATTAGGAGTATATGTAAATGAAATTCAAAAAAACATTAGGTACTTTATTAATTTCTGTTTCGATTTTAGGAACAATTACGCCGACAAATTCCATTTTTGCAGAAGAAGATTGTCAGGCACCAACTGTTCAACAAAATCAACAAGTGGTAACTATTCCAGATGTTAATCTGAAAAAAGCATTGAATAACGTGTTGGGACAAGAGGAAAATCATGAAATTACAGCTGATCAATTAGCAACTATTGAAAAATTAGATTTAGTTAATTTAGGGCTTAAATCTATTGAAGGTTTGCAGTATTGTAAAAATTTAAAAGAGTTATGGTTAGGATCTGCTAATCCAAGTTATCATTTAGAAGATGATAGTAATCCAAATCAAGTGACAGATTTAACCCCATTGAAAGGATTAACTAAATTGACTAAATTAGCAGCACATGGATTACCTGTGACGGATTTTAGTCCGCTTAAAAATCTTCCACTTAGTTCCCTTTACAGTTTGGTGGGAGGCTTTGTTAGACCCCCGTTAACATTACACGCAAATAATACTTTTTCTTGTAAACTTCCTGAATATATTGGAATAGATGGGCAAGTAATTGATTTTTCGGGAGCCATTGAAAGCTGTAAAGATTCTCTAGATGGGGGAATTTATGATAAAGCTACTCAAACAATTACTTGGCCTTGTGAAACCTTTTATAAGGGGTATTACCCAAGTTTTAATTATTCCAACAATGGCTTTGTTTCTAAGACAGCAAATTGTTGTCTTGCATTTACTTTTCGCCCTCAAACAGAGCTTATTTTAGTTGATAAAGCTTTAGATTTAACTTTTGCATTATTTGAAAATAAACAACCAGCAAGTGGAAAATTAGCTGCAGATATCACGCAAGAAACAATTACAAAGGCGAGAGAAGAAATTGAAAAGTTGGATGATAATTACAACCAATGGGCTTGTAATTTAAGGAAATGTCAAAGTAAAGCGGATTTATTAGAGTGGATCAATAAAGCGCAACAATTATATGATCAACAAATCCCTTCTAAATCGTTAGAAATTACATTAGATAAATATATAATAGGTGCAACTGATACCATAATTGGGACATACAATGATATGAATGCTAAATTCCTTCGTATAGAAGTAAATGGTGAAAAGAAAGCTTTAATTGCTTCGAAAGATTTAGCCAATGGGCAAATCAAGTACTACGTAGGCAAAGATTTGAAAGCTTCAGATGATGTCCAGGTTGTACTGTTTGATCAAAATTATCAAGAAATCGGGCGTCAAAGAGTAAATTTGGAAGAACCCATTATTACTAAATTAACG
>NZ_JBFOEY010000024.1:0-1887 GCF_040886985.1 Enterococcus sp. C76 | reverse complement strand
TGTCGGATCAAGTGACACTATTACTGGGACTTATGATGGCACCAATGCTAAATTTGTTCGCGTTGAAGTGAATGGGGAAAAGAAAACTTTGATTTCTTCTAAAGATTTGGCTAATGGGCAAATCAAATACTATGTAGGCAAAGATTTGAAAGCTTCTGACGATGTTCAAATAGTTTTATTCGATCAAAATTATCAAGAAATTGGGCGACAAGATGTCGTGATTTCTGTAGAGCAAATATTTGATATTAGAGGCGCCGCTACAGCGAGTAAGTATAACAAAAAGATGCTAATCACTTTTGAAGACAATAAATGTACTTTAACTTATAACACTCCAGGTTGGTATATCCAGATCCATCCATATTTTGATACCTATTTTTCTATAAATATTACAGATTCAAATAATAATGTTATTTATGATCATGTTTGGAAAGGGACTGATATGACAAATAGTAATCATTTAATAGGAACTTATGATGTTCCAGATGGCAGTATCGTTACTATGTATCATGCAGAAGGGACAGGTCATGCATTTGGAACAAATGATGATGATGATTTAAAACCAAAATCAGGACATACGTATACGTACAAAATGGAGAAAAATCATTTAGTTTTTGTAAGTGCAGAATAAATTAATTTGTATTATAACCTATAATCTAACATGACTTTCTAAATTTAAATAAATTTTGATGTCCACTCTTGAGAAACCAAAAGGTACTGCCTGTTAGTAATGTTTCAGGCAGTACCTTTTGGTTTCTCAGTCAATTTATTGGCCATTCTGGTTAAAAGATGTATTCAAGCAATTGATTAATCTTGGCCATATCTTGTAGTGGTAAACTCTCAATCTTTTTTAGTTTTCTTTCTCTGAAATCTAATGATTTTCCTTGAGAAATAAGTATTTGTCCGTCAGTATCCAAATTTTCAGGCAGAGTATAGCGAGTAGGTAATTTTTTTATAGTAGAAGTAATTGGACAAATAACTGCAAACATTGTTTTACGATTAAATTCATAACGGGAGACAACTAGTCCAGATCGTCTTTTTGGACTTTCTTTTTCTCCAAAAGGATCAAAATCAATCCAAACGATATCCCCCTTTTTAGGAATATAGTTTTTTTCTTCTAACATTATAAAATTTCTCTCCCTTCAGGAGTTAAATCTCCCCATTCATCTTTTTCATAATACTCTGCCTCTTCTCCTCCACTAAATGGATCTTCGATTTTAGGAACTAATGTAATTGTCCCGTCATCAGAATAAACTACAATATATTCTTGATTTTCTGATGGTTTCTTTCCGTTATTAGACGGTAAAGTAATCACTATAGAACTTCCTTGTAATCTAGATTTTGTAATAAGCATATAAACACTCCTTTTTATTTATATTACTATATAACACTAAGTAACGTAAAGTTTTACAATAGATTTATTTGGAAACATCAAGTGTCCACAAAATGACCCATTTCTGGACACTTTATTTTTTGGCTTTATTTTTCAAAAAAGCAATTCATTTTATGTTCATAAACCCATAACAAAATCTATGTTCATTTAAACCATGTTGATAAAGTTATGGTACAATAGATTTTAGTTAGGAGTGATTTTTTTGAAAATAGGATACGCTCGGGTATCAACTGGATTACAAAATTTAGATTTACAAGAAGATAGTTTAAATAAATTTGGCTGTGAGAAAATTTTTACCGACCATATGAGTGGAGCAAAAAGTAATCGACCAGGATTAGAAATGGCCATCGATTTTGTTCGTTCTGGAGATACACTTGTCGTTTGGCGTTTAGATCGATTAGGAAGGAATATGGAAGATTTGATTTCAATTGTTAATCGTTTGAATGAACGAGGTGTCAGTTTTCATAGTCTTCAAGAAAATATCACGATGGATAAAT
>NZ_JBFOEY010000023.1:0-2313 GCF_040886985.1 Enterococcus sp. C76 | reverse complement strand
GAGTTTTTTAATAAGTTCAATTGCTTATTTTCTTGATCTAACTTCTATCGCTAGAAGAAGGATCAAAACCCAACCGTAAGGTTGATAAGGTTAAGTGAATAAGGGCGCACGGTGGATGCCTTGGCACTAGGAGCCGATGAAGGACGGGACTAACACCGATATGCTTTGGGGAGCTGTACGTAAGCTATGATCCAGAGATTTCCGAATGGGGGAACCCAGCATCTTTAATAGGATGTTACGATTGTGTGAATACATAGCACATTCGAGGTAGACGCAGAGAACTGAAACATCTAAGTACCTGCAGGAAGAGAAAGAAAATTCGATTCCCTGAGTAGCGGCGAGCGAAACGGGAAAAGCCCAAACCAACAAGCTTGCTTGTTGGGGTTGTAGGACTCCAATATGGTCGTTCTTTCAGATAGTCGAATGACTTGGAAAAGTCAGTCAAAGAGGGTAAAAACCCCGTAGACGAAATGTGGAAGACACCTAGGAGGATCCTGAGTACGGCGGAACACGAGAAATTCCGTCGGAATCCGGGAGGACCATCTCCCAAGGCTAAATACTCCCTAGTGACCGATAGTGAACCAGTACCGTGAGGGAAAGGTGAAAAGCACCCCGGAAGGGGAGTGAAATAGAACCTGAAACCGTGTGCCTACAACAAGTCAAAGCCCGTTAATGGGTGATGGCGTGCCTTTTGTAGAATGAACCGGCGAGTTACGATTGCATGCGAGGTTAAGTTGAAGAGACGGAGCCGCAGCGAAAGCGAGTCTGAATAGGGCGTTTGAGTATGTAGTCGTAGACCCGAAACCATGTGATCTACCCATGTCCAGGTTGAAGGTGCGGTAAAACGCACTGGAGGACCGAACCCACGTACGTTGAAAAGTGCGGGGATGAGGTGTGGGTAGCGGAGAAATTCCAAACGAACTTGGAGATAGCTGGTTCTCTCCGAAATAGCTTTAGGGCTAGCCTCGGAATTGAGAATGATGGAGGTAGAGCACTGTTTGGACTAGGGGCCCATCTCGGGTTACCGAATTCAGATAAACTCCGAATGCCATTCATTCATATCCGGGAGTCAGACTGTGAGTGATAAGATCCATAGTCGAAAGGGAAACAGCCCAGACCACCAGCTAAGGTCCCAAAATATATGTTAAGTGGAAAAGGATGTGGGGTTGCACAGACAACTAGGATGTTGGCTTAGAAGCAGCCACCATTTAAAGAGTGCGTAATAGCTCACTAGTCGAGTGACCCTGCGCCGAAAATGTACCGGGGCTAAACATATTACCGAAGCTGTGGAGTACACCTTTAGGTGTATTGGTAGGAGAGCGTTCTAAGGGCGTCGAAGGCAGATCGTGAGGACTGCTGGAGCGCTTAGAAGTGAGAATGCCGGTATGAGTAGCGAAAGACAGGTGAGAATCCTGTCCACCGAATGACTAAGGTTTCCTGGGGAAGGCTCGTCCGCCCAGGGTTAGTCGGGACCTAAGCCGAGGCCGATAGGCGTAGGCGATGGATAACAGGTTGATATTCCTGTACCCGTTGTTTTTGTTTGAGCAATGGAGGGACGCAGGAGGCTAAGGAATGCAGACGATCGGAAATGTCTGTCCAAGCAGTAAGTCTGAAGAGGAGTCAAATGCTTCTTTTCTTAAGGACAAGCTGTGATGGGGAGGGAAATAATAGTACCGAAGTTCCTGATGTCACACTGCCGAGAAAAGCTTCTAGTGAGAAAACAGCGGCCCGTACCGCAAACCGACACAGGTAGTCGAGGAGAGAATCCTAAGGTGAGCGAGAGAACTCTCGTTAAGGAACTCGGCAAAATGACCCCGTAACTTCGGGAGAAGGGGTGCTGATCATACGATCAGCCGCAGTGAATAGGCCCAAGCGACTGTTTATCAAAAACACAGGTCTCTGCAAAATCGTAAGATGAAGTATAGGGGCTGACGCCTGCCCGGTGCTGGAAGGTTAAGAGGAGTGCTTAGCGCAAGCGAAGGTACGAATTGAAGCCCCAGTAAACGGCGGCCGTAACTATAACGGTCCTAAGGTAGCGAAATTCCTTGTCGGGTAAGTTCCGACCCGCACGAAAGGCGTAACGATTTGGGCACTGTCTCAACGAGAGACTCGGTGAAATTTTAGTACCTGTGAAGATGCAGGTTACCCGCGACAGGACGGAAAGACCCCATGGAGCTTTACTGTAGTTTGATATTGAGTGTCTGTACCGCATGTACAGGATAGGTAGGAGCCGTAGAAATCGGAACGCTAGTTTCGATGGAGGCGCTGGTGGGATACTACCCCTGCGTTATGGCCACTCTAACCCGCACCACT
>NZ_JBFOEY010000022.1:0-2491 GCF_040886985.1 Enterococcus sp. C76 | reverse complement strand
GGTACTTTAATATTAATAGTAAAATAACTTGGATCTTTTACCCCACTAGCATAACAATTTTGTAAATAAGGATGGCTAAATAACATTGGCGCAAACTGAAAACCTGAATCTATTTTATAAATAAATCGTAATGTACCACTATCTTTAGAATTTTTATTTGCTTTCAGTTCTAAAGCATTTCCATTCTGTTTTACTGAAATCCCAGCATTATTATTAGACAATTCATAATAACTTAATACATTAGCACTATCTTTGAGTTTTAAAGTTTGTCCTATTTTTATCGTGTATGTTTTATTTTTTAAGCTACATTTAGTATAATACGTATTAGTTTTCGCCAAAACATCTTTTTTCCATGCATTGTATTTTGCTTGACTAGTTCGACCACTACTATCGGAATGAATTTTAAATGAACCTCCATTAATAATTTCATTCATTAAACCTTCAGTATAGAATTTATTCACTAAACTAGGTTGTTTATAATAACCATAATAAGCAGCAATAGAAGCTTTTCGCTTATCATAATTAGATATTTTAAATCCATAATTGTTTCCTACTGTTAACGCAACGTTAGGCTGAATACAAAAAAGTGGGCGCCCATTAACCATTTTTTTGCCATACCATCCATATTCTGGAGAACCTCCATTTCTTGAATAATAGACCGTATTCAAATTTTCTTCTTTCGGTACAACAATTACACCATTATTATTATTTTTTTGTACTTGACTTTTACTTTTTAACCTTCCTTGAATTATTTCTTGCCGATCCTTAAGTTGTATGATTTTTTCATATACTTCATTCGACAAATACGAATTAGCTGGATTAATACTAGATACTAATTCCCCTTCTTCATTAAACATTAATTGATTTTCTTTTAACAGTATTCGGAGCTGTTCGTCTAAAGATTGTTCAGTTACTTCTTCAGCATTACTTTGTTTGATTCCTATACAAAAAAAACAAAGAAACACACTTAATAGAAATATGACTTTATTTTTCATTTAAAATCTCCTCCAAAATAAAAAAGCAACTAGAAGTAAAATTCTAATTGCTTTCAAAAATTTCATTTTACCAAGTATCTAACCAAGCATCTGTCATTTCGCCTGTATTTAAATCAATCGTTCCTTCTATTGCATAACCTCCACTACTTCCTTCATTATTTTGAACATATTCATCAGCTGCTTTTTGCGCTTCTTCATAACTTCCATATTGAGTTCCTGTACTAAACTGTGATTGCATATTTTCTTGCCAAGCTTGTTCATCTGAATTAGTACTTGATTGCGTAGACCCTGAACTTGCCGATTGTCCACTTGAATACTGCGGTGCTGTTGTCTGCGCCGAATAACTGTCACTATACCCATCTGTATTTGTATCAGCTACTACATTTTCATTGGTTTGTACTGACCCCTGCCCTTGATCTACTACTTCCTCGTTCGTGCTTTCAACAGTTACATTAGGATTAGCTAAAGGTTCAGTTGTATTTTCTTTTTGTGCTTGTTTCTCTTGTTCTTCTTTTTTCTCACGCTCATCAAGAACTTGTTTCACTTTGTCTAATTTGACATTCAGTTCTTTTTTTACTTCTTCATTCTTTACTTTATCAACCGCTGATTTCGCTTTATCATAATTTTCTTTTGAAACATCAGCTTTTGGCTTTTCTTTATCAAAAAGCCCATTTACTAGATTTGTCGCTTCACTCATTTGTTCCTTTTGCGTTTTAACAATTTCAATTAAAGAAGAAATAGCACTTTTCCAATCATCATTAGCTATAGTAGTCAAATCCTTTTGACAACTTTCAATTTTTTTATCATCAATCGTTTTTACAATTGACAACTCTTTATTAACCTCTGAACCATCAATCACAAGTTTATTGTCTTTAGATTCAAACATTTCATTTATAGACTGTTGGATTGAAAATTTCTTTTGAATCGTATCAATCATTTCTTTATTTGAATTATAAACTGAAGCATATGAAGCGAATAACTCTTTTTTATCCTTCATTTTTTTTTCTGCTGAATTCACCGCTTCATAGCTCATTTCTAATTCATCAATCGCATTAGAAATCTCTTGTTGGCTAATTCCCTTTTTCAAAAATCCTTTATCATCTACCAAACTAATTATCTCAGAATTTATTTTTCCTTTTTCTTCTAACATGCTTCGATTGCCAATCACTACTTCTTTTGCTTCATTTTCGTCTTGTTGTTTTTGTCTATCAGCATACGCTTTATAGCCACCTAAACCACTGCCAAACAATACAACCGCACCAATACAAACAATACTTCCTTTTTCTATTTTACTTAACATATTCCACTTCTTCATATCAAGACTCCTCTACACTTTACTTAAATACATTTTTATCATCCTATATCTCATACATCACTTTATCAAAAGAACAGCTATCCATATTCTTTTTTTTTAGATAAAAAAGTAAAAAAAATAAAACATTTCTTACCTATATATACCTGAACTAAATGTTGATAAAAAATTTTCAATCACGACT
>NZ_JBFOEY010000021.1:0-3332 GCF_040886985.1 Enterococcus sp. C76 | reverse complement strand
TGTACTTTAATATTAATAGTAAAATTTTTGGGATCTTTTGCATATCTTCCCGATACATAGCAATTTTGCAAATAAGCATGACTATAAATCATGGGCGTATAACTATAGCCAGAATCTAACTTATACACAAATTTTAAAGAACCATTGTTTTTTGAATTTTTATTTGCTTTCAATTCCAAATTATTTCCACTTTGTTTCACTGAAATTCCAACACTATTATTAGACAAACCATAATAACTCAATACATTAGCACTGTCTTTGAGTTTTAACGTTTGTCCTAGCTTTAATGTATAAGTTTTATCTTTTAAACTACAATTAGTAAAATAAGTATCAGTTTTTGCCAACACTGCTTTTTTCCATGCATTATATTTTGCTTGACTGGTTCTTCCACTACTATCAGAATGAATCTTAAATGATCCATTATTAATAATTTCATTCATCAAACCTTCAGTATAAAATTTATTTATTAGACTAGGTTGTTTATAATAGCCATAATAAGCAGCAATCGAAGCTCTCATATTATTATAGGTTCGTGTAGAAAATCCTACGTTATTACCTATTGCTAACGCCACATTCGGCTGAATACAAAAAGCAGGTCTCCCATTCGCTAACTTTTTACCATACCAACCATATTCTGGTGCCCCTCCATTTCTTGAATAATAGACTGTGTTCAAATTTTCCTCTGGTGGCACAATAATTACACCGTTATTATTTTTTTGCACACGGGGTTTGCCATATGTTCTGTCTTCAATTGCCTCTTGTCGTTCCTTAATTTGTATAATTTTTTCATATACTTCATTCGACAAGTACGAATTAGCTGGATTAACACTAGATACTAATTCCCCTTCTTCATTAAACATTAATTGATTTTCTTTTAACAGTATTCGGAGCTGTTCATCTAAAGATTGTTCAGTTACCTCTTCTGCATTCCCTTGTTTAATTGCTATACAAAAAAAGCACGAAATCATCATTAGTAATAATGAAATTTTATTTCTCATTAAAATCTCCTCCAAAATAAAAAAGCAATTAGACTATCACATCTAATTGCTTTTTTTAATTATTTATCAAATCCACTTAAATCACTCAAATATGCTTCTCCAGTTGGCTCTCCAGTACTCATATCAATCTCTCCTTCAATTCCGTAGTGCTCTAAATTTTCTCCCCCAGCCTTATCAGCATCTTCAAAACTTCCATAGCGAGTTCCAGAATACTCTTGTTGATAAGGAACCTGTTGTCCTACTGAATTACCACTTGATTGCGACTGCGTAGACCCTGAACTTGCCGATTGTCCACTTGAATACTGCGGTGCTGTTGTCTGCGCCGAATAACTGTCACTATACCCATCTGTATTTGTATCAGCTACTACATTTTCATTGGTTTGTACTGACCCCTGCCCTTGATCTACTACTTCCTCGTTCGTGCTTTCAACAGTTGCATTAGGATTAGCTAAAGGTTCAGTTGTATTTTCTTTTTGTGCTTGTTTCTCTTGTTCTTCTTTTTTCTCACGCTCATCAAGAACTTGTTTCACTTTGTCCAATTTAGCATTCAGTTCTTTTTTTACTTCTTCATTCTTTACTTTAGCAACCGCTGATTTCGCTTTATCATAATTTTCTTTTGAAACATCAGCTTTTGGCTTTTCTTTATCAAAAAGCCCATTTACTAGATTTGTCGCTTCACTCATTTGTTCCTTTTGCGTTTTAACAATTTCAATCAAAGAAGAAATAGCACTTTTCCAATCATCATTAGCTATAGTAGTCAAATCCTTTTGACAACTTTCTATTTTTTTATCATCAATCGTTTTTACAATTGACAACTCTTTATTAACCTCTGAGCCATCAATCACAAATTTATTATCTTTAGATTCAAACATTTCATTTATAGACTGTTGAATTGAAAATTTCTTTTGAATCGTATCAATCATTTCTTTATTTGAATTATAAACTGAAGCATATGAAGCGAATAACTCTTTTTTATCCTTCATTTTTTTTTCTGCTGAATTCACCGCTTCATAGCTCATTTCTAATTCATCAATCGCATTAGAAATCTCTTGTTGGCTAATTCCCTTTTTCAAAAATCCTTTATCATCTACCAAACTAATTATCTCAGAATTTATTTTTCCTTTTTCTTCTAACATGCTTCGATTGCCAATCACTACTTCTTTTACTTCATTTTCGTCTTGTTGTTTTTGTCTATCAGCATACGCTTTATAGCCACCTAAAACACTGCCAAACAATACAACCGCACCAATACAAACAATACTTCCTTTTTCTATTTTACTTAACATATTCCACTTCTTCATATTCATATCAAAACTCCTTTTTAGACTTGCTCACAATTTACAGAACATTCATAATAATACTTCCTTTTTTTGACACTCCATCTCTTCACTCTAATCCCTCGATTGCATTTCTTACAAAATGTTACTTCTTTATTTTCTTCTTTTGGAAAAGTGCTCAATAATTGATATTTAAGCATGGTATCAGGTATTAATTCATTTAACATTTTCAGCAAATCAAAACGATCATACCATTCAATATCTTTTGCCTTTTCATTATGCTTTATTTCTTTAATAGCATAACTATTAAAAAAGCTCGTAGTAATAAACATCGTTCTATCCCATTTAGCATTAGAAAAGCCACAAAATTCTTTTACTTGTTTTGAATCAATCCATTTAGAAAACTCATTTCCAGTATTTAATCTTTTTGATTTTGCTTGAACAGCTATCTTTTCGCCATTTTTAATTAAAATTAAATCTACTCCACCATCTCCAACATAAGCACTATTCAAAAAATTATTTTCTTTTTTTGTAATTGTCACTTCGTATCCAGCTAGTCGAAACACTGCAGCTAAAAAAAATTCAAAATAATCTCCTTGTTTCTTTTTAGCAGAATCATCATAACCAAATTTTTTGTCCATATCACTTAAAAAATCAATCACTGTCTTTTCATCATTTGTCAATATAAATGGAGCATCCACATTTTTACGCATTTTTTGTTCAAGATTAGAATTATTGGCACTACGTTTTTGATTATTACTTACCATCTTTTCTTTTAACTTTTTTAACATATCCTAATCACCTTTCTTAAACTCAAAGTATATCAAGTTAATTAGACATCAATTTTTTGTAATTAATTGTACTTGAATTTAATCTTATGATTCTCTAAATAATTCTCCTAAAAAGAAAAATAGACTTTTCGCTTTTATATAAGTAGATTATCAAATCAATAGCTATCCATATTCTTTTTTTTTAGATAAAAAAGTAAAAAAAATAAAACATTTCTTACCTATATATACCTGAACTAAATGTTGATAAAAAATTTTCAATCACGACC
>NZ_JBFOEY010000020.1:0-5416 GCF_040886985.1 Enterococcus sp. C76 | reverse complement strand
GTCACTTCCACTGGTACTGCCTTTACTTCTTCTTGACCATTAATTTCTTCTGCATACATCAATCCAAAAGCCGTAGGCGTCAATGAACTTAATACAGTGGTAGACAATAACAATGTTGCAATAAGTTTTTTACATTTCATTATTTCATTCCTCCATTTCTTTGCATAGTATGTTAATACAAATTTTCAGTTTTTTTTCCACAAAACAAATAATTTATACAAATAATTTTAGAAAATTACCCTAAAAAAACTATTGAAGGTAGGAAAAAGTGACAAAAGCAATATAAGTTGTTCAGTCCTTCATGGAAAAGAACTTCCATTACTATGACGTCGGCTAACTTCTCAAGATAAACCTTTTTCGACCGATTTTTTTAATAGTGAACTCCTTAATCGTCTGTGAAATCTTCCATGGAAAGACAGCTAACTTTCGTCTTTTACTCACCTGATTTACTAGATAAGCTTACACATCTTTTGGACTTTAGCTTGTATTGGAACCTCATCCGCTTATCTAGCCTTCGTATCAGATTTCTGTTCGTCGAGCCGAGAGTTTGATACACGCTTCCTACAGCCACATCCTTACGGATGCCATCTTGCATTTCTCTAGCTATTTGTTGATATGTACCCTCAAAGTGGACTTTCACCACCTAGCTAGTTGTCATGCCTGGCGCACAATGTGAAAGCCAGTTCTTTAGGCGCTGACCGTTTTTTGAGCTTATAACACTAGAACAAATTCCCCTTTTAAAAGATGGTTATAATTTATTCTCAAAAAACTATATTTTTATTCTTTCCACCTAAAAATACTGCAATAGTTATGGAAAAAGTTAGTGATAGGGATTAAAAAAGCTACCAACAAATTGGTAGCTTAACATTTTTCTATAGATGATGTTCTTTTTACATTTTGTATTCATCAGTTTTTTGTTTATACGCTTTTTCTATAATAGGAAGAAACAACTCTTTTTCCGCTTGTTTTCTTGCTTTTCTTGCATCTTCTAGCTTTGTATACGAGCCCAAATGATATCTTTTTCCAGCTAGATTAATATATGAAAGCCACTTACTATTTAATTGACAAACTCCCTTTACTCCACTTTTATTATTTTTGGAACGATTTGCTATTAAAGATTCCACAAATGTTCCATCGATTTTTTCTCTAAAATCTTGTTTTTTTAAACAACTACAACTTTTTGTATGTCCAGAAATTAAATTTCCATATTGAACGAGACACCATTGGCCACAATCACATTTACAAATCCACTTACAACGAGAAATACTGTTTTTCTGAATAGGGCTTAATGCAATTAATTTACCAAATCGTTTGTTTGTTATATCAACTTTATTTTTACGTTGACAACCGCAATGTGTTTTGCCCCCATGTATTAAATATTTTCCTGAACAATAAAAAACGGTGCCACAATCACATAAACATTTCCAAATAATATAACGACTTTTATCCCGCCTATTAGTGGCTTCTATAACTTCTATACTGCCATATCTTTTTCCAGAAATATCATTGAACTTTCTTCTATTTTTTTCTTCTAAACATCCACAACTCTTTGTTCTATTTCCCTTCAAATTCGTTAGATAAATTTCTTTTATATTCCCACAATCACACTTACAAATAGCAGTTTTATGGGCTCCTTTTTTACTGTATGACAAAATTATTAACTTTCCGTATCTCAATAAATATACCGCTGTCAAAATCTATAAATATCTCTGATAAATTATATAATTTATCAGAGATATTTATATTTCGTGTTTAAATCCACATTGTAATTCTTTCCCCACAGCTGACATTTAAATTAAAAAAATTTTGTTAACCGGATGATTTTACTTGCCTTTGACAGATGTGCTGGATCCCTTTTTTCTAATTTATAGATATTACGAATTTTGACAAATCGGTTTTCCTCCCTCTATTCATAGCATATTTCAAAAGAATTTGATTTCTGCCCATATATATTTTACATTTTTTTACTATTATAAGTCCCCATAATCATACTACTTGTTTCAAAAATATATTTCTCTAATGCAATACTTCAGTTTTTAAATACAAGTTTTTGACGCCCAATTTCTTGATAATTTTGATCAAACAGTACGATCTGGACATCATCTGAAGCTTTCAAATCTTTACCTACATAGTACTTGATTTGTCCATTGGCTAAATCTTTCGAAGCAATTAAAGCTTTCTTTTCACCATTTACTTCAACTCGTTCATATTTTGCATTTGTTCCATTATAGCTTCCAGTAATGGTATGACTCTCTCCTGCCACAAAATTATCTAATGTTAATTTAGTAATAATGGGTTCTTCCAAATTTACTCTTTGACGCCCGATTTCTTGATAATTTTGATTGAACAAAACTACTTGGACATCATCTGAAGCTTTCAAATCTTTGCCTACATAGTACTTGATTTGTCCATTGGCTAAATCTTTCGAAGCAATTAAAGCCTTCTTTTCACCATTTACTTCAACTCGTTCATATTTTGCATTTGTTCCATTATAGCTTCCAGTAATGGTATGACTCTCTCCTGCCACAAAATTATCTAATGCTAGTTTAGTAATAATGGATTCTTCCAAATTTACTTTTTGACGCCCGATTTCTTGATAATTTTGATTGAACAAAACTACTTGGACATCATCTGAAGCTTTCAAATCTTTGCCTACATAGTACTTGATTTGTCCGTTAGCCAAAGCTTTCGAAGATATCAACGTTTTCTTTTCACCATTTACTTCTATACGAAGGAATTTAGCATTCATATCATTGTATGTCCCAATTATGGTATCAGTTGCACCTATTATATATTTATCTAATGTAATTTCTAACGATTTAGAAGGGATTTGTTGATCATATAATTGTTGTGCCTTATTAATAAGTTTTAATAATTTCTCTTTTTCTTGATTATCTATCACGCATTTCTCGCAATTATTTTTCGTCTTAGTAATTTGTTCTTGAGTAACCTCTTGCTTTAATTTATTATTATCTGAACCTTTTACAAATAACTTTTCTACTTCTGCAGTAAAGAATAAATTACCAGCTTTCTGGTATTTTGGCATATCTTCATTTTCAATTTGTTTATGGTATTTATCAGGAGCTGGTACCTTTGAGTCATTTTTAGCTAATTCTTCTTTCAATTGAATAATATTTTCGAATTGTTCAATAGTTAAATTTTTAGCTAATTGACTGTATTCCTTATCTGTAAATAAATGTTCAATAGAATTGTGTAACTTATCTGCAGTGCTATTAACATGTACTTTAATTCTTAAATCTACTTGTCCATAAACTAAACTTTCATTTTTCAAATCAATAGGAATTGAAAAATCATATCCAGTATACAAATCCTTTTCTAACACTTTCTCTGATAAACAATTTATAACAATGTTATTTGTCTCAGTTTCATAACTATAATTCCATTCAGATCCTTGTGCTTCATTAATTGAAAATGCTTTTCCATTCATATTGATATAATCGTTTTTTATTTTAATCCCAGAAATTGTATCAGAATTTATAGTTTTATCAATAATTTGATGACCAATAAATGATTTACCTGGATCTTCATTTGTAGCATATTCAAGATTTAAATTATTTAAAGGAGAAAAATCTGTAATTTTTAGGTTACTAGAACTTAATACCTTGAGATTTTTCAAATTTTTTAATGGGCTTAAATCTGCAATTGTATTACTTTCTTTTGTTGTCATATCTTCCAAAGATTTTCCTATTTTCAAACTTTTTAAATTAGTACAATGTTGTAACCCTTCAATGGAAGAAATCCCTAAATCATCTATGTCCAAATCTTCAATAGTCGCCAAATTTTCTACTGTAATTTCTTTCGTTCCTAATTTATTCATCAATGCTTGTTCCAAGTTTTTATCTGGAATATTCACTATTGTTTGGCTAGAAGGTTCTTGCTGATTAAATAATTGTTGCGCTTTATTGATCCACTCTAATAAATCCGCTTTACTTTGATATTTCCTTAAATTCTCAGCCCATTGGTTGTAATTATCATCCAACTTTTCAATTTCTTCTCTCGCCTTTGTAATTGTTTCTTGCGTGATATCTGAAGCTAGTTTTCCACTTGCTGGTTCTTTATTTTCAAATAATACAAAAGTTAAATCTAAAGCTCTATCCCCTAAAAGGAGTTCTGACGGACAAGGAAAGTAAAAAGTAAAATAAGAACACTTAGATAGTCCTGGCAATTCCCAGTTAAAGAATGGGTGCCTATTGCTATAATACATATATTTATAAAAAGCTTCACAAGGCCAAGTAATTGTTTGAGTAGCTTTATCATAAATTCCACCTGCTAGATTTTCTTTACAACTTTCAATGGCTCCCGAAAAATCAATTACTTGCCCATCCATCCCAATATATTCAGGAAGCTTATAAGAAAAAGTATTATTGGCATGTAACGTTACCGAACCCTCAAAATATCCTCCCATATAAGTTCCTATTCCTTCTTTAATGGAAAGATTCTTAAGTGGACTAAAATCCGTCACAGGTAACCCATATAATCCTAATTTAGTCAATTTAGTTAATCCACTCAATGGGGTTAAATCTGTTACCTGATTGAAATTCTCAGGTCCATAACAAGAAGGACAAATACCTCCTAAAGTTAACCTTTTTAAATTTTTACAGTACTGCAATCCTTCAATAGATTTAATCCCCGAATGCAATAAATCTAGCTTTTCAATAGTTGCTAATTGATCAGCTGTAATTTCATGATTTTCCTCTTGTTCCAACACTTTATTCAATGCTTTTTTTAGATTAACATCTGGTATTGTTACTACTTGTTGATTTTGTTGAACAGTTGGTGCCTGACAATCTTCTTCTGCAAAAATGGAATTTGCCGGCGTAATTGTTCCTAAAATCGAAACAGAAATTAATAAAGTACTTAATGTTTTTTTGAATTTCATTTACATATACTCCTAATTACATATTTGGGCATGTTTAACATCCCCAAATAAAAATACAATCTTATCCGTAGAACTTTTCCTTTATTATTTTTATTATTAAAGAAAATATAAAGACTGCAAAAACCTTGTTAAACTCCATCATCTATCAACCACTTGAATCTATATATTTTGATTTTCAAGTTCTTAATAATTTTGATTACATCAGATTAATTAGACATCAATCAATTTATTTGAACGCTTTCACATTTTGCCACTTAGACTAATAACCAATCAATAAATCTCTCAATTTCTAATACTATACCGTGCCAGTTTTTATTAAGCGATTACAATTATGATATTAAAACAACCTTTTATGATCCTTTTATAAAATTTCCTAAAAAATAAGTATAATGAACTTGTATTTTTACATTTCATTTCATTTCATTTTATTCCGTTTCAGGAAAGCTTGCATTTTTTAGAAGCTTTCCTCTTTTTATTTTTTGTATTCTAATCTATGAGACTCACTTTTAGCAATTG
>NZ_JBFOEY010000019.1:0-8465 GCF_040886985.1 Enterococcus sp. C76 | reverse complement strand
GAATCAAAGTTTTCTTTTCCCCATTCACTTCAACGCGAACAAATTTAGCATTGGTGCCATCATAAGTCCCAGTAATAGTGTCACTTGAGCCGACATTGTATTTGTCTAAATTAATATTTGTTCTGTTATTTTCGATTGCCAATGAAATTGAACCACTATATTTAAATTGTTGTTCTCCTTCAGAAAAAGTAACTGATACGTTTTGTTTATCTTCAATGTTTTTCCAGGTAAATGTGTCTGTAGTCTTATCATAAATACCGTTATCAGATAATTTAAAACTAGTTGTTCCTTTTATTGGATTTTTTAATTGTACTTCGTTTTTTTCAATTTTTGCAGAAACTTCTAAAGCCTTTTGATTTGTTACATCTGCAGAAGATTTTCCCCATAATTGAATGCTTTGTGCATACAGAGCATCAGCCCAATCATTCACAAAAGTAAAATCTGTTAACTTATTTTTAGTCGCATTAAAATGTTTTAATGCAGGCATAGTTAAAAGTAACCCTTTATCAATATTTGCAATATTATTATTATTGACAGTAATTGTTTCTATAGAAGTTGAATTTTTGAAAACAGAGATATCGTTTAATTGATTATCAGACAAGTTAACATTGACTAGTTGTTTTAAATTAGCAATTGAAGAGATATCAGAAATCTTATTGTTTGCTAAATTTAAAGTTTTGACATTTACGCAATTTTCTAACCCACTTAAATTTTGAATGCCTTTATTTGTTAAATCTAATGTTTCTAGTTTTTCTAATTCATTTTTATAAACTGGATCTGTTGTTTTACGCGTAGAATTTCCATCAATGTTTTGTTGATTTAAGTTTTGAATGATTCCTGTTTTTAATTGCTCATCCATAAAAGTAACTTCTTCTTGATGACTAGCCAAAGCATTTACTTCTAAAGTAGAATTAATTACTAAAGTAGATGAGTTGAGTCCAGAAATATTTTTATCATAATTAACACTTAGAGTATAATCTTTGGACATATCTAAATTTGACCAATGGATACTATTTGATTTTTCATCGTATGTTCCCTCATTAGAAATAGTAGTAGGGTGTAAAGGCGCTCCATCCACGTCCTTATATGGATTAACAAGCGTAACTTCTCCATTAGCATTCATAGGAGCAGTTTTTGTTACGTTGGAATAGATCTCACTCAGCATTCCGAATTCAACATGGGCTGACAGTTCCCCTAAAACACTAAAATCAGTAATTGTACCATCAAACATACAATTTAATTTTTTCAAAGATGTACAATATTGCAATCCCTCTAAAGAAGAAAGAGTTCCTGCTGCACCTCCAAATTCACCGGTAATTTCAGTGATAGAAGCTAACTGTTCTTTTGTAAGAGCTGCATCTTTGTCTTGCCCAAGTATTCCATTTAACAAGTGCTTTAACGTAGTATCTGGAACAATATCGGCACTCTCTTGACTTGCTTGTAGAGTTGGTTGTTTAATTTCTCCGGCAAAAGCCAAATTAGAAGTAGTAGGTAAAACTGTCCCTAAAACTGAAGTTGAGAGTAGTAAAGTTGCAATAAGTTTTTTACATTTCATATATGTGCCTCCAATGATTTATTTACTCCAATAAAAAATGTAAAGCATATTTTTTTTTATTTTTCTAATTATTTTTTTTATTGCAAAAAAATAATTAGTTTTTTGCAATAAATTCAATGAAAGTTGTATAAATTAAATAACTATATCCACATAAAAAGTATAAACTTATTATGTTGATTGAAGGTGAATTCAGCATAAGACCGCCATTTCTACTGAATCTTTAAAAATTTCATTATAATTATAGAATACGAGATTCTTTTTATAACTGATTGACCGACCTATAATTCTTATGTAAAAAAGATTGAGACATTTCATCTTTTATATAATCACTAAAAGTAAGTCTTGGAGATTAGAATACAAAAAATAAAAAGAGGAAAGCTTCTATAAAATAAAAATACAAGTTTTCCTGAAACGGAATAAAATGAAATGTAAAAATACAACTCTGTTTCAACTGGTACAAGCTATTATTTGTCTAGTTAATAGAATCTCTTATATTTAGCAAGCAGTTTTCCAGCAAGATTTGCAAGTTGGTACTAACTTGCAGAAAAAAAGAAGGCTACTCGGAAGAGTAGCCAAAAAGAAAGATTGATTGAAAGATATTTTTATGAGCTAAAAAAAATATAACAAAGTTTAGACGTTGAACAAGTTTTATTTTTATACAAAAAAGTTATCCTTTCGAGCAATTTTTTATAAGAAACAATTGCGTTTTATTTTTTTATGAAATTCAAAAAAACTTTCCAAGAAAACATTAATATATTTCTCTGAAAATAACGAGTATCTAAAAAAGAAAGCTACTCAGAAGAGTAGCTCAGACTGTAGACAAACTCCTAAATTTGGAGTGTTGTTTGCAGTTTTTTTGTTTTATACTCATTGTATAAACTATTCTGGGAGTGATTCTAATGATGAGAAAACAATCGATTTAAGGTAGAAATCAATTTGCTATGTTAACAATTGATGATCTTGTACCTAAAGATCACTTAGTTCGAAAGATTGATGCTGCGATTCAGTTTGATTTCATTTATCCCATTGTAGAATCTACGTATTCGACCCATGGTCGTCCCAGTATTGATCCAGTGGTCTTAATTAAATTAGTATTTATCCAATATTTATTTGGTATCCGTTCGATGAGACAGACCATTAAAGACGTTGAAACAAATGTTGCTTATCGTTGGTTTTTAGGTTATTCATTCGAGGATCCTATCCCGCATTTCTCTACTTTTGGTAAAAACTATGTTCGAAGATTTAGAGAAACAACTTTATTTGAAGACATTTTCTCTCATATTCTAGAACAAGCTGTAAAAGCTGGCTTCGTTACGGAAGACAACCTTTATATTGATTCTACTCATATTAAGGCAAATGCCAATAAACATAAGTTCACAAAAGAAATGACATACGGTCAAGCTAAAGCTTATCAAGATGAATTAGAAGATGAAATAAATAAAGAACGTATTGCTGTAGGAAAACGTCCTTTTACATGGGACACAGAAAGTGAGTTGAGTCTTCAAAAAATAAGTCATTCAGATCCAGAAAGTGGTTACTATGTTAAAGGTGAACGAGAAAAACAATTTTCTTATTCCGCGCATACTTCCTGTGAAGATAATGGTTTTATCTTACATTAATCACACCAGGAAATGTACATGACAGCCAAGTCGCAATCGATCTGGTGCTTTTCCAAATATAAAGCGTGTTGTCGCTGATGCAGGATATAAGACGCCTAAATTTGTCCATTACTTAAAAACTGTACTTTGAGTACAAAACATCAAAAAATAGTAACTCGACATGTTTGGGCGGGTCTTATGGATGAACTTGAACACCAACGCCATACGGCGTTGAATAGAGAAATTTATAAAAAGAGAAAACAAACCATTGAACGAATATTTGCAGATGCAAAAGAAAAGCATGGTATGCGTTGGACGAAATATCGAGGTCTCGAAAAAGTCGCCACGCACACGATGCTTACGTTTGCTGCCATGAATTTAAAAAAACTAGCCACATGGCTATGGAAAGCAAAAAAGCCTATGGCTTTTTATTTCAAATTTCTACAAAGACTAACAAAAAGGAGTTGGCAAGTAAGCCACTCCTTTTTGTCTACAGTCTGAGCTACTCAGAAGAGTAGCTAACTAAAACAAGAAAATTGGGATAAAACTTGGTTTATCAATAAGGGTGAATAGAGTGTAACAGTTTTTGTACATATACTAATCTTTATTTTTTGAACAAAAACTCTTTAAAACAAAGACGGTTAAATCTAAAAATTTGCTAAAATTTGAGTGTATTCTTCTGAAAACTTAAATTTGTTTTTAAGCGGCGCTCCTATCAATCAATTGATAGGAGTTCTTTTTGTTTAAACAAAAAAAGACTACTCAAAAGAGCAGTCACTAAAAAAATAATAGAGAGTAATTTTGTGAAAAAGCAACGCATTTATAAAGCGTTATCAAAAGTATAACAAATACCTTCTAAAATAACAAGTGGCTAAAAAATAAGCGGGCAAAATGCACAAAGAAGTGGAAAAAGAAGAGAGCAGAAAATCAAGCATTGCTGGAGCGTTTGAGGTAGATCAATCGAAAATCAGTGCCTGTAGTCATTGATAGAGGGGCAACTTGGGTTAGTGTACATTATGTTAACTAAATAGTTAAATAACAATTTTCCATTTTTTTATGCAATAAGATAAAAAAATAAAAATTTTTAAACATCATAATTTTTTATAATTAATTATTGATATTTTGTACAAAATTATTGAGGAGGAATTTTATGTTCAAAAAAAGAACGCGATTAAAATTAATAGGGGTATTAGGATTAGGATTATTTATCGGGGGATTAGGATATTCAACTAATGCCTTTGCAATGGAACGGCATGCAGTTTACTTTGATCGCAATTTTGATGGAACTTCAATTGGACCACAAGAACTTGTAATGGCAAAACAAGAATTTGAAAATACACTAGATCCATACGAAAAATATGCAATTATTGATGCAGATAAATCAAAACAAGAAGTTATAGATGGAATAAATAATACTTTTTCAGAAAGTAAAGATGACGATATAAATTATTTGCTTATGAGTTCACATGGAAATGATAGTGGAATAATTGATTTTTCATTTAAAGAACTACGAAATATTTTAGATCAATACAAAGGGAAATTTGTTATTGTTCTTGATGCATGCGGTTCAGGAGGGCTAATTCAAAATAATAAAATGATTGCAAATTGTATACGAGAATTTTCAGAAAACAATACTGGTATGCTTAAATCTGGCGAATTTAAAGATTCGAAATATAATGTTTTTGCAGCTTGTGGAAAAAATCAATCTTCCTATATGAATGAATTATATAGTTATTTCATAAAATCTTATTTCGATAGTTCGCAGAAAGGTCAAAATGGAAAATTTCTAAATGCAGATGGAAATCAAGATAATATAGTTACTGCCGGTGAATTATCAGAATACGTAAAAGTCCATGGTGCAGCTGGTGATGCTACTCCCGTTTCACAAGTCGTAGATCCAGAACTGCCAGTATTTGCTACAAATAGATCTACTTTTGACTTTAAAGGTATCGGAACATATGCTGGAAAAGACACACACTTTGCTCAATTAAAATACAATGGAGATCATACAGCTACCCTTAAAGAAGGTGTGAAAATGTATGGTTGTCCTATACACCCTTATTTTGAAGGTATTTATGCTTCTATTCTTGCAAAAGATAAAGATGGAAATACATTATTTACGAAAGAATTTAAAGGAACCGATTATGTTCAAGCTAAAGAGGAGAAATTCTCTTTGCCTGAAGGAGCTACATTAACACTTTACCATGCAGAAGGAACGTCAGGACGCTATGAAACAAGTAATGACAAAGAATTAAAACAAAATGCTGTAGGCAATACGTATTATTATGTGGTTAAAAATGGAATTCTTTCACAACAAATGAACAAGCAAGAATTTAACTTTTTAGGGTTAGGTGATTATAAATTTGCTCAACTTGATATAGTGAATGGGGTTGCTAAATTAGACAGTAAGTACACTCAATATGGCTCGCATTGCTATTTCAAAGATAATGTTTATGCTTCAGTGGTAGTGAACGATCTAACCGAAAAAGAAGTCTTTAAAAAAGAATACAAAGGAAACAAAAATACGCCAGCAGGCTTGGACAATATTGAATTAAAAGAGGGCTATACACTAACGATTCATCATGAAGAACCAGGCCGTTTAAAAACAAATGATGATACGAATCTTCACAAAGAATCAAGTAAAGATTTCCATTATACATTTACCAATGGTTATTTAATAGAACAATAACTTTAATTACAGGTGAAAATTTACAAAAAGTGGCTAGCATTTGCTAGTCTCAGACTGTAGACAAAGGAAAAATTTCTTTGTTCTACAGTTTTTTTGTTATAATTAAAGAAAGCGTTTGCTTTTAAAAGAGGAATGTATAATAATGTTCAAACAATCAATGGATAGTAGGATGGAAGAAGTCAAAATTTCGCTAGATGCACTTGTTCCTAAAAATTATTTGGTTCGTAAAATTGACAAATCATTGTCATTTAATTATATTTACCCAATTGTTGAATCAACTTACACGACCATTGGTCGTCCTAGTAAAATTAGTATTCATTCAATATTTATTTTGGATTTGTTCGATGCGTCAGACCATTAAATAAGTTGAAACAAACCTAGCTTATCGTTGGTTTCTTGGGCTTAGTTTAATTGATAAAGTTCCTCATTTTTCAACTTTTGGTAAAAACTATGCACGGCGTTTCAGAGAAACCGATTTGTTTGAACAGATATTTATCATTATTCTCGAACAAGCAGTTGATGCTAGATTTATTAATGAAGAAATTTTGTATATGGATTCAACTCATATTAAAGCGAATGCGAACAAACGTATTTTTACAAGAGAAATGGCACATAAAGAAGCCATTTTATACCAAAAACAATTGGTATAAGAAATCAATGAGACAAGAATTGCCGAAGGCAAACGCCCTTTTGGTTCAATCATTCGTCAGGAGGTGGACGAATGGGAAATTAGTATCGCAGATTTAGAAAGTGGTTATTATGTAAAAACAGAATGAGAAAAACAGTTTGCTTCTTCTGCTCATGCCGTTTGTGATGAAAATGGTTTTGTATTAGATGTCATGATTACGCCTGGAAATCTACATGAGAGCCGAATGTTCGTGCCACAAATCGAACGTGTTAAATCACGTGGATTTTCCTTTTATGGTGTAGCCTGCTGATGCTGCGTACAAAACATCTTGGAACGCCAAGTATTTAATCAACCGAAAACTAATACCCATTTTTCCTGATACTCGAACCAAAGTAAACAAAGAACGTTTTACAAAGAAAGATTTTGATTAGGATCCCTATTATAATTTGTCTATTAAAAAAGGAGCATTTCCTAATGAAAAAACTTTTCTTTTCAAAAATGGAAAATCTGACAAGCACCTTAAAAATAAGGAATTAAAAAAATTATTGCAGCAATCAGACTATCGTATCTCAGATATTGCTTTTGAAATTGGGTTGTTGGATAATTTCATTGTAGCATACATGCTTGTTAAGAAAAAAGTTCTAAAACATTGATTTTAATGTTTTAGAACTTTTTTTAGGAGAAATTAAAAATAAGAATGCCAAAATAACGTTTTTCTCAATTGAAATCACTAGTTTTCAAAGACAGGAAACTAAAAAAGATTGAGAATTTACCACTACAAGATATGACCAAGATTGATCAACTTCTTGAATATATCTTTTAACCAGATTGTACAATAATAATTGATTGAGATAACAGAATTTCTTTAAGCTTAGAAAGTCATGATAGGTTATAATATATAAAATAATCTATTCTGCATTTACAAAAACTAAATGATTTTTCTCCATTTTGTACGTATACGTATGCCCGGATGTTAGTTTTAAGTCTTTATCATCACTTGTCCCAAATTTATTACTTGTTCCTTCTGCATGATACATAGTAATCACACTATTTTCTGGAATATCATAGGTTCCTAAATCCGCTGCCCCTACTTTACTATCTCCAAGCCAAATATGATTATAAATAACATTTCCATCAACACTTGTAACATTTAAGGAAAAATAAGTTCGATGTGTGTAATAATAACTATGCATCGGTGTGCCCCAGCCTTGTCCATTATAATTTTCTTTGATATGCATTTTATTATCTCTAAATGTAATTAGCAGTTTTTCTTGTCTGGAAGACCCAAACCACCTAGAAGCGTTACCTTTAATATCAAATGTTTGTTCTACAGAAAAGACGACATTTTTTCGCCCAATTTCTTCGTAATCTTTGTTAAATAGTACAATTTCAACATTATCTGTCGCTTTTAAATTTTTTCCAATGTAATAGGAAATTTTTCCTTGTGCTAAGTCTGATGATTTATATATTTGTTGTTTTTCACCATTTATTTCTGCTCGAATATACACACCATTGGTTTTGTTGTAAGTCCCAGTGATTGTATCGCTTTCACCAACTATATTTGTTCAATTCTATATTAACTTGCTCTTCTGCTGAAGCTTTAATAGAAAATGGCGTTCCTTTATCGCATTGAATATTTTCAATCTCTACTGGAATATTTTCTGCAGCAGAAATTGAAATTGGTGACATGATTGTACCTAAAATAGAAGTCGAAAGTAATAATGTCGCAATAAGTTTTTTACATTTCATATATGTGCCTCCAATGATTTATTTTTTCCAATAAATTCAATGAAAGTTGTATAAATTAAATAACTATATCCACATAAAAGGTATAAACTTATTAAGTTGATTGAAGGTGAATTCAGCATAAGACCGCCATTTCTACTGAATCTTTAAAAATTTCATTATAATTATAGAATACGAGATTCTTTTTATAACTGATTGACCGACCTATAATTCTTATGTAAAAAAGATTGAGACATTTCATCTTTTATA
>NZ_JBFOEY010000018.1:0-10984 GCF_040886985.1 Enterococcus sp. C76 | reverse complement strand
CCATTCCAACGACGTTATTTTTTTAAATGATAGTAAATGCCTTGGTGGAAGAGTACATTAATATTCATTTACGGAGGGATGCTCAAAATGATGCCTAAATTTAGAGCTTGGTTGAAAGAGGAACAGGAAATGCAAGATGTTTTAGCATTTGATACAAGAGGGCATAGTTTCTTAGGGATTGAAGGGACACATGTTACCGTTGAAGGTTGGTGTGATGTTTTTGAGGTTGGTAAACAAGCTGAACTCATGCAATCTACTGGATTGAAAGATAAGAATAATAAAGAGGTCTATCAAGGCGATATTATTCGATGTATTAGTGGTTGTCTTCATGAGGTTATTTGGTTAGAGAAATATGATGGGATGTTTCTTGGAGGAATGCCGATGTGGTATCTTTCGAGAGTGAATAATGGTTATTGTTGGACAGGTAAGGAAGAAATTATTGGGAATATATACGAGAATCCAGAGTTATTGGAGGTAGAGTAATTATATTAGCTACTGACTATATCGATTTGTTAAAAGATGAAAATGGGAATGTTCCTGCATTGTTAAATTGTGGGACTAAGAGGAAGAATAGAATCATTTTGTTACGGATATCGGCTGATTTAGCAAAATATCTTTATTTGAACCAGATAGCAGTATATTATACTGCTGCTATACGTTATCAATACAAAGGAAAAACAATTAGTCAGGATTACTATGATCGTTTAATCAGTTGTGATATGTATGGGAAACCAGAATCAGCAATTAAGTTGTTTGGCGCCATAGAGATATACGCTGATGATTTTCCTAATTTATTTCTAAAGGAGGAATAACAACGAATAGGAGTTTGAAAATCAGACAAAGATAAGAATGTTGTGAAAAGACAAGATATAATTTTCGGGTGATAAAAATGTCTGAAATGATAGAAAATATGAAAAGTTTGGGTTTTTTAGTGTTAGAGAGTGAAGGGGAATATTTGTATTTTTTGTCTGTTTCTCGAGATTGTTTTTTAGCTGTGGAAAGTAGAGAACTAATACAAGGAGTATTAGTTTATGATTTTTGTAAATATTATTTTAATAAAAAGAAGCAGAAAACAGAATTGATTAAAATTTATTTCACTGATATAGAAGAGAAATATGCGTTAAAGAAGGTTTCTTCTTTTATGATATATATCTTGGAGCATGGTTATTTTAAAACGAAAAATCATACAATTTTAGAATCTGCACGTGAGATTCAAAAAAAGTGCTTAAATAACGTATAAAATGATTGATTTAAGTATAAGGGAGAAGTGAACTATTTAGGGAGCGAGACATTATGGAAAATATAAAATTATTAAAAAAATCAGTCAGAATATCTTTTTACATTTGGCTTTTTCTTTTGATTCCATATCTAATTCCAGTTGTTATTATTTATTATTTTTTCAAAAAAATTGCAAAAATAATAAATGCAAAAAGAAAAATATTTGTACCAGATGAAATTGGTCGTTTGATTTATTGGGCGAAATCTGTTGGATGGACAAATGAAGAGATTATTCGAGAGATGAATCAAAAAGTAAAAAAATATCCTCAGTCGTCCATTTCAATTTGGTATAAGACAAATGATAAAAAGTTTAGTCAGGCATTAAGAAAAGGATTTAGTGTTTAATAAAAAAACATAATAATTCAGGGAGGAGGAAAAGATGACTTTTGTTCTTATAGGAGCTAAAACGGGCAAAGTGTACTTAGTAGAAAATGATAAAAGTGATTTGTTGCGACGATTAATCGAAAAATATCCAAATCCACAGAATTTACCAGAATCTATGTTTATTTCACAATACGTAGGAGAGTGGACAAATGAAGTAAAACAAGCAATGCTAGGGAAAAGTTTTGCGTTTGGGTATGTGTCTTATAGTAATCTATAAATAAAGGAGAGTGTGTATGTTCAAGATATTTGTTTATCGTGGAATAAGGGTAAGACTGTATCATTGTAATTTATTAAGAAAATGGTGGTTGGTATTTTGTGTTCCTTTTTTTATGATGTTAGGTTGGTATCATTATAAAATAACTTATCCATTAGTTAGTAAAATGCAAGGAGAATTGGATATTTCATTATTATTTGTACCAATTCTTGTTACAGTTGTCGTATTAATTTTAGCGATGTATGTTTCCAAATGGTTAATTGAAACTTCAAAGCAAAAAAATGGCTTCTTTTTTAGACAATACAAAAAGCAATTATTAGCGGAATATTTAAATGGTAATGATATTGTAGAAAAAAAGATAGTAAAATCAGACGGCAGACAAAAAGAAATACGAAGATTACCTAAGGTATATTATCGGACAGATAGAGAAATGGATGAATTTACTTTTAAAATTGGAAATAAATTTCAAGATAAGTTTTTACAGATTGGTCGTCCTTTAGAAGACTTGTTTTTGGCTGATTTAGTTGAAATAAGACGTGAAATGGGTTTTATAAGTTATCGTTATTTGATTGATGTTATTTCTAAAAGAATTAGTTTAGATAAAGTAGTCGCTGAAAATGGGCGAATCAAATTAATGGAAGGGGTGTATTGGGAGTATGATGCGTTGCCACATATGCTAATTACTGGTGGTACAGGTGGTGGGAAAACGTATTTTATTTATTCATTAATTTATGCTCTAGGCAAGGAAGGGCGGGTACATATTTGTGATCCAAAAGCTTCTGATTTACTAGCATTAGGAGAGTTTAAAGCATTTAAAGGATTAGTTGTCTCTGATAAGGAGGATATTTTCACAATGTTAGAGGAAGCAGTTGATTTGATGGAGAAAAGATATGTTTATATGAGAAATTTGCTGAATTATACGATTGGGAAAAATTATCGTTATTATGGTATGAAACCTGAATTTTTTATTATTGATGAATGGGCAGCTTTTGTTTCGACATTAGGAGGGTATGGATCAACTTACAGTGAAGAGAAACTATATGAAAAAATTACACCACTTGTGTTGAAAGGAAGACAAGCTGGTGTTTTTTTAGTGATTGCGACACAAAAAGCAGGTACTGATGTGTTGAAATCAGCAATTAGAGATAATCTAATGTGTAAGGTTTCTTTAGGTGTATTATCAGAAACTGGCTATATTATGACTTTTGGTGAAGATCATAAAAATAAAGCTTTTATCAATAAACATGGAGTAAAAGGCCGAGGATATATTGATATAGGATTAGGCATACCTAATGAGTTTTATGCACCGTTTGTTTCAGCTGATTTTGATTTTGTAGAATTTTTCCGCAATATGCCTGAGATGAGTTATACCAATGTTTTAGGTATAGAGATTACGAAAAAAGAACAAGAAATATTAGATGAATTTTATGGTGATGATTTTATTGAAAGAGAATGGGAACAAATTAGAAAAAATCAATCAGACCAAGTACAAAAAATGGTTCGAGAAAAAAATGAAAAAGCGGATAAACTAATGGCTCAGGCGCAAGAGAATATGAGTTATAGTGAGCAGGTAAAACAGCGAAGAAGTGAAGGTAGGTGATTTTAATGAAATGGTATAAACCTTGTGAAGCATGTGAAAAAATAGGAATTCCTAAGAGAACGTTGTACCGTTGGATAAGAAAAATAGAAGAACGTACTAGATATCGTTTTTCTAGGAGAATTGATGAAAAAAAACCATGGTATATTAATGGTGTTCCGAGAAAGCAGATATTTTTAGATGATGAAGATATCTCGTTTTTATCTTGTTTGCGTTTGGACTTTATTGAAAAAGAATTGCCTTTGGATTATGCAATCGATAAGAATTTTATGTTAGCTGAAGAATTTGAACAGTTATATCCAGCTGAGTTAAGAATAAATCGAGAAAGCGATGTGTCGTAGTGGCGTTAAATGTAGTGCGACTTTTGCGTGTCTCAATCGTCCAGCGCCAGCAGAGCGATAGGCGCTGGACGTGAAGAGACGCGCAAGCAAAAAGCGCACTACGTATCACAGACACATTGCTAGAATAGCGTAGGCATTAGCCTACGCTATTCTTCTATACCCCGTATGTGTAATACGGGGTATAGAAGCTGTGGATAAAAAATGGAAAATTACGAGTAATCTATTGATAAATCAATATTTAACTTGTGGATAAATCGGAACAATTGGTAAAAAATGAATTGTTCCAATAAGCAACAAAGGTGTGAGCTTAATTGAGAAACATTGAATTAATAAAAATCCGTAAGGATTTAGGTTATAGTCAACACGATATGGCAGAAAAAATGGGAATCAGTTTTAGTAGTTTGCGGAGATATGAAACTGGTGAAAGGAATATTCCAGAAGAATTAAATCAGCGAATTAAAGAAATACGTGAAGAATTAGAAAAAAAAATACATGTTCATATTGATTATTTAAAAATAACTTTTTTCGGTACAACAGTAAAAACAGTTATAGAAAAAGTATTAGGTGCTGAGTACAGCTGGTTTATACGAAAACGTCAAAAGATACACAATTATGATACAGGCTATATTCTTGGAAATATAGTAATTCGTGAAAATGAGAAAGAATCTCGACAGGGAGTTCTTGTAGAAATGACTGGAGAAGGCGTTCGTGAATTTGAAATTCTTTTAAAGGAACGAGGGTTAGTTCTAGTTGAGTGGTTTTCAAAAATTATGAATGAATGGATTGGATGGTACTATACTAATTTTCATTCGACGCGTTTAGATATTGCAATCGACGAAATGTACAATTGTAGTGGAAAAAATTTTCAATTAAGGCGTTTACTAGAAAAACGTCAAGACAAAGAGCATAAATTAATTGTAACTCCATTACGTAAATTTCATGTACAAGATGGTGATAAGGCAGGTGAAAATACGGGATTAACTCTTTATTTTGGTTCACGTGGTACAGATAATCTTTATATACGTCTTTATGAGAAAAGGTATAAATTGGCTTTAGATCAAGGAAAAAGTGTGGAATATATTTTACAAACAGTGGGAATTTGGAATAGGTATGAATTAGAATTAGGAAAAAATTATACAGGAGTTGTATTTAGTTGGTTAGATCAAGGTAGAACGTTAGAACAAGTTGCATTGGATTTGTTTTTATCAAAGTTTGAAGTGTATGACAAAATTGAAGATAAACAAACAGGGGGGGTGGAGTTAGTATATTGTAAAGATTTTTATGATTTGTTTGATGATTATTCGGGGATTGAAATAAAAAGTCCTAAAAAAGAATGGTGTATTGAAAATTCAATGCGACATTTACAGTTGCAATATGGTGGTATTTTGAAATTAGCCGAGATTTATTTAGGAGGGAAACAGAATTTGCATTCTTGGATTGATGAAGTAGTAGAAAATGCTGAGATTGACGAAGAAAAAGAACACCAAGTCAGATTTGAACGGTATTTGTATGAAATACAAGGCATTGAATGATAAATAATATTGGAGGGAGAAAATGAGGCAAAAGTTAATTCAATTAGTGGGAAAATTTCATTGTGAAAATCTGTCGATATTAAGTGGAAGAGAAATTGAAGAATTTTGGTGCTTGTTATGTGTCCAATATACAGCAAATTTAGAAAGAGATTCTCTTGTTTGTTATGCTAAAAAAATCAGAGTAAGGCAGGTAGCGTTGCTTCAATATTGGCTAGAAGGAGTAACAAAAGAAAAATTTGAAAAAATTCGGTTAGTTGACATGGAAACAGGGGAAAAACTTTTTTATACAAAGAAAAGTTTAGATGGCTATTATTATCATGCTGTATATTGTCAAGTAAAAGAAATGTTGGCTGAATTTGTCAGAATGCGAGTAAATGATTTTTATTATTTTTATTTTACGTTAAAAAAGCAAGGCTGGGATATGTCTATTAGATTTGTGAAGAGTATTTTAAATGAAGGAGTTTTTTTAACGAGGGAAAAAGATCCGACAAAACGTATCCCATATAATTTTATTGATAAATTAGATATTCGTATGGGGTGATTGATAAATGAATTACTTTTTGGAAGTAGCCAATCAATTGCTAGCTAGTCCAAAATTAATTGAAAAAAATCAAGTGGAAATTTTACCACGTACAGAATTTGATTTGGAAGAGTTAGTAAAATTAGCTGAAAAAAGAAATTTAAGTTTATTGATTAATCGTAGTTATTTATTAGAGTTAGAGGAAAGCTGGAAAGAATTAGAAAGTTTTCGCTCTTTTTTATTTTCTACTGAGATTCCTTTTGATGTAATAGGAGTGAATAAGAAATTATTGAAATATCGCCTGATTGTTTTTCCTAGAAATGAAGAAATTAAAAAGATGTTAAAAATGGAAAGCGATCGTTTGGCAAATTTAGAAGTAATATATGAAATTTCTTCTGCTTTAGTAAAAGGAGAAAGAGATGAGGAAGAGAATCAAGAAAGGAGAGAGCGGATCAGGCAGAAAGAAGAATTAAGAGAATTATTAAGAAAATGGAGAATTGAATCGGTTGTGACTGGTGTGGGAAGTGTGGAGATTTATCCAAATTCTCATAAACAGAGACAAGAGTTGTATCGAAAATTAAGAGAATTTACTTTATTAGATTTTTCTTTTAGTACCAAAAATTATACGAAAATTCCAATGACTATTGAAGAAAAGAAAGAAATAATCCGTAACTTAGCTTTGAAATTTAGAAAATACGGTAATGGTTTTCTAGAAATCGTTAATAGTTATACGCTTCGAGCTTACGCTAGGAGTGAAAAGTTAAAAAAATTATATGAAAAGATATTTTCTGAGTATTGGTATCGTTATGTAGATGTGGATGGGAATCTGAAATCTTTGAGATTAGAAGTCGAATTGCTTTATCAGAATGGTCAATATTTTGATTTAGAAGAATGGCGAAGAATAAAGCATAAAATGAGAGAAAAAGCAGAATCATTTGATTTCGTTCAATTGGAATTTTTAAAAGAAAATATTGTGGTTATTCATGCACAAGATTTTGAAAAAGCAAAGAAAATGTATTGGGCAAGAAATTATCATGAATGTAAGGTTGAGATTGAAGAAAAAATAGTACGAACAGAAATTTTATTCAAAGTAGAAGGGTGAAGCAAATGAAAAAGAAAGGATTTCGTGTATGGTTAATCATTCTTTATTTTTTGTTCAATATTGAAATTGGTGGAACTCTAGCAATTATGAGTCCTAGTATTATACGCAATCTAGAATGGGCAATGATGTTTATTCATATTGGAATGATCGCATTGTGGTTATATTTTGGTGTGTATTGTCCGTTTCGATGGTACGTGAAAAGAAAGAGTGAGTAAATGAAAAAAATAAAATTTATCAGAACAAAAAGTGCAATAAAACCTTATACAGAAATGAAAACAAAGAAAATTTCTCAAGAGAAAGCGAACCGCTATCTTGTCCTTTTCTTTGTTTTCTTTTTTGTCATTGCAGTGATTGCAGTATTTCGGACAAATGTAATCACTAGTAATACTTCTGGATTGTTTCAAAAAGTTGAGCAATTAGAAAAAAATCAACCAAAACAAGAAAAAACGATTGATTATCCTACCTTGTCGCATTTTGCTGAAAGTTTTGCGGAAGCATATATTAACTTTGATAATAATTGGGGGAATGAAGGAAAGAATAATCGGGCAAAAGAATTAGCTTCTTATACTTCTTTAGATGTTAACAAACTAGAAACTACAGGTGAAAAAAATTTTTTTCGTAAGCTAAATGAAGCGAAAACGGTCAAAATTAAGCGACAATCGGATTGCTTATTGGTTTCTGTTTATATTGATTATGATATTGAGCAAAATGGAAAAACGAAAAATTATCGGCAAGAAATGCTTTTACCAATTATTGAAAAATCTAGTGTTTATTCGATTGTTGGAAGACCGTCATTGTTGGCAGTTGATGTTCAAAAAGGAAAGACGAAAGAATTGGTAAAGACGGAAAATACAGTAAATGTTGATGAGAAACAACGTGAAAAAATGCTCAAATTTTTAAAATTATTTTTTGCAAAATATGCTGAAGGAAATAGTCAAGAATTATCCGTTTTAATGAAAAGTCCAGAGTACACTAGTGGGCAAGAAGAATTAAAGGAGGTGGTAGAAGGTGAGCTAGTGATTTTTCGATTAGATAAAGGGGGGCAAGAAATTAGCGTGCAAGTACCAGTAGTCTTTATTGATAAATTTAGCGGATTAGAACGAGAAGAAGAATTTACGTTAGAACTTGTAAAAACGAAAACTTCTTATATCGTTGAGAAATTAACACATTATTATACAAAAGAGGAGTGATAAGTTATGACAGCAGGTGGTCTTAAATCGTTTATGAGCGGTGATTTTCTATGGGTTCTTGCGAGTATTGCTGTGATCATGATAATCATGAACTGGAGGAAAGCAGAATGGGCAAAGATCGGTAGTGTTGTTTTTATCTTTTTACTAATTTCTGATTTTGCAACGAACAAGGGACAAACAGTAATGAGTTTCTTAAAATGGCTGATTGGTTTATTTGGCATTAAGTTCTAAGGAAAAGAGTGAGTGAGAATGTATTACGATTATGAAATAGGATTAAGGACACCTTATTCTGTACAAGTATTTCGATCGCCTAAGGGAAAAATAATTTGGTATTTTGCGCAACCTGTAAGCTTAAGATTTATTGGGTGCTTGTTGATTACGGCGATATTATTTTCTGTTATATTATTCCGCTGTCCACTTTTTTCTATTTTAGGTCCGATTCGTTACACTGTTTGGGGATTTGCTACGTATCGTTTTTCGCGCTGGTATGAAGAAACGGAAATTGCTGGTCGCAGAGGTTTTGTTTATTTGAAAGATTGTGTTCATTGTATGAGAATTGTAGGAATAAAAGGTACAGTCTTTTTTAGAGGACGAACAGTAGAAGAAAACGATGAATTTTGTTTTAAAAGATAAAGAATAGTTTTAAAAAGTTCAATGAAAGAAGGGGATTTTTTGGCAGTTAGTTTGGAATATCCTTTGCGTGAAGAGTTATATGGAAATATTGCTTTAACAAGAGAAAAAATACCGATTGCTTTTTATCGTATTCAAGATGAAGCAGTAATGTTATTAGATTTGGAAGCAAAAGAAAAAGTGAAAAAGAAAAATAATCGTTGTTTTGCTCGTTTGAGAGAGCATGGTTCATTTGAAATTCGCAGTGTGCCAGTTAATGCAGATATTCGTGCTAGAATTGGTGAACTACGAAAACAAATTGACAAAAATAATCAAGAATATGGTAATCAAATCTTAAAAGAAACTTGTTTATTTTTAGAAAAAGATGTAGGGGTAGTCACAGAAAAAATTTGGCTTATGAGCGTGCCATTAATAAAAAATGGTAATGAATACTTTTCTAGTTTTTCAGATAGTATCAAAAATGTTCTTTCTAAAAAAGCAGAGAGTTTCGCAAAAGGTGTTGGTTTTGAAATTGAAGTAAATGATGAATGGGTGAAACAAATTCAAACACAAGAAAAAGAAGTTTACCAGAATTTATCAGAATTAAAAATTGAGCGTTTGACCTCTGATGAATTATATTATTATCAAGCTTTTCAATTTCTGAAAGGTAATCCTCACCTTAGAAAAGAAATTTTAACAGGGAAATGTTTAGACAATCTATTGAGTACACCTTTTAAGGCAAAATTGAACGATCCATTGATTTTTTTCGGAGAGAATGGCAATGAAAGCCATTCTGTTTATTCATTGGCAGCTGATTTTGGTACACATGTTGATAAAAATCATGTATTAGAAATTGTGCAAAAAATGCCTTTTCCGGTTGAGCAAATTGTTCAAATTCATTTTGAAGAAAAAAATGGGTTTAGTGGATTACAAAGAGTAGTTGATCGGGCAAAAACACGAAATAAGAATATTGTAAAAGAAGCAAATTATGCTGGTTCGAGCCAAAAGAGACGGATTATTGAAGGAGCACGTTCTTTAGATGATTTGGGACATAAACTAGATGATGATGAACCGATTGTAAAATGGTGGTTAATTTTTTCTGTCATTGGACGAAATCGTGAATCGGTATTACGTAGGCAAAAGTATTTAGAACACCGTTTAGAGAGTATTGGTGTAACAGTTGTATCGGGAAAATGCGATAATTATTTTTTATTTGAGAACTCGTTATATGGCAATTTCTCACACCGAAAAATAAATTTTGGTGGGCATACGACGACGTTACGTGCATTGTGTGAATTGAATTTTTTTACTTCTCTTAAAGCTGGAACACGTACAGGATTTTACATTGGTCGTGTGGATAGCACGTTAGAAGAAAAAGCAGATGTAAAATCAGTAGTAGCTAGTTCTAAAAATATGGTATTTCTCAATTTATTCTTAGCCAATCAACAAGGAGTAAAAGGAAAGAAAACTCATAATCCTCATATTCTTTTCACTGGAGATACAGGAAATGGAAAATCAGTTGCTGGTAAATCATTGTTTATGTGTTGTGCCTTGTTGGAAAGTCAAGTATTGTATATTGATCCGAAAGCTGAAATGCGGGTGCGATTTTTAGAAATAATTAATGATGAAAAAATGCAAAAGAAGAATCCAGCATTAGTGAATTTTTTGAAAACATTCAATTATGTTACATTAGATTCTCATAAAGAAGAAAATCGTGGCGTGTTAGATCCAATTGTTCTTTTTGAAGAACGTGAAGCAAGGGCAGTTGCTCGATCTATGTTATTTAGTTTGTATGATGGGGAATGGAAACTTGCGCCACGTACGGCATTAATGAAGATTTTAGATGAAGTGATCCAACGGCGGGTAGAAGGCGAACAAGTTGGTCTTTATCATGTATTAGATGGAATGTTAAAGAGTGAAGCTAAAGAAGTTCGTGATATGGGCGATTTTTTACGAACATTAGTTAAAGGCTCTATTTTAGAATTAGCATTTAGTTATGGGGAAGTTGAAGGCTTGTCTTTTGATGAAAAAGTGACCATTTTAGAAATTGAGGGGTTGCGTTTGCCAAAAGATAAGCATGGAAAACTAGATGATAATGAACGCTTGTCAACTGCTTTAATGTATTCACTTGGTGAATTTTGTAGTGCATTTGGTTCTCGTGATCGCTCCAAGCCGACGGTTTCATTTTTTGATGAAGCATGGATTTTGCAATCTTCT
>NZ_JBFOEY010000017.1:0-17670 GCF_040886985.1 Enterococcus sp. C76 | reverse complement strand
CATAGGTATTTTCCATAGGTATTTTCCATAGGTATTTTCCATAGGTATTTTCCATAGGTATTTAGGAGGCGTTGCTTCGCTCGCCTCCTAATCCTCATCTACACTCATTTTAATTTTCTCTAATAATACATATGTTTGTTTTTTAAATTCCTGATATTGTTTTTGCTGATACTTTTCTTGTTCAAACAAATCTAATAATGAAATTCGCTGTAAACTTGCTTCGTCAAATGCTGTGCGATCTTGGAAATACCCTAAGAACAAATCATTCATTGCAATGATTTGTTTAAACTGTCGAGAAACATCAGTATTATGTGCAATTTGGTTACCTACATAACGTACTTTCGCATGCACATAGCTCTTACCAGTAAAAACATCTATTAGCTCTGTTGTTAAATAATCAATATGGCTACTTAAATTTAATAAGGCCTCAAAACCATCTGCACTTGGATCTGATACCCCTAAAACGAGATCTGACACTGCTAACATATTATTGGTTATTATGTTACTATCGTTTCGTGTATCAATCACAACATAATCATATTTTTTAAACGTATCGTGTTGACGAATATAGCTACTAAAAATCAATGTATTATTGATTCGTTGAATTAATTCAGCATTCACTAATTCTAATTCAGCTGTTCCCGCAACAAGATCTAACTGCTCTCTAACCGACATTGGTATGACTACTTGACGTCGAAATAATCGGGTCAATTCTGCTTGTTCCTCGATTTCTTCGGTAAAACGTTTGGTTGCATTACCGCTTTCGTCTGAATCAATCAAGCACGTTTTGCCGAATTGTGAAAGATATACTGCTAACATACAAGATACGCTTGTTTTCCCCGTTCCACCTTTTTTGTTGTTTACTGTAATAAATTTTGTCATTGTTTTTTCCCTCTCTTTATTATTTGTATTCTAAACTTTCCTTTTTTCTAAATTGTTTCCCTTCTCGTACACCTTCCTGAAATGCTACCATGTCTTTTGTTTTATGAAACGTGCCTTTTTCTAGTACTAGCAATAATTGGTCAAACTCTTGTTGCACGTGTTCTGGTACTTGTAAAGAGCCATTTCGTACCCGTTTTTTACTTGCTCCCAGAATTGTTTTTGCAATCCTACAAGATAACCTTGAATATAGCCTTGTTTTAGCTAAGGCACTCATAGATTTCTGATCATTTGCATCATTCGCTAAAACTAATAATTTTTGAATCTTCATAAAGCGTTTATCCATTACTTCGTTTTTCCACCTCCATGAAAACCAAATGCTTTCATCACCTGATATTCTCCACGAACGATTCGTTCAAACGTATGAGCAGGATAATAACGCACTTTGCTTTTTGCTCGATCATTAGCAACAATTTCGTCCCACATTTCTTTAACTTCCCTTGAAACTAAACAATCAATTCTTACTTTTTCATCCACATGTGGAGCTATTAGGTTCACATGTGGACTTGAATCATCTTTCTTCACTTAGAAAACTCCCTTCTTTTTCTGTACTTTGTTGATACATATATTCATCCCAGGACATGAACAAATAAATGAATAAACTAGAAAATAGTCCTAGTTGAAACATGCCAGGTAACAATCGTGTAATCATGCCTACTAAAATCAGTGCAACAATTAGCCGTTTATTCATCTTGAATTTTTCCCCTTTTTGTTTACAATAAATTTGCTAATACTTGTAATTAATTTTCATATTTATTCCTCAGTCCTTATTTCAATAAATAAGGACTGTTTTTTATCAAATCACTTTAATTAACCTTTTCTAATTTTTTATAGTCTGGTTATTTCTTCGAAATTTCTTGTCCCACGAATCAAACGATACTGACTTTTACAGTTAGAGCATTTCCAAATATACGTCGGATAGAAATGCCCTTGGTTTCTTCTCATTTGGTGTTCTGCCAACTCGGAACAATCACACTTAATATAGGTTGGCGGCCAATGATATCGTTGATTGAATTGATTGATTGGAATCAAAAATCTTCCCCAAAAACATTCTCGATTTGAAAATTGGTACATATTCTTCACTCCCTCATAGTTACTCTTGACGAGCCGGTCAAATAATTGATTGTATAACCTTCTTGTGTATTGCGTATATACACGTTGAATGAAATTCGATTGTCTTCTATACTTTATGCTTCCAGTTGTACACCTCTAGCAACCAGTTCTTCTCCTCGAAAATCTGGTGTGACACGATAGCACACATGATTCCCTGTTTCTCGTAAATATCCTGCGATCTGATTTTCATATTCCACCATGGCAGGTGTATTGAACGAACGTGTTCCTGTCATCAAATTTTTAGGGTTATTGTTTTCTCCAGTCAATTGGTAACCAATTAAATGGCAACAATTATATAAATAATCCCCATTCTTCATTTTCTTTTGTTTCCGACCAGTAGAATCGATATATAATCGTTCTCGTTTTTCAGTCGGCATCATGCTTTTGTGTAACATCGCATTCGCTTCTCCTACACGGTTCAAATGATCTAATTTGTAAAATCGTTACCAAGCAACTAATTCTAACGATAATTCTTTTTCAGAAAAGCTTGGCTGGTTGTGATTGACTATTTCTACCTGCACCTGTCCATTACTTACAGCAGCTTCTTTTTCTAGCTTATCGACAAAAAACTGTGTACTTCATGAAATGTTTCACTTAGGTCTGTTGGTGATTGATTCCATTCAGAACCAACCACGACCAAGCCAAACAATGCTCCATAATCCTTTTTTAGTTTCTTCATTGTTTGTCTACCTCATTTCTTCATAGCGATTGTAAATAATAACTTTTTCAATCGGCAGGTTTCCAGTTTGTTTTTCGATCAATCTAGGTAAAATTTTTCGTAGCCATTCCTGATCCGGTACATAATCTAGGAAATTGCCGATTGTAGTAAGTATCAAGTTATCAGTAGAACATTCTACCAGTCGAATATTTTTATATGGTGGTATACTTGCTACAAAATTAATAATATTTTTTTCTGTCTTTTCAAAAGAACCGATATACTCTAAAGTCCTTTCGTTGTAGATATTAATTAAATTCATGATTTCCTCCTTATTTTCTAACCTTTTCTATACGTCTATTATACCATTACTTGTATACTAGTACAAGTAAAAGTTGATTAATTTTAATTTTTTTGTATACTAGTAATAGCAGAAAGGGGATTGATCTATGCATATTGATTTATCCAATCCAAAAATAAAAAAAGAATTTTCTAAATGGCTTGCTGATCATTTGGTCAGCAAAGAAATAGGTGCTCAGATTACTGGACAAACCACAAATGCATTTAATCAATCAGTTAAACTTGGTCAAATCACTCCATTTTATGAAACTGATGGCAAAGGTCCTGCGAAAGTAAAATTATATTTACGAGAAGAACTTGAAGAATACGCTCGAACAAAAAGAGCATATAATGCTAAATAATTTACTAAAGTAATAAAAAAGATAGCTATTCCAGGTGGAATAACTCAGATTGTAGACAAAAAGGAGTGGCTTAATTGCCAACTCCTTTTTGTTAGTCTTTGTAGAAATTTGAAATAAAAAGCCATAGGCTTTTTTGCTTTCCATAGCCATGTGGCTAGTTTTTTTAATTCATGGTAGCAAACGTAAGCATCGTGTGCGTAGCGACTTTTTCAAAACCTTGATATTTCGTCCAACGCATACCATGCTTTTCTTTTGCATCTGCAAATATTCGTTCAATGTTTTGTTTTCTCTTTTTATAAATTTCTCTATTCAACGCCGTATGGTGTTCAAGTTCATCATAAGATCCGCCCAAACATGTCGAGTCAGTATTTTTTGATATTTTGTACTCAAAGTACAGTTTTCAAGTAAAAGTCTTTTTTACGAAACATTCTTTTCACTCCACTCGACTGTTTGACCAGATCGATTGCGACTTGGCTGTCATGTACATTTCCTGATGTGATTCATGTAGATAAGATAAAACCATTATCTTCACAGGAAGTAAGTGCGGAATAAGCAAATTGTTTTTCTCGTTCGCCTTTGACATAGTAGCCGCTTTACGGATCAGCCTTACTTGTTTTTCTTTCAGCTTCACTTCCTTTTGTAAGTTCAAAGTAAAAAGGCGTTTTCCGGCCTCTATTCGTTGACGATTGGATAAATAAATTCAAAATCATGCGCGGCATCAATATTTCGAACAAGATGATCTTGAGGAACCAGATCATCAATCATGAGCATCGCAAATTGATTTCTACCATTCGTATTGTTTTTAGACATCATAACTATCACTCTTTGTATTCGGTTTCATAAATCTATTATAAAAGAAAAGACTGTAGACATCATCCATAAAAATAGACTTTGTCTACGGTCTGAACAGAAAGAAGTATTTTTTCTTTCTGTTCTTTTTATTCTAATATTTCTCATTATCAACATCATTTGACAAAGAGCCGGAATTTTTTAAACTACCGAATGAAGGAAAAAATGTACTGTTTATGTTTTTTGGAATATGAAGCTTTTGATTATCTTCATATAGTATTTACACTTCTAGAATATTTCAAATAGAAAAAATAAACGATATCAATGGTCAACAGTTGTAGTAATAACGAATGCGTAGCACCACTTCCATAATGGCCATTTTCTATATTATCTGTTCTAGAAGTTTGAAGCACATACTGCACTGTCTTCTCTAAATCTGATCCACCCAACTGAGTCATTCCAATTGTTGTTATATCATTCTTTCTGGCTTCTATAATCAATTGTAAGACTTCTCTGTTTTTACCTGAATGAGAAATCCCCCAAAAAACGATCTTATTATACTCTAAATCATTTTTTATTTGTTCCAAAATCAATGATTTGTCTTTTTCAAAGATAACCATTTTCCCAATTTTCAACCACTTTTGTCGTATATCTTCTGCAGCTATTCCAGAAGTTCCTACACCAAATACATAAATCTTGTCTGCATCATAAAGTTCTTTAACAATTTTGTTAATAGTTTTTTCATCTAACAGTTCCCCTATAGAATCTACAACCAACTTGTCATTAATTAATATTTTATTTTTAGTAACTTCAAATGATTCATCAAACGAAATATAATTGTATTCATTTCTAACATGTTGTTCAATTGAACGAGAAACAGCTAATTTAAAATCAGAATATTTTTTATAACCTATTTTTCTTGAAAAACGAATAACAGTAGCTGGGCTTGTTTCTGATAAATCTGCTAATTTTTGAGCAGTCATGTGTGGAATATCACCAAGATTAGCTAATATATAACTAGCTAATTTCTCTTCAGTCATGGACAACTCATTTTGAACATTCTCAATGTTTTTTATAAGACTCATTTTTTTCTCCTTTGTTCCTTCTATAGTAATAATACACAGCGTATTAAAATCTTGAGATATAGGCAAATTTCGCATACATGGCAACAAACAAGGTTGCGTCTGCAATTTCTTTTTTGCTTTTTTCATAAAATCTACTAATAGCTTTTATTGAATCTTTTTCACCAATATAATCCAAAAATTCTAAAGAAAAATCAGTTAGTTCCTATCCAACATCTAATTCATTTGCTAATTGTTTGTAACAAGCCAAACCAATAGAATAAGCACTCCCCTCATCTCCTAAAATATGTCCCCACCCACCTACTCGATAAAAAGTAGCATGCTGCAAACCATAACCAACTGAGCCCGTTCCTGAAATAATCAGTACACCATCATTTCCTTTTAATCTATTGATTAACGCCAATTTCGCATCACTTATTACAATGAATGAACAGTTACATAATGCTTTTAATTTGTTTTCTATGTCATTTTAAAGCTCACTTGTTTCTATTCCTGCAATCCCTACAAGAATCATTTTAACTTCATTATGATATTTAGTTAATAAAAATTTAACCCTTGTTGAATAATCGACCACGCATACTCTTTTTGGACAACAATATTTGCTACATCCAAGTTAAAATCTTTAACCAAAACACCATTTACATCGTACATACTAAATTTTGTTTTTGTGCCGCCAGCATCTACTCCAGTGAGATATTCCATACCTACACTCCTCATAAAAAGAGGACTTTATAACTAAGTCCTCTTTTAGTATATTAATTATTTTCATTAATTTGCTTTTGCATTTTGATTAATCGCTCAATCAATGCTTGTTCACTCATAACCGTCATTAATTGATCTTGGGCATGAATCAATAGTAAACTAATTTCGCCTTTACCGGCCAGATTATCTTGAATCAATTGAGTTTGAATATTATGTGCTATATTCATCTCCTCTTTTGCCTTGTTTAACAAATTATCTATTTCGTAATATTCTTTATTCTCTGCACATTCTAACGTTTCAAATAACAATCCGCGTGCATTCCCACTATGAACAATCAAATCAAAAATTTTTGTTTCTAATTCTTCCATATTTTTCACATCCATTAATATTTAATTCTGTTAAAAAAGACGATAAATAAATAGATTACAAATCATAAACATTACTACAAATGTAAGAAAAGTAAAAAAAATATACCGCTTCCATTTAAACGGTTCTTTTTTTTCAAAGTATAAAATTATCATTGGAAATACAAAGCTTATTGCTAAAATATTTCCCCAAAATAAAAGTTTTTTTGAATTATAAATAGTACTAAAATAAATAAGAATGACATTTATGATTAATAAACACAAAACATAAACAAAAGCATTAAAAAAACGGGATTTATCTCTCATTCTTCTTCCAACTCAAGTTGTAATTGTTTTTTGTCATAAATTTTAACGAACGGATAATAAATAAAAGTTGATATTAAGATATTTATAATCACTAACACAATCGCATGCCAATCTCCGCCAGTTGCTAAAAAAGCGCCAATTGGTGCAGGTAATGTCCATGGTGGTTGTACGTACATCAAATGAATAAATTCTAATTTAAACGCAAACCACGTTACAATAGTCATAATTACTGGTGCTAAAACAAACGGAATAAAAAATAGTGGATTAAGCATAATCGGGAATCCAAATATAACTGGTTCATTGATATTAAAAATACTTGGGATCAAGCATGCTCGACTAATTGACTTTGTATATTTGGCACGACCAAATATAATAGCGCAAATTATCAATCCTAAAGTAGCTCCCGATCCGCCAATCCAAATAAACCATTGAAAAAATGTTTCTGGAGCAATATGCGTAGGTGTTTGATGGTTCGCCACTTTTTCAGCATTTTCAGTAAAATATTGTAACCAAATTGGACGTGCCACAGAACCAACGATTGAATCTCCATGAATCCCAAATAGCCACAAAAATGTTACTAACAAGACCGGAACTAACACACCTAAAAAGGTATCCCCTGCTTTAACTAAAGGAGAGAATAAAACTTGTATTACTTGCTCTAAGTTGATTTTAAAAACTACATTAATTGTACCAATAACAGCAATTACAATGGCAGCTGGAATAACTGCCTCAAAAGAATGCGCCACCGAACTAGGAACTTGTTCAGGCATCTTAAACATCACGTTTTTTACTTTACAAAAACGTAAAACTTCCACTGCAAAAATTGCTAAAAGCATACATGGAAAAATTCCAACTGAACCTAAAGATTCCATGGGTAACATTAGCCCTTCATCAAATTGAACTGGCATAATGCTTAACAAAAAAGCAGCTACTGATAATTGCCCCCCTGTCAATGGATCCAAGTCATAACTTTTAGCTAAATTATAACCAATACCAAAACAGATATATAAAGACATAATCCAAAAAGTCATTCGATAAGGGATTAATATTTCACTAATATGTTCAGCTGCCCATTGATGGATTCCCCAGGTTTCTGGAACTGGCGGAAAAGCAATAATTAAAAAGAAACTTCCTACGATAATGAATGGTATCGTCGAAACAACTCCATCTCGCAAAGCTCGTAAATGACGTTGTTCTGAAATTTTTGACATAGGCAATGCCACTTTTTCCTCTAAAACTTCAAAAAAACGGATCATATTCTGTCTACAACCTTTCTTTTAATTAGTTTTGTTCAATTAAAGCTAATAAATGTTTTCCTCCCAGTGGACTATAATCTCTAGGTTGAATCAATTCAATTGGTAAATTCATTTCATCTGCTACCTCTTTAAATAATTTAAATCGATGTTTCACTTGCGGGGCAACTAAAACAATGTCCCATTGCTTTGATTTCATTGCATGCTCTGCTTCGCCACTTCCAACTGCAGAACTTTCTAATTCAACATTATTTTTTTCTGCTTCCTTTTCTAAAGCATTTTCTATAATCGCACTAGACATTCCACCAGAACAAATAAATAAAACGCGTTTCATAACAATTACCTCCAAATTAAATTTTATTTGTTTGTTTCTTTATAAAATCTTGATACCAATAAAAACTGTCTTTCTTGTATCGATGGTATGTTCCATTTCCTTCATTATCCCCATCAACATAAATTACCCCATACCGCTTATCCATTTCACAACTACCAGCAGAAACAATATCAATAATGCCCCAAGCAATATATGCACGAATATCCACTTTATCTTCTTTTTCTGCCTTAATGATCTCGTTAAAATGAGAATCAAAATAATTGATTCGATACAAATCATGAACTTGTTCTTTTTCCAATACATCCTTCGCACCAAACCCATTTTCAGCAATAATGACAGGACAATTATAGCGATCATAAACTTTATTCAAAGTTGTACGTAACCCTATTGCATCAATCTGCCATCCCCACTCACTAGCTTGAAGATAAGGATTTTTAGTTGTAATAACTAAATTACCAGCAGTTTTTTCCACTTCTTCTGTAGTGACAACACTTGAAGAATAATAAGAAAATGAAATAAACTCACAAGGAAATTCACTCAATACTTTTTTATCATCTTTTGTTATATTCAAGTTAACGTTATTTTTTTCAAAAAAATCATCCATATAATAAGGATATTTCCCTTTCATTAGCACATCACTACAAAACCATTGATTAACTTGTTCTTCCTTCACTAATTTGAAATTATCTTCTGGTTTTGGCGTAAATGGGTAATAACAAAAACAAGAAATCATTGCGCCAAACTCCCCAGATACCTTCATTTTTTTAGCTAACTGTATCGTTTTCGCATTCGCAACAAACTGATGATGCAAAGATTCAAAAACTTTTTGCATATCATAGCCTTCACTTTCCGGCTTAATTAAACCGGTTCCATTATATGGACTAAAGTAACCAGCATTTATCTCATTAAAAGGTAGCCAATAATCAACATAACTCCCCCAACGCTCAAATACAAAATTCGCAAAATTCAAATAGTAGTGAATCATATTTCTATTCGTCCACCCACCATAATTTTCGACCAGATACAAAGGTACTGCATAATGATTCATTGTTAGAAAAATTTTAATGTTGTTCTGTGAACAAAATTCAAAAATCTGATCGTAGTACTGAACGCCCTCCATATCTGGTTTTTCTTCAATACCTTTTGGAAATAACCTTGCCCAACTTAATGAAAAACGATAAATTTGAATTCCCAATTCTTTCAATAAATTTAAATCTTCTTCTACATGCTCATAACCTTTCGTTCCAACTCTAAATGGATAATACAGCTTACCTTCTTCACTTTTCGATTCTTGAATCACTTGTTTGGTTAATAATCTCGTCTGCGTAGTTGCATTACTATTTCTTGGCAAATATGGTCTACAATCTTGAGTATCGATTCCTTTTTTTTTGTCAAAACCTCCTTCATATTGACTTGCCGCAGTCGCTCCTCCCCACATGATCACTTTTGTAACCCCTTTCTTTGCAGAAGTAAAAAATTATAATTATGATCATAAATACTAGACGAACCAATTAAACATAGAATCATAATTACATAGCTAATTGTACATCCTACGAATTTTTATTTCAACATTTTTATAAAAAACAAGATTTTTTATTCCAAAAAAACAACTGGTAAATTTCTATTTTACTCAGACTGTAGACAAAAAGGAGTGGCTTAATTGCCAACTCCTTTTTGTCTACAGTCTGAGCTATTCCAGGTGGAATAACTGTTTTTCTTGTTTAATCCCTCTTTTTCTTTAGAAGTTAACTAAAATAGTTCTAGTTGCGTCACATTATTCTTTATTCTATCGATAGCTCTGGTATAATAGTCTCCATTTGTCTCAAATCCAATAAAATGACGATCTGTATTGATACAAGCAATTGCAGTTGTCCCACTTCCCATACAGTTATCTAAGACAATTTCCCCCTTCTTCGAGTATGTTTTTACTAAATATTCAAGCAACTTTACAGGTTTTTGTGTCGGATGAAAAGTATTCTTTGATTCTTTGTCAAAACGCAATACATTATTCGGGTAACCAGTAAATTCCTGAACATACTCCTTTCCGGCTAAATATTTTGATTTATAGACGGTTCCTTCAGAGTATTTCCTCATCTGGCTCTCAGGAGTTTTTATTTTTTCTAACCCTTGCGGATAGTATGAAGGTGTCCCTTTAGAAAATACAGAGATTGTTTCTACAGAACGCATTGGCTGTTTCTTCGCTAGAGTGAACGCTGTCGCAGTATTCTTTATCCAATACCAATCATATTTATAATTTTTCCAATTACTCATTCGTAGTTGAGTCGAAAATGGTTCTGCACCAAATAAAACAATTGCACTGTTTTCTTTCGTAACGCGTAAATAGTTCTTCCATAATTTGTCCCAAGGCAAAATTGTATCCCAGGAACATGCAGTTGTACCATACGGTAAATCACAAAGAATCAGATCAATACTATTATCTGCAATCTTTTCCATACCAATTAAGCAGTCTTCAAAGTAAATCGTATCTAATTGAATCATAGGTTTCTCCTCTACGATTCAGGCCTGAATCAATTTTTTTCAAGTCTTGATACTTATACTATAAAAACAAAATTGTACTTTAAGCTTCCCTGAATGTTCCTACAAAAGTTGAAAATTTTTTGCAATGTAGTAGATTACATCCACTGTCACACTATTACCTGCTTGCTTATACAATTGACTATCTGACATTTTCTGCTCAAAATCGCATTGATAATGATTTAAACTATTTTCCAAAATATATCTTGCAATTTCTTTACTATTAAATTTTGCAGCCAAAAAAGCCCAATCTGGAAAAGCTTGTAGACGCCAACATTCCATCGGAGTCAACTTTCGTATTTGAAAGTCATTTGTGACGACTGCTTGTTGATCACCTGTTACAAGTGTATGTGCCGATTGTTTACCTACCCGTCCCCGACGCTTATTCGATTTTGGATAAGCAAAATTGATACTGTCCCCAGCTTCCGCAATTGCGTAGCCTTTTTTCGTTGCTTCTTTAACTAGAATTTTAGGCTGTTGCCCTCCTCCTTGCATCGTGTTTAACGTTGGAGATATTCCCTCAGTGGAGTAGACAGTAACAGACGATCGATAATTTCCATCAAGCTTTCCTTCAACAATAATTCCATGTCGATCTTGAGCTGTAAGTGTGAACATAGCTTCTTGATTATTTTTTGTTCTTCGTCCTTGCTGACGTATATTTCGTTTATCTGGAGAAAGAACCGGAATCGCCACTTTAGTTCCCTCACCTTTATTCGTTGTTAATGTTGGCGCAAGCCCTTCTGAACTACAGACTTGTCCATTCATTCCTTGACCACTTGGATTCACATTCCCTATAACGATCTGTTTTGGCATCTTATAATCAGTCGCTGTCAAAGTTCCGATTAAACCGTCTGTATAATAGGTTCGTTCTCTTATATTTGTATTCAAATTGTTTTTCTTGTTCGTTGTACCAGCTAGATTAATTTTTGCTGATTCTTGATTAATTGATTCTTTTTCTCCTGTGAGAGGTAAAAACTTTCGGGCACTTGATTTTCTAAAATATCCGATAATAAATACACGTTCCCTGTTTTGTGCAACAAAATCCTTGCTGTTAAACACTTGCCAGTCCACGTCATACCCCAATCCATCCAACGTTCGGAGGATTGTTTCGAACGTAGTCCCTCTTTCGTGGTTAAGCAATCCCTTGACGTTTTCAAGGAATATAAAGCTTGGTCGCAGAATATGTGCGAAGCGTGCAATTTCAAAAAAGAGAGTTCCTCTAACATCTTCGAAACCTCTTCTTTTCCCCGCAAGACTGAAAGCTTGGCACGGAAATCCTCCGGTGATAATATCGACATGTCCGAATCCTCGAATAGTGTCATCTGATACTTTTGTAATGTCATGCATTTCCACCTCATTTGTTGTATCGAATATAGCTTTATAACTTTGTCTCGCATACTTATCAATTTCACAAAAACCTACACATCTATGACCAGCTCGCTCCATTCCTAATCTAAAACCTCCAACACCTGCAAATAAATCAATAAAAGTTAAAGATTGTGTTTTCTTTCTCATCCATTGCCTTTCCCACAGCTGTGTTTCGTTTATTCAAGCTTGTAAAAAAAGAATAACAATCACACTGTTGGTCAAAATGAACGAAAAAGTTGACTAAAAGTTTAAATTTTTCGCGGGCCTTTTTTATGCTGCTTTTCATCAATTCCTGGATAAAAATGTTTTTTTTGAACTCTAAACTCGTAATTTTTAAGTTCTTCTAAAGTGAACTCCTCCACTCCTTCTTTCTGTATTTCTTGTTGTAATTTTCTCGATAGATTAGCCACAAAACTAGATTCTATTCTTTCAATTTGCTGAAGATCTTCGAGAAGCATTGTTATAGGTAACGCATATTTCCCCATTTCATTCCCAGGAATAATTATTCCATTATTATTTATCAACCAAACTTGATAAGAAATTCTTTCCTTCATCAACGGATTTTCTACTAAATTTCTAATCTTACATAATTCATAAGAAAGATCATCAATCTCCACAAGAATCATCTACTTTCTGTCCGTTTATTTGTTTTAGCACGATCAAATGTAAAGCTGAAGTAAATTGAATCAACGCTTGCTTTGAATCGCTTAAAATAATATTTTTTTGGTAATGAATTCTCTCACTGACAAGAGAAACAGATAACCCATACAAATACCTCAAAAGAAATATCTTTCTCCTTCGTTCCGTTATTTCTGGCTTATAAGGGTGAATTATTGCTAAATATCCTGTCAAAAAAATTTTATGAAGGAATAAAAATTCTTGATAAGACGGATCATCAAACAATTCTTTTGAAACATTTTCTTTGTGTAAAAAAGAATATTGCTCTTGAATTTTAGGGTTTGTTGGAATTCCCATTTTTTCTCGTGAACTCTTATATTCAGAAAGAAAGATCCCTAATTTTTCTTTTGTTTTTTCCCATTGAACAATATCTTCAGACGGCAACTGATATTTTGTAACATCAAATAATTCCATATTCCCTCCTTGACAAAAAAACATTCTTCAATTGAATAAAGCCATTCCTTTGACTATACTTTTTATGTGGAGGCGATAATAAACAAAAAAACTTCAGCAATTTTTACCCTATTTTTTCAAAACAAAAAAGCATTGGTTGATTAATACTCACCAATACTTTTTCATTAAAAATATTTCCGTTTATTTTTGTATTTTCTAGTACATTTTTTCCTATCTCAAAGCTATTTTTCCTTTCATTCGCTCTTTGAACATGTTCTTCAAATTTATTCGGTTTAGACATCTTAGTGTAATCAGTTGCAAAAGAAACAAACTGTCTAGGAATTATCAAATATTCGTCTGTTTCTTTTGTTAATGCTCTTAAATAAAGATTTCTACTACTCATTATAACCGATAATTTTTTTCCGCCCCTAATTCTTTTTCTGATTCTGCTCGGATCTCACGATAATATTCAAGATCTTTTACAATGTCATTAAATGTGTTTTGGAGAATTTCTTTACTCAATTTCACAGCTTTTACTTCTTCTTTGATCTCATCAAAAGACAATGCAGACTCTTCTGAGCGTCGATTCTTTGATTCTCCAGTTAATATTCCTTTTGATAATTGATTCAAATCAATAATTTTTTGGTCCAATTCTTTCAGCTTTGCTTCTGCTTCTTTTAAGGATCGTTCCAACTTTGTTTCAAGCTGTACCATCTGTTTACTATCGTTCACACCATGTTCTGCTAAAAAATTAATAGCTGCAATAATATCATCCAGTTTAGAAATAATTGGTTCTTTCCGTAATGGAATTGTTCCATTATATAACTTCAGTTGCTTCAAAAGCGTTTCACCTGTCATATATTTATTCTTAGTAGAATTCTTCTCATTCATAAAGTAAAACATATCACTTCGCTTAAAATAAAAATTATATTCCCCGTTTTCCAATGGGTCAAGTTTGTACCCTCCAATAAATAGCTGTCCTCTTTCTGTTACACCTGTATCGATTGTTAAGTAAATTCCTTTGGAAGTTACATAATCGATTTGCCAACTTTCAAGTTTAACCAGGTAATCAAAATCATTTTTAATCGCTTGTTCTTTTTCTTCATAGCGTTCCAAGACGTCATCAATAGAAAAGCTCCCTTCGTTTTCTTTTAAACGTTGTTCAATTCGATCAAGATTATATTTTTCTGGATCTCGTTTTGATAAATTTCTTCCTCTCGTATTTTTTATTTGCGGTTCATCTAACAAACGAAAAGTGGACCACTTCTTAGAAAAATCAACTGATACATGAAGTGCCGCTGCTTTTTCAATAAAGTCATTGATATCAGACGAATGTTCTAACAGAAAATCAAGACGTGATTTGATTTTGCTTTTATAGATTGTTTCCGTCTGCCATTTGGTATATTTCTTATGCGAGTTTTTCGGTGACTTCGTAATAATTTTTGCACCATACTTTGACGCGATTTTATCTGAGACTTGCTCAAATTCTTCTTTGGTTTTATTCCAAGTCGTTCCATCTTTTCGTTGAGGTTTTTCCCACCTCATTGATTTCCCCGTCACCATATTTGTCGAATTGACAAATATATGATTGTGCAAATGATCTTTGTCATTGTGAGTCGCAATCACAAACTCATATTCTCCGCCTGTAAATTCCAAAATTGTTTTGCGCCCAATCTCATGAACTTGTTCAGGCGTCAAATTATCGTCTGGAGAAAATGATTGAATGAGGTGATAGCCTAAAACTGGTTTTCCTTTCCCGCCTCCATTTTCTATATTCGCTTGTTTCCATTCCATTTTTTCGGTCTTTGGATTAAATTCTATGTCCGTTCCTTTTTGTTTTGACATACTTTCCTTGGTTAACAAAAATTCTTTGGAAGCATTATTAATATCAATGATTTGATACCCCGAATAAAGTTGCTTACTCATTGTCTTATTCTCATTAGCAATATAATTGAATAAATGATCTAAGTGACTGGTCTCACCATCGATAGTTGTTTTCATTGCATCTTCAATATATTTTTCTAGTTGACTCAAATGCTTTACCCCATGAATCGGAATTGCTTTTGTATAAACCATGCTTAAACACTTCGCTCTTTCTTGATTTCTTCTTTTAGGGTTTCTTCAACCAATTGTTTTAAACTACTCACTTCTTCAGTAAGACTCTCAATGTCCTTTTGCGAGATTTCCTGAAATTGATTCGCCAATCGAGCAATTTGATTGATATTATTCCCCACTCGATTGACGGCACTAACTAATCGTCTTAAATCAGAAAAATCTACATATCGAATCTCTCCTTGAATCAAAAGTATTCTTGCAAAATTTTGAAAATTCTTATACGGACTTTTTTTTATTTTTCTATTAATGTACTCATTTTCTTGTTCGTTAAAACGAACAAGTCGTTGAATTGGTCTTCTTAAATTCCTTTGTTTCATATTTTTCTCCTAAAAAAATAGAACACAATATTGTATTGTGCTCTAAAAAATTTACTTAATAAAATATTTTGATTTTTTTATTTCTGAACGTGGTAAGTAATAAAGAACAGGAGAACTCAACGTATCAAAAAAACATGAAATTATCTTTTCATTGGATAATATTTTTATTTGTTCAATTACCAAACTTTCCTTACTGAAATAATTGAATGGTGACCCATGTCCAGTATCCTTATATACAAAATTATCTCCTTGAATCACTTTGCAATGCTTACACGTATTTGCATAATATGATTCTCCGATCGTTCTTGAAAATCTACGTTCAATGCCATAGTGGTCATGAATATAACTTTTAAAATTATCATCAAATTGACCAATTATTTCTGACCAAGGAACAATATAAACATCAAAACCATAATCTGAAATTTTTAGATTAGACTTAGTTAAAAATTGAGTGTCATCATTTAATAATCCCAAGCCAGATACTCTTGTTTTGTTCTTACATCTAAAACAAAATTGTTCACCACTAATAATATTAATATGTTTTAAAATAGACACGCTTAATTCTTCAAAAGGAATTTCTTCTCGAATGTTCTTTGTAAACCTACACTTAGGAAAATTATTACATCCTAAGAATTCCCCATATTTTCCATTTCTCACAATCAGTGTTCCACCACATTCTGGACAAATTTCTTTAGACAACTCGTCTTTTTTTTTGAAAAAATTAAGTTTATCAAACATGAAAAAAACACCTCCAAGAGGATTTTAACACATGATAAAAATAATCTGTACTCAAAAAACGAACACAAAAATTTACAGATTTTTTAGAGCCGGCAGGGGCGACCGAGCTTCTCCCCTGCACCCCTCTTGAGGAAAAACAAATTTTTTCCTCAAACGCTCAGACGTTTTTCACCTTTTGCAAGCATGGCAAGATGATAGCATCTTGCGATATTTTAAAAGGAACCCGATAAAAATCGAGTTCCTTTTAAATTTTTGGGGCCTGCCCCAATCCCCGTTTTCACTACGAAATAATTAATTTGATTTCATTTTTCCAAGACAAGAATTCATCATTGAGCGAAACCAATTTTCTTGCGAATGATCTTTCGATTCATTGAGAGTCTGATTTTTCAAAATCAGTTCGTCATTTTCTTTTTGTTTTTCTTCACCTTGAATTTCTGGCAACGAATGATTGTCTGTATTGTTTTTTTTCATAACACCATAGTTAGGATCATAACAATTCACAATTTCCTGAATCAAACCTCTATACTCTCTATCGGAACGAATTGATTTTATTCGTTCAACTGCTTCTTTGTACAAACTTAAATCCACTTCCACCTCAGCTTCTTCATAACTCTGAATCATTTTTTCAAGTCGTCGCAACATTTGTTGTTTTGGCATCGTTTTTCGTTTACTATGAATTTTTGGCTTATCACTCATTGGATCTACCAGTAATACTTGAGCTAAGATAAATTCAAATTCTTCATTGGTCATTTTCTTCCTCCTTATTTTTTCCTATTACTAATTTCTTTTTCGTTGTCCTCAGTCGGTTATTCAATGCGTCAACTGAGGACGATTCACTTTTGGGGACTCTTTTGTCTCTTCGACTTCAGTGGATTGATTAACTTCAGATGTTGTTTCTGACGGCTCACTACTTTCATTTTTGACTTCTAGTCTTTTTTTGACCGATAAATCTTTTTCTTCTTGTTGTCTTTTTAACTGTGCAAGTACTAAACGCTCTTCAAATTTATTTTCTGGCGGATCAATTCCATAAATGATTGTCATTTTTTTATCTAATTGCTCAATCATTTCCTGCGCTTGATGTGTGATTCGTTCCAATGATTTCGTAAATGAATCAATGTCTTTTCCTTGCGTTGTCCAAGAAGAAAGATAACCAAACGTATACGAGCTAGAATCAATTCCAAGATGATTACAAATAATATAAGCTAACGACTCTGCTTCAAATTCTTGTTGACGATAAGTCGAATCACCGAATATTACTTGTGAATCTGCATGCAATAACGCATGCGC
>NZ_JBFOEY010000016.1:0-21117 GCF_040886985.1 Enterococcus sp. C76 | reverse complement strand
TATTTTATTGGCCCGTTGGTCAAGCGGTTAAGACACCGCCCTTTCACGGCGGTAACACGGGTTCGAATCCCGTACGGGTCATGGAAGATACTTGATGAGTATCTTTTTCTTTTTATCTGAAAGAATGATTTTAAAAGGCTTAGCAGAGTTATCTTTATAGATGATTGTGCTAAGCTTTTTTGGATAAATCTAATGTAAAATATTTATATTTTTTAAGCAAAAAAATGAAAAAATACGAGCAGAAAACTGTTTTATCTGCTATACTTGGTTCGTTGCAAGTTCCCGAAAGGATCCGCAGGACGGAGATGCCTTGTAACCGAATTTAACTAGGGGGAATCATTATAATGGTAGAAAGACACTTATTTACATCAGAATCTGTTTCTGAAGGACATCCAGATAAAATCGCTGACCAAATCAGTGATGCAATCTTGGATGCAATTTTAGAACAAGACCCAACAGCACGAGTAGCGTGTGAAACATCTGTAACAACTGGGCTTGTTTTAGTATTTGGAGAAATATCTACGACGGCATATGTAGATATTCAAAAAGTCGTACGGGAAACAATAAAAGAAATTGGTTATACACGTGCAAAATTCGGATTTGATGGAGATACAGCAGCTGTATTGGTTGCGATTGATGAACAATCTCCTGATATTGCTCAAGGAGTTGACGAAGCACTTGAGATCCGGGATGAAGATAAAAAAGACGTATTAGATGAGATTGGTGCTGGCGACCAAGGGTTAATGTTTGGTTTTGCTGTAGATGAAACACCGGAATTAATGCCTTTACCAATCGCTTTGAGTCATCGTCTGGTACGCCGCTTGGCAGATTTGCGTAAATCAAATGAATTAACGTATTTACGTCCAGATGCAAAATCTCAAGTCACAGTTGAATATGATGATCAAGGACAACCTGAACGCGTAGATACAATCGTTATTTCAACACAGCATGATGATGCAGTAGATAATGAAACAATTCGTCATGATGTCATCGAAAAAGTAGTGAAGGAAGTTATTCCAGCTGAATTATTAGATGATCAAACAAAATATTATATCAATCCGACTGGCCGATTTGTCATTGGTGGTCCTCAAGGGGATGCCGGATTAACAGGAAGAAAGATCATTGTTGATACGTATGGCGGTTATGCTCGTCATGGTGGCGGTGCTTTTTCTGGTAAAGATGCGACAAAAGTTGACCGTTCTGCCAGCTATGCTGCACGTTATATTGCTAAAAACATCGTTGCAGCAGGACTTGCTCGCAAAGCAGAAGTACAGCTAGCTTATGCGATTGGTGTTGCTCAACCTGTTTCGATCTCCATCAATACTTTCGGTACTGGAACGGTTCCGGAAGAAGAATTGATTGCTGCAGTGAGAGAAAACTTCGATCTTCGGCCAGCAGGAATCATCGAGATGCTTGATTTGCGTCGTCCGATTTACAAACAAACAGCTGCTTACGGTCATTTTGGTCGTACAGATGTGGATTTGCCTTGGGAACATACGGACAAAGTAGATGCATTGAAAGCAAGTTTAGCAAAATAAGCTATATTCAGCTGGAACGATCGCCGAATGGTGGTTGTTCCAGCTTTTTTTATGGCAGTGCACCTCTTGAAAAAGATAGTGAGTATTTATCTATTTTTAGATCCTGTCATGATGAAAAAGGAGGAATAAGATGAAAAAAGAAACAAATGTTGCTTTAGTCACAGTGAGTATTTTCATTGCAACGTTCATGACGGCTATTGAAGGAACAATCGTAACAACCGCTATGCCAACGATCGTCGGCTCATTACATGGAATGGAAATCATGAACTGGGTATTTTCGATTTATTTGCTGACAAACGCTATGCTTACTCCGATTTACGGAAAACTTGCGGATAAAGTGGGACGAAAACCAATTTTTATTTTTGGGACATTATTGTTTATTATCGGTTCGTTATTTTGCGGTTTATCTCAAAGCATGATTGGGTTGATTGCTGCTCGTGCGATTCAAGGGATGGGCGCTGGAGCAATGATGCCAGTAGCTTTGACGATCATCGGCGATCTTTATTCTATTGAGAAGCGAGCAAAAGTTTTAGGTTTGAATAGTTCAGCTTGGGGGATTGCCAGTGTTTTTGGACCGCTCGCGGGAGGATTCATCGTTGAAACGATCAGCTGGCACTGGATCTTTTTTATCAATGTGCCGATCGGAATTCTATTAATTATTTTTATTTGGCTATATTTAAATGAACCAAAAATCATACATGAGTCTAAACCAATGGATATTTTTGGTAGTTTTAGTTTGATGGTCATGCTTGTCTCATTGCTGTTAGGATTCCAATTATTAGGAGACGAAGGAATGAGTCCGCTTGTTTCTGCTTTGCTGCTAGGTAGTATCGTACTGTTAGGTATTTTTATTTTTGCCGAAAAAAGAGCTAAAGATCCTGTCATCATGATGCATTTATTCAAAAATCCACTATTTGTTGTGGTCAACTTGGCTGCAGCATTGGCTAGTGGTTTTTTGATGGGAATCGATGTTTATATTCCTATGTGGATGCAAGGTGTATTAGGACTGAATGCAGCAATTGGTGGGTTGGTATTAGCACCATTATCACTAGTCTGGATGGTCGGTTCTTTCCTTGCAAGCAAGTGGATGACTCAAATGAAAACTCATTGGGTCTTGAGAATTGGACTACTAATCGCAGCTATTGGGGGCGCTTGGTTGTATCTTATGCCTTTCAGAAGTAACTATTTATGGTTTTTTGCTATATCAACGGTCATCGGTATAGGCTTAGGTGTGACCATGACTACCTCGACTGTCAGTGCACAAAATAGTGTATCTCGTGATCAGCTTGGTGTAGCAACTTCTTTTAATACGTTAGTTCGAACAATTGGTCAAACAGTCATGGTTTCTATTTTTGGTTTATTGATAAATGGGGTAACTAAACGAGAACTTGCAGCAGCAAATTTAACAAATGATACAGATATCATGAACAAACTGGTGAATCCACAAACGGCTAAATATATCGATGCGGATATTCTATTGCCATTAAGAAAAATTCTTTATGATGGGTTACATTCCGTTTATCTAGTTGGCTTGTTACTCGTGATCATTGCTTTGGTCTTAACGCTTTTCGTTCATGAAAAAAGTGGTAAAATAAAACAGTAGTTTCGGTCGAGACATGTACTTTGCCGAATCATTCAAATTTAAAGTTATTCAAAAATAACTTCTTACTAAGGAAGGCGAAAATATGGCATTTATTCAAGCAAATATTTATTCGAATGTATTAGAAATGGAAGTCAATCTAAATGTGATACTTCCACAAACAACTAAAAAGGTGATTGGCACCAGTTCAGAGCAAGCGACAACGGACATACCTGTTTTATATTTACTTCATGGGATGGGTGGCAATCATAGTGTATGGGAAAGACGTACGTCGATTGAACGTTATGTAGCAGACTACGGATTAGCTGTCATCATGCCATCTACTGATCTTGGCTGGTACACAGATACGGTTTATGATATGAAATATTGGACGTTCATTGCAGAAGAGCTACCTGAGATTTGTCATGAACTATTCCCACAATTAACAAGAAAAAGGGAAAAAACATATGCCGCTGGATTATCGATGGGCGGATATGGCGCATTAAAACTAGGCCTTGCAAAATCAGAAAATTTCGCAGCAGTAATCTCTCTTTCAGGCGCTGTTTCTGTAGGAAACCGAATGGATGATCTTTTGATGGTTCGTAAAGCAGCCTTTTGGGAAGGGATCTTTGGACCATTGGATCAAATCGAAGGTTCAAAGAATGATCCACAATATTTATTGAAAGAATTAGTAAAAAGCGGAAAACCAGTCCCAAGGTTTTATATGGCTTGTGGGGAATCTGATTTTCTTTATCAAGCAAATCAGGAAATGGTATCTGCTATGCAGGAACAAGGCTTAGCGGTCACCTTTGAACAAGGACCTGGCGATCATAATTGGATCTTCTGGGATCAATGGATCCAACGTGCATTGGTGTGGCTGATGGAAGAAAAGTAAAAAAGAGACTTAAAAAGATAGCTCCTATAGAGATCACTTTGTTGGTGACCTTTATAGGAGCTTTTTTTATCAATTGTTTTCTCTTCTTTTATTTTGTTGGCATAAACCTTCAATATAGGTTTGTGCACTCGTTAGAAAGAGTGCTTTTTCATTCAATTCTGCATGGGACTGCATACTTTCTTTAAATCCCTCTAATTGATTTTCAACTACATAATTACGCATAAATAGAACTGTTTCTTTCAAAAATTCATTTCCGTCCATAATCTTTTGCCGAAGCTGTTGTTCATGCTGCTGATCCATTAGCTGTCCAATCAATAAATTGTGGAGAGAGGCAATGGCCTGATGACTTTGGGTGACTGAAAATCCTTCACGAACAAGTAGTTGGATCATTTGTTCCAAATGTTCTAATCGACTCGGAAAAGCGGGCACAGTATTGATTTCTAATTCTGCCCCACAAGGAAAACGTGTGTAAAGGTCATAGTAATTTTCCATATACTGCAACAATTGTTCATTCCAGGGCAAAGTTGGATCTGGAAGCGCTAATTCTTCTTCCATTGTTTCAGCCATTTTCTGCAAAAGCTGTTGTTTATTTTTGAAATACCAATATAAAGCAGGTGCTTGAACGTGAATTCTGTTTGCGATGTTTCGCATGGAAAGCTGCGAAAGAGCTTGTGTTTCAGCCAGGATATCAAAGGCGGCCTGAATGATGATTGCTTGAGAAAGCTTTATTTCCATTTTATCAACCTCGTGTATTGCATTATCTTTTTAAACATGGTAAATTGTTAGTCGGTCTAATTTTACAGTGTTAAATTAGTCCTGTCAATTTAAACAAAGGGGTGTAATCAACGAATGAAATTAATCTTACGACATGCGAAAAAATATAAAGTAGCTGTTTTTATTTCCTTGCTGTCCGTAGCAGTCATGGTTGCAGCAGCATTATGGCAACCTAAATTACTACAGCAAGTATTGGAAGCTATTATTACAGAAGATAATGATGAAATGAAAACAATCGGTATTTATCTGATCAGTCTGGCTTTGCTAGGATTAGCTGCAGGTGTAACGAACACGATTTTCTCTGCGAAAGTAGCTCAGGGCGTAAGTGCAGATATCCGAGAAGAAGCTTTTCGAAAGATCCAGACATTTTCATTTGGGAATATCGAACAGTTCTCTGCTGGGAATCTTGTTGTTCGTCTAACAAATGATATCACGCAAATCCAAAATTTAGTGATGATTTCTTTGCAATCACTTTTTCGAATTCCATTCTTATTTATTGGTGCCTTCATTTTAGCTATGATCACGATGCCACAATTGTGGTGGATCATCGTAGCGCTTATCGTTACGGTATTTCTTATCACGGCACTTTCATTTACACGGATGGGTAAGCACTTCATGATCATTCAAAAACTGATTGATCGTGTAAATAGCATTGCAAAAGAAAACTTACTAGGGATTCGTGTAGTGAAATCATTTGTACAGGAAGAAAACCAATTGAAGACATTCAGCAAAGTAAGTGAGGACTTAACAAAACACAACATCATAGTCGGTACATTATTTTCTGTGATGATCCCGTCCTTCATGTTGGCTGCCAATTTAGCTGTGGTTGGGGCGATCTTCTTTGTGAGCGATCTTGTTAAAGATGATCCTACATTAATTGGTGGAATTGCTTCATTCATGAATTACTTGATGCAGATCATGATGGCGATCATTATCGGCGGAATGATGATGATGATGACTTCAAGAGCAGCCGTATCGCTGAAGCGGATTGCGGAAATTTTAGATGCTGAACCAGATCTTACTTATTTAGACGTTCCAGAACAAGAGCTGACGGGTTCTGTCACTTTTGACCATGTTTCTTTTCGTTATCCTGGTGAGGATACAGATACGCTTAAAGATATCAGCTTTTCTATCAAACCTGGAGAAATGGTCGGGATCGTCGGGGCGACTGGTGCCGGGAAATCCACACTAGCACAGCTGATTCCTCGTCTATTTGATCCAACAGAAGGAAAAGTAGAAGTAGGTGGTGTAGATCTTCGCCAAGTAAATGAAAAGAGTTTAAGAGAAACGGTGTCCTTTGTTTTGCAAAAAGCAATTTTATTCTCAGGAACGATTGCTCAAAACTTGCGCCAAGGAAAAAAGAATGCAACAGAAAAAGAGATGGAACATGCTTCTTCTATTGCTCAAGCAAAAGAATTCATCGAAAAGCTATCTGATCGTTACGAAGCACCAGTAGAAGAACGAAGCAGCAATTTTTCTGGTGGACAAAAGCAGCGACTATCCATTACTCGTGGTGTTATCGGTAATCCAAAGATCTTGATTTTAGATGATAGTACGAGTGCATTGGATGCTCGCTCTGAAAAACTGGTCCGAGAAGCACTTGATCGAGATTTGAAGGGAACAACGACGATCGTCATCGCACAAAAAATTGCTTCTGTTGTCAAAGCAGACCGCATCTTAGTATTGGATGAAGGTAGATTAGTCGGTGAAGGAACCCATGAGGAATTGGTAGCTGGAAACCGTGTCTATCAGGAAATCTTTGAAACTCAAAAAGGAACGGAGGAGTAAGTATGACTGATTTAATAAAAGCAAGTAAATTTTTCTATCACTATTTGAAGCGGTACAAACTCTCCTTTTTCTTTATCTTTATCACAGTAATTATTGCTACCTATCTACAAGTAAAAGCACCTCAGTATATCGGGGAAGCTTTCCAAGAATTAGCAAATTACGTAGGTGGCTTGATGCAAGGCGTAGATGATAAAAGCAAATTTGTTTCTGTAATATGGAAACTCTTGTTGTTTTATGTATTAGCTAGTGCAGCCAACTTTATCTATAGTATTTTGTTCACTCAAGTAGTAGGAAAGTCAACGAACCGAATGCGTATCGGTTTATTCAACAAATTGGAAAAATTGACGATTCGCTTCTTTGATTCTCATCAAGATGGTGAAATTTTAAGTCGTTTTACCAGTGACTTAGATAATATTCAAAATAGTTTGAACCAAGCATTGCTTCAAGTCATCACGAATGCTGTTTTACTTGTCGGAATCTTGATTATGATGTTTCGTCAAAATGTAGAATTAGCTTGGGCTACGATTGCTTCTACTCCAGTAGCTATTTTGATAGCTGTCTTGATTATTCGAAAAGCGCGAAAATATGTGGATCTTCAGCAAGATGAAGTGGGAAAACTGAATGGCTATATGGATGAAAAAATCAGCGGACAACGTGTCATCATCACAAATGGCTTACAAGAAGAAACGATTGAAGGATTCTTAGAACATAATCAAAGTGTTCGCGAAGCAACGTTCAAAGGACAAGCTTATTCTGGCCTACTATTTCCGATGATGCAAGGAATGTCACTAGTCAATACAGCAATCGTTATCTTTTTCGGCGGCTGGTTAGCATTGAATGGCGATTTGGAACGTTCGGTGGCGTTAGGCTTAGTTGTGACATTCGTCCAATATTCACAACAATACTACCAACCATTGATGCAGATTTCTTCTGGGTACAGCATGATCCAATTAGCAATTACAGGGGCAAGACGATTAAATGAAATGTTTGATGAAAAAGATGAAGTCAAACCAGAAAACGGTAAAGCATTTGATGGAGTAGAAAAAGGACTTGCCTTGCAACACGTAGATTTTGGTTATTCTCCAGAAAAACTAGTCTTGAAAGATGTCTCAATCAATGTGGACAAAGGAGAAATGGTTGCTCTTGTTGGACCAACCGGATCTGGGAAAACGACGATCATGAATCTGCTGAATCGTTTTTACGATGTCAATGATGGGTCAGTAGTAATCGATGGAATAGATATCCGAGAGTATGATCTAGATGCATTACGTAGACATGTAGGAATCGTTTTGCAAGAATCCGTCTTGTTCTCTGGCACCATCAAAGACAATATCACATTCGGTAAACCAGATGCTTCAGATGAAGAAATCATCAATGCAGCAAAACAAGCGAACATTCACGACTTTATCATGACGTTAGAAAAAGGGTATGATACAGAGATATCCGAAGAAAACAATTTGTTCAGTACAGGTCAAAAGCAGTTGATCAGTATTGCTCGAACGATCATCACAAATCCATCTTTATTGATTTTGGATGAAGCAACAAGTAATGTAGACACGGTAACAGAAGCAAGGATCCAAAAAGCAATGGATGAAGCAATCAAAGGAAGAACCAGCTTTGTGATTGCTCACCGGCTGAAAACGATCTTGAATGCAGATAGAATCGTTGTCTTGCGTGATGGGGAAGTCATTGAAGAAGGCAGTCATCACGAGCTATTAGCAGAAAATGGATTTTATGCGGAACTTTATCATAATCAATTTGTATTTGAAAGTTAAATTAAAAGAACCTCGTTATAACGGGGTTCTTTTAATTTGTTTTATGCTGTTTATTTTTATAAGGGGCATAAAAGGGGCAATTTAAATTTCTATTTTTCCTAGTTTTTCTACTAGTTGATTTTGCATATTTTTAGTTGTATGAGTATAAATCTTTAATGTTGTTTTTGAATCTTCATGTCCTACACGATCCATAATGGCTTTTAATGGGATTCCTAATTCTGTAAGTAGAGAAATGTGGGAATGTCTTAACATGTGAGAAGAAACTTTTTTATCTATGTTTAATTCTTTGGATACTGCTCTTAAAGATTGATTATATGCTTGAATAGATATCGGGTTACCATTTTTAGAGATGAAAATGTATTTATCTTTATTATTCTTAATTAATTTATTTTCTTCAATTAATTGATCTATGATTTCTTTAGCATTACTTGATAATTCAATTGTTCTATAAGAACCTGTATTTTTAGTTGTTGTTTTAATTTTTAACTCGTAATCATAAGTACCAGAAACCGTAATTTTATTACCATCATAATCAGATTCAGTCAAAGATATCAATTCACCATAACGTAGTCCAGTTAAAAACAAAAATTTAGTAATTAAAGAATAACGTGACTGTTGATGTGAACTTTTTTGTTTACTAGCAATCATTTGAACTTCTTCTTTTGATAAATAACCATCTTTTTCTTTTTTTATTTCTTCGTTTGTTTTAGGTTTTCTTGCTAAAGAAACCCCATTTACGGGATTATATTTTAATCCATATCGACGGTTGGCGAATTTAAAAATCATTCCTGTAAAAGTTTTTAAATGTATTACATAATTATGTGATAAATTTTTTTCAAAATAGTAGTAATCTAGCATATCTTGTATAAGATTACTATTAACGTTTTTTACAAGTACATCATCTTTTATATATTTTGAAATTAATGATAGATAAACCTGAGTTGTTCGATAGGAACTCTCTTTTACAGTTGGCTTGTATTTTTCATCCCATTTAGTTTTTAATTCTCCAAAAGTTAGTGGTAATTCTTCATTTCGTTTTATTTTTTCTGCGATTTTTTCATTCAAAAGTAAGTTAGCTTGATTCCAAGCTTGGCGTGAATTGCTAGATAAAGTTACGGACACTTTTCTCTTTTTTTCAGTTAAGGGATCCGTATAACGTTCGGTGTACTTAAATTTTTTGTCATTTATTTTTTCTACCCACATTATTTCTATTCCTTTCGAATGTATGTTCTTATTGTTGTAAAAGAAAAGCCCGGAGGCTTAATCAAAGTTGGACAATTTTTACATTTTTATTTGATTTAAGGTAATCTCTATCATGTGTAACTAAAATCGATTTTGTTCTCGAAGCAATGTTTAAGATAATATCGTCATTTAAATCTTCTAAACATGGTTTAGTTAATGCCGAATTAATGTCAGTCTCTTCAAGAGAAACAAAAGTAGTTATTGGTTTTATATCTTCTTTAATTACACCAAGGATGTAAGAAAACGCAGCACTGTAGTGCATTGATGGTCGAAAATCTTTTTTATAACTGAATTTGTGTTGCTCCTCTTTGTAGACTTCAAAGGCTTGCCTGCAATATCGATTAACAAATTCTGTGGAAATCAGAGGAGGAAGTAGGATACTACACTGGTTCTCTAATAACAAATCTAAAATATTAGAGTAGCCAAAATCATTAGTATTATAACTGCTGAAAATATACAGCCATACATTGGTATCAAGAATAAATTTCTCGTTTGAGATATCATCTATTTTTTTAATATCAATCAGTTTCGCCATGAAGAGTTACCTCATCAATTTTCTTTTTCAACTCGGAGTTATATTTCGTTCGAGAGTTATCCATTACCATTTTTACCTTGTCAATTTGAAGTTTTGAAAGAGTTGATGCATCAATGCTGATGTACTTGTTTAAAGTATCCTTTTTTTCATATCGATAAAGTTCGCCAATAGCAACATTAAGAAAAGCAGTCGTTAAAGACTTAATACCTGAAAAATCAATAATAGTTGAAACGTTTAATTTTAAATTCTTCTGTAATTTGTTAAATACTATTGAAGCCTTCTCAGAAGAAACAGCCAAGTCACTTTTGATAAGCTTACTAATGTAAAGTCTTTCTTCCATAATAAAGTCTCCTTAAAATAATAGATTTTCAGTTGTATTCATTATATCATTTTCTGGAGAATGAATACGATTTTCATGATCATATGTCAAAAATTTCAAACAAATTAAAGTACCTGGATAAGGAGATGAAAGAGTGTGGTGATTCTTAGTTCCATCACTTTTTTGTTCCCAATAACCATAATTAGATAAAATTGTTAACTCCCCAATACCTTCAATATTGGATTTAATATCAAACAATCCAAGTCCGCTAGAGGCCACATTTTTTGTTGAATTTCCGTGACCTGTAGCCCATTCGATAAGGTCAAAATCTGATTTAGCTAATTTAGATGTGAATTTATGTTTAATTTTTTTAGGTATTGTGATTCCATTATCTGTTAACGTCAGTGCTATATGCTTTTTACTAGGGTAAAATTGTCCACAGAAGTATAGCAGAGACTGAGTAGAATGGTCTTTCACATTGTGAGAAATTTCGTTGACTGCATCTCTAATTATTTCAATCTCATCTTTTTTAATATGTTGATGAATGAGTTTAAATACTCTATTCTCCAGAAACTCATCAATTTCATCATCGTTACGAGAATTTAAAACTGAGTAAGGAATAGTAGTGCCATAAACGTCGGCTAACCTCTTTTTTGAAAGGCCATACGTAAACAAGAATCCATTTTTTTCTAAAATTTTTACAACATTCTGATTTTCTGGTAATTTTGCATAGATATTTAGATTTTGATCTTGAAAATTTTGTACAAGAACCCCTAGGAAAGGCGTTGCTTCCGCATCAATCCAAATTGTATTTGAAAAGTCGAACGCAATGTTACTTTTATCTTTTTCCCTATTCTCTGCGATACTCAGAATTTTATTTATACATTGAAAGTTCAGATATATACATTTCGGCATCTCAAGAACAGAAGTGTCATTCTCAGAAAGTACAAACATTTTCTACCTCCAACCAATAATCTTATATTTTCCCCAAGCCGGAATCGAACCGGCGGCGCCAGGTGGGGAGGCGCCAGAAGGTTAGTCTTTTTTTGTATTCAAAAGTTTAGCTTTTTCGAGTCTTTTTTGAAAATCTTCAGATGAAGGATGATACATTAAGGCTTGATTAAGTACTTTTATTTCAGAAGAATAGTCTTTTTGTTTTCTATAAATAATAGCTAATCTAGTGAAAATGTTAGGGGGAGGGCAGTTTGAGAACATTTTATCTTTTAAAGCTAATTTTAGTGCAGATTCATAGGCTTTAATAGCATTCGGATAATCTTTATTTTGTTCATACGAGTACCCTACATGTTGATCTTCCACAAAATCGCCAGTAGATTTAAATGGTATGATTTTCCCCTTAACTTGAGTTCTTTTTTTATCTTGGTAAGAATATTTGACATTTCCATTTTTATCAATTGTTTTTCTACCTAATTCAGAAATAATCCATTTTCCAATAATATAATTTTTTGAAATCCTCATTTCTATCAAAGATTATCCACTGTATGTTTCTAGTGTTATAAAAGAAAAGCCCGAAGGCTTTTTCTAGTTTAAAGAAATGTCTACTGTTTTGTCGTTCCAAATCGATGTTTCATATTGAAGCTTTAATTTTGCATTAGGGTCTGCTTGTCCTACAAGGTTACCAGTAACAGATGCACCATTATCTAAATCTCCTGAGTGAAGTTCATCTTTTGCGATATCATCAGTAACAAGTTCATCTACATCTGTTGCATTACCATTTGCATTTAACTTAAAATCGTATGGATTGTAGCTTTGCTTTTCGCCAGTATTATTAGTAATAGTAACATTCATAATTACATATTGTTTGCCAGTATCAGGTATTTCATATTCATTTCCGTCACTATAATTAACACTATTTACTTTAATTTCATATCCTTTGTAGCTAACAGTATCTCCAACATGATATTCTTCAGATAAAATGTTATCCGAAGAACTTTGAGTAGTTACTTTTGTTGTTTCATTTTTTTCGCTACCACCAAAAGCAAAGGCACAGATGATTCCTATGATAACAATTGCTCCGACAAATACCCCAAAACATCCCAACATTCCTTTTCCAAAAGATTTCATAAAAAATTCCTCCTTCACCTGTCTATATTTTTTATGCAAAAATATAAAATAAAAAAATTATAAGACAGGCTTTCCATATACAATATTTTTAGCTTTATAAAATATGGCTGAGGAAACTCGCTGTATGTAAACGACCTGTGTTGACGGCACAGGTCGTTTTTCTACTTTCTGTGTAAAAAAGTTAGAAAATCTTTTGCTTGTTGCATTTCGTTGTCGCTTACTACATACTTTTTTCCATTCGTTGTTATAATAGTATTATTTTCTTCATCTAAGTAAAGAATTGCTGGTATTTCACCGAAATGTTCCGTAGTGGTTGTTGGGAATAAGTCATCAAAAGTGACACCTAAAGCATCAGCAAAATGGAAAACGGTATTAACAGTAAACGGTTTTTGACCACTTTCATAAGAATTTAGTTCTTGGGTTGAAATTTGTAATTTGTCAGCGACTAATTTTTTAGATATTTTTTTTTGCATTCTTATTTCTTTTATAGTAGTAGCTATTTTTTGATCTAGGGGAAGGACAACTTCTGATGGTAACTGGTTACATTCCTCTTCCAAACCAGATAGCCATGTCATATCTACGTTAAAATAATTAGCAAGTGCTCCAACTAATTGAAGTTTAGGCGAACGCTCTCCGTTTTCGTATCTAGACAGTGTAGTTTTTGTAGTTCCAATTGCATTTGCTAATTCTTCAAGAGTCAATTTTTTTTCTACTCTTAATTCTTTAAGTCTTCGACGAAATATTTCATCGCTCATATTTTAGCACCCCCCTTCTTGCAAGGTCAACTCCAATTGTACTTGTTAAGTTACCAAAAGTAAACAGAAAGTTACCGATTGGTAAAAAAAGTGTTGACATCATATAAGCAGTGTTGTATTATTGTTTTGTAACCAAATGGTAACTGGAGGTGAAATAAAATGAGTGAATTTGAACGTTTAAAAGGTTGGAGAGCAGAACGAAAAATAACCCAAAAAGATATGGCAGAAGCCTTAGGGATGGGACTAGCTACTTATAGAAGGAAAGAAAATGGTCAACGACCTTTCAAACTCGAAGATGTTGTTAAAGCGAAAACAATATTAGGGCTTGATCCTCAGTATTATTTTTTTTACAAGTTCAGTAACCAATCGGTAACAGAGGGGGATGCAACAAACGTACGAAACAAACAACCAGCGTGGGAGGCGTAAAGATGGTACAACGTTTGAGCAAAGCGGAGTTTAAAGAGAGATATCAATATTCTGAAAGTACTTATCAAAGAAGAATGAAGGAATTTAAAAAATCACGTTTTAGTGAGGGGTATAACGCAGTTACTGCCAAAGAAATAACAATTGATGTCGATTTATATGAACAGTTTAGAACATGGCGTTCTAAAAATCGATTTAGAGTTAGAACTGTTTGTTAATAGCTAAAAAATCTAAATTCACCACTTCTGAAAAGAGGAGTTGCTGCTCTCCTTTCAAATTCGCCAAAGACCACGTTTTTTCATTTTGGCAACTCCTCTTCTTGGAGGTGGTGATAGTGGGAGATTTAAAAGGAGGAACTGAATGAAAGAATTAGCAAAAATCGAAAGCAGTTATGAAAACTAATCATAAAAAATTGGCAAAGTTAATAAAGTATCAAACTCTGTACAATTTTTTGAGCGAACATACGATGGAAAATTATCAATGTGAACAGATTCAATATATCTTTTTCGAAAATCTGGATCAATATAGTAATACTGGCAAACACCGTCTAAAGAAATAATTACCTGATTAATTGATTCTCTTGTTCCGTTGCTTAGTAAAACACCAGTGATTTTTTTTGTAGTTGTGGGATACATTGAATCAGAAAAAATACCAACGATTCGAAAAGTATTCATTTCTTCATCTCCTTTGATGTTTAACTGTAAAAAATATTTGGGGAAATAAATTTTTAATTTGAGTGTGACATGAAAAATTGCTCCATACTAACAGAATAGCATAGAGCAATTTAAGTAATATGATGCAGATTAACTTCACCTTCTTATTAGTTATTTCAATGTCCCCCAATGTTCCCCAACATTGCTTAAAAATTTTAACAAAAAAAGAGAAGCAATAAATTTTTATTTTTTTGTTAAACAGTCAAAAAAAAAAGACCGATCAACGAGACAATCGCTAATCGGTAAAAAAGCGTAACTAGTAAATTAAGTCTATCACGCAGAAATGGAGGGAGTCAATAAAGTATATGAATTATTTAGTCATATCAACAATGAGTGATTCAGGGTTAATCTCATTTTTGATGGATTCTATAATCATTTCAACCGCATATTTTGAGTGATACGATTCACTTGTTACTACTATTTCATTGTTTGCTGATTTGATTACAAAATAATATTGGTCATTGGTAGATTTTTTGATTACAAAGTACAAAAGTTTTCACCTCTTATTATCTAATTTCAGTGTTTTTTTTACTGATAATAAGATTATATATCAAAAATAATATTTTTAAATAACAAAAAAAGACCGCCGAAGCGATCATTTCTCGTCTGTTCTACCGACCAAATAATCGAGACTGACCCCGAAGTAGTCGGCGAGGGCGATGAGTTTTGATGAGGGGATATCTACTTTACCTGCTTCGTAGTCTTGATAAGTTCGTAGTTTGATACCTAGAAAATCAGCTAAATCAGTTTGAGTTGGTTTTGGAGACAAAGAAGTTCTTAATTCTTTTAATCTCAAATTTGTATAAATCATTTGTAGTCCTCCTGAAAAATATGCGATAAAAATTCATAAAATACATTGACTACACGATTTAAATGCGTATAATGAAATATAGATACGAGATTTAATCGTGTATCTAATAATAAAGGGGTGGTGATGGTGCTTATAAAAAACTACAGAAAACAAAAAAAGCTAACCCAGTCACAGGTAGCAGAAACAGTGGGCGTAACACTACGCCAGTATCAAGATATCGAAAGTGGTAAATCATTTACGACTAAAAAAGTGCTAAACGCACTAGAAGATTTGTTCGAGAAACCTCAGCGTGTACTTTTGGCGAAGCACGCCGAGGAAGTTCCGAACTATATGAAACAATATTTGTAGCAAGTATACCACAACAACGGAGGAACAACAATGGCAGAAATGGTGAATGTAACCATGACATACGAAGAATTACTTCAACTCATCGACGAGAGAGCAGAAGTTAAGGCTTTTGAATTATTAGCCCAGAAACAAGAAAGCAAGAATTTTAAAAATAAATTCTGCAAGCTTGTCGATCAATGGCTAAATGAAAATGGTCTGACTTGGAAAGTGAAAGACCCTATTTACGCCATTGTGAAAGCTGAACTTGGAATTAATGCTATTAGTTATCTAGATGCTGATAACTATGATAAAGCTGTCCAAACATTTGAAGAAGTAAAACATTATTTTGTGAAGGAGTAAGAAGTATGAACAAAATAATTGAAAATCTTATTAAAGAGTTAATCGAAGAATGCAACAAACAAGACATTCCAGTCCTTTTATCAGTTGAAGGGGACGAAACTACAGTGAACGTTGCAAGTGGTAATCCTGTAGACCTTGCAAAGATGCATATTGGAATTGAAATTGATCTAATTGAACAACTTGGTTTAGATGATGCAGACGATCTAAAAAATTTAGTTTTATGCCAATCAATTAAGCAGTTGCTTGATATTGATAACAAAGAAGATTTCGCTAACGTGATGACTCGGATTCTCAAGGGGGGAATTTGAATGATTAAAATCAACACACTGTGGCTTGCCCTATTTGTCTTTATGCTTGTGGTAATCTCAAACGCTAACTTGTTTGTAGGCTGTTTATTTGCAGGGCTGATTACTTTGCTAAGCCTGTTAGAAGATTTCACAAAGAAAGCAGGTGCTAAGCATGAATAATCTTGCGCAGTCGTTAGACAACTATATAACTGATCCTGATTATGCTAAACCACCTTATGAAGCGCCAATTGATGAGGAGGATGAAGATGAGTAAATCAACCTTAGACATGAGCCATCAAGAATGGCTCGAAGACCGCAAAAGAGGTATTGGCGGTTCAGATGTCGCAACCGTACTTGGATTGAATAAATACAAATCCCCCTATCAATTATGGCTTGAGAAAACGGGTCAAATTGAATTGAAAGATTCAGAGAGCGAACCAGCTTATTGGGGCAATGTTTTAGAAGAAGTTGTTGCCAAAGAATTTCAAGAACGAACAGGCAAAAAAGTACGCAGAAGAAACCAAGTGTTTGAGCATCCGTTACATCCATTCTTAAGAGCGAATATTGATCGTGATGTAGTGGGAGAAAATGCCATTCTCGAATGTAAAACAGCGAATCAATTTCTTAGCAAAGAGTGGGAAGGGGAAGAAGTGCCACTCAGTTATTTGTGTCAAGTGCAACACTATATGAATGTATTGAACAAAGAATATTGTTATATTGCTGTTTTGATTGGTGGTCAAAAATTTATTTGGAAACGAGTGGAACGAGATCAAGAATTGATTGACATGATCACAGAACGGTTAGTTGATTTTTGGGAAACGAACATTATTGGCGGAGAAGAACCACTGATTGATGGAAGTAAAGCAACGTCGGATTTTTTAAAAGAGCGTTATTCGGAATTAGATTCCACTGAAATTATGCTCCATGCCGATTATGATGTTCTACTCGATCAAAAAGAAGAGTTGCTCAAAAATAAGAAGGAATTAGAGAAGAGTATTCGACAAATCGACAATCAAATTATCCAAGAACTTGGAATAAAGAATGCATCTGCAGGGATCACACCTAATAGGATTATTTGTTTAAAATCAGTCGTTTCTAAACGAAAAGACTTGAAGAAAATAGCAGAGAAATACCCAGATGTGATGAAAGATGAGGAAATTTACAGCTTATCAACTTCAAATAGATTAGTGATAAAGGAGATTCATTGATATGGCAACAAATAAAGATTTAAAAAATCAGTTAATAGAGCAGAGCAATCAAACAGTTGATGTTTCAAAATTAGGTTTTAAAAAAGCGATGAGTCATCCAGCTATTAAAAAGAAATTTAATGATATTTTACACGAAAAATCAGATGCTTTCATGGGTTCTCTTTTGACATTGGTTGGTGGAGATAACTATTTATCTAAAGCAGAACCAATGACAATTATCGCTTCTGCTTTAAAAGCAGCGACGATGGATTTACCAATAGATAAAAATTTAGGCTATGCCTATATTGTTCCATTTAATCGAAAAGAAAAGATAGGAAAAGATTGGATTACGCATAACGAAGCCCAATTCATCCTAGGATACAAAGGCTATATTCAGTTAGCACAACGTTCTGGACAATACAAAGCACTTAATGCAATTGAAATTTATGAAGGGCAATTAATTGAATGGAATCCTCTGACAGAAGAATTTCAGTTTGACTACAACGCGAAACAATCTGATCGAGTAATTGGTTATGTTGGATTTTTCGAATTATTGAATGGATTTAAAAAAACTGTTTATTGGACGAAACAAGAAGTAGAAGCTCATCGAATTAAAAATGCTAAAGGTTACGACAAAGAGAAATTAACAGGTGCATGGAAAGAGAATTATGATGCGATGGCAATAAAAACGGTTTTACGTAATATGTTAGCTAAATGGGGGATTTTATCTGTAGAAATGCAAAATGCAGTTACTTCAGATGAAAGAGTTTTTCGATTTGATGAAAATAATGATCTTGTAGAAGAAGTTACTTTAAATGATGCAGAACCAATCGAACCAGAACGTAAAGAAGCAGAAAAAGTGGAAGACGTATCCTCAGCGTTTGATGAATACGAAGAAACAGCGAACCCAGACGAACAACAGGATTCGTTATTCGATTCAATGAATCCACCACTATAGCGAGGGAGTCTCCTCCCTTGCTTTTCTAGAGGAGAAATACGAATGAACACAGGATATGTTAAATTACATCGGAAAGTGATGAATTCATTCGTTTGGACCAATCCTTATATGTATAAATTATGGAGCTTGTGTTTGATGAAAGCGAGTCATGAGAATCGCAAGATACTTTTTAATGGAAAAGAGATACAAGTGAACAGCGGTTCTGTATGGAGATGGCTAAAACAATTTGAAAAAAACGGAATGTTGAACATCAAATCAACTACGAAATACAGCGTTATATCAATAAAAAACTGGTCTTTGTACCAAAGCAGTGAACAACAAATGAACATCAAATGCACAACAAGTGAACAACAAGTGCACACAAACAAGAATGAAAAGAATTATAAGAATGAAAAGAATAATAAAACATCATCGTCGCAACCACGCAAAAAGCGTGTTTACGACACCGACTCAGTTTATTACATTCTCGCGGAGGAGTTATTCAAACAGATTTGTCAGAATCAGGAAATCAAAATGCCGAATCTGCAAAGTTGGGCAGATGACATTCGGAAAATGATCGAGATCGACAAGCGGACCGAAAACCAGGTACGGGGAATGATTGAATGGAGTCAGCACAATGTTTTTTGGGCATCGAATATTTTATCTGCTCGTAAACTGCGAGAAAAATACGACACAATGGCAGCACAAGCGAATCGTGATTATAAAACAAAACAAACCAAAACGCTTGAATACGAGAAATTTAGCACAGATGAATTGCCCATTTGAGAGGAGGCGTAGGTATGGAATCTGTTGGAGAAATCATGGAAAAGCTGATACAGAAAGTGCTTGTCCAACGCGGTGAATGTCCTGAATGTGGACAGCCTTTGTATGGATGGCGCACGAAGAACCCTGATGGCTCAGAACGTTGTAAGCCAACCTGTATGCAATGTGGCTATAAAGCTTTGCGGGTTCAGGAGGATTTTCAGACAGAACGAATTTATAACGAAAGCCTGAAAGCAAGAGCGATTAATTTTTTCAAAGGTGGTTCTGTCGTGCCTAATAAAGCGTTATTTGATTGCACATTGCAGAATTATCAAGTTGTAGATCAAGAAACGAAACAAGCTGTTGAGATAACCAAGCGATTTGTTAATTCAGTCTTGTTAGGAAATCCAAGTCACCTCGTTTTAACTGGCAAACAGGGAACAGGAAAGAGCCATTTAGCAATGGCAGCTGCTTGGGAAGTCTTGAAGCGATCAAACTACGACAAAAAAATCTTATTTATCGGGTTACAGGAAATGCTGGATCAAATCAAATTTTCGTACAACAATCCTGAACTCAGAAAAACGATTGAGGGGTCGTTGATTGCAGACATTAAGACAGCTGATTTAGTTGTCATTGATGACATTGGTTCAGAACTGGGGAAAGACGCATCAGATAGTCGAACGTTTGGTATAAATACGCTGAACTCCTTCTTGGATGCACGACAGAACTTAGCAACGATTATCACAATGAACTTGCTTGGTAAAGAACTGGAAGAAGCTTACGGCAAGAGGACGGTTTCAAGAATGTTTGTCAATTCTGCTGGATTTACGATGGTATTTTCTAAAACAGCAGATAAACGATTAAAACCAGTAAAAGGAGCGATCGCATGAATTTGACTAAACAAGAAAAAAGAATCTGTCGTCAGATAATGTTGCAAATTATAGGTGATCGTGACATGGACGAATTATCTCAACAAGAGAGTCGAATGGTTCGGAAGATAAGTAAGCTAATCGGTGCAGATACGATGGATCGATCCAAGCCATTACCCAAACTGAATTTTGAATCATTTACGTTTGAGAAATATAGCCATCTGAGAGAGGTAGGCTATAGTGTAAATGCTATTCGAAAAGCACTTGGGGTAGGAAGTAGTGTATGGGCAAAATGGCGGAAAGAAAATGTAAATGAGGTAAATCAAAATGATTAAGCTAATAGGCAAAGAGACGCTCAAGGTTTACTATGTAGCGGAAACAAAGGCGGAAGTCAGCCGTTGGCTATTGAAAATGTTTAATAAGACTAGAGCCAATGCTTCAGTAAGTCAGAAAGCAAGTATATCAGAAACAGGCATGCCTGAAGCAATGTGGATTTCAAGGAGGAACTGAGATGGCAGGAAAAAATAAGAAATTCATTCCAGAAGTAGGACAAGAAGTCGAATGCTTCTGTTGCAAGTCAAAGCGGGAGACACCGTGGCTTTATTCGTTTGAAGGATATGTAAAATATGTTTATGACAATTCAGCAATGGTAATCATTAAGACTACTCATCCAGAAGATGACGGTTTAGTGGTTAAATATGGTGGTCGAACGATTGTTTCTTTTGCAGAAATGAGGGCTGCAGAATGAATTATTTTAAATACTTACTAGATGTCGCTGCTAATTTTTTAGGAGGACAGCAAATGATCAGCCTAACAATATTTTGGTGTGTACTTGGTGGGCTATTAGCCATTTTAGGATTCTACCTTATTTATAAGAGCAGAAAAGGGAAAGATTATACAGTGTTGGGAATAGCGTTATTAGCTGTGGGAATTTTAGTTGCTATTGGAGTAGAATTGAACCTTTATGTAAATGGTACACAAGAAGATTTAGTGCGGTTTATGTTTTGGATAAAGGATTAGGGGGAAGAAATAATGGACGAAATGTTAAAAGAAGAGCTAGAAGAACACTTTACTAATTTAGCAAATATTGATTTGATCGCTGATGAATCATTTAAACCACTATATGAAAGCTTGGTTAGAACATTGAAAGGATATTTTG
>NZ_JBFOEY010000015.1:0-32663 GCF_040886985.1 Enterococcus sp. C76 | reverse complement strand
TCTCATTTTGAGAAAGAGTATTGAGCTTCTTTCACTCTGGAGAGTTGTCCGAGAGGCCGAAGGAGCATGATTGGAAATCATGTAGATGGTGCAAACTGTCTCAAGGGTTCGAATCCCTTACTCTCCGTAACAAGTTTACCTGGCCCGTTGGTCAAGCGGTTAAGACACCGCCCTTTCACGGCGGTAACACGGGTTCGAATCCCGTACGGGTCATTTTAATTGAATGTTGGAGGTTTAGCTCAGCTGGGAGAGCATCTGCCTTACAAGCAGAGGGTCAGCGGTTCGATCCCGTTAACCTCCATAATGAACTGGTTCCGTGGTGTAGGGGTTAACATGCCTGCCTGTCACGCAGGAGATCGCGGGTTCGATTCCCGTCGGAACCGTCGTTCTTGTTATTCAATTAATAATTTTAAAATATGGCGCGGTAGCTCAGTTGGTAGAGCAACGGATTGAAGCTCCGTGTGTCGGCAGTTCGATTCTGTCCCGCGCCACCATGGAGGAGTAGCGAAGTGGCTAAACGCGACGGACTGTAAATCCGTTCCTTAGGGTTCAGTGGTTCGAATCCACTCTCCTCCATTTTATAGGGGCATAGTTTAAAGGTAGAACAGCGGTCTCCAAAACCGTTAGTGTGGGTTCAATTCCTGCTGCCCCTGCCATGGCGAATGTGGCGAAGTGGTTAACGCACCGGATTGTGGCTCCGGCATTCGTGGGTTCGATTCCCATCATTCGCCCTTTTTATTCTTGGGGTATAGCCAAGCGGTAAGGCAAGGGACTTTGACTCCCTCATGCGTTGGTTCGAATCCAGCTACCCCAGTTTCTATAATTTATTCTTTATTTTATAGATTGATAATAGTATAATGGCGGTATAGCCAAGTGGTAAGGCAGAGGTCTGCAAAACCTTCATCACCGGTTCAAATCCGGTTACCGCCTTAGTACTAATAAATCAACTTGCCGGCGTGGCGGAATTGGCAGACGCGCTGGACTCAAAATCCAGTGCCCGTTGAGGGCGTGCCGGTTCGACCCCGGCCGCCGGTATTGACTAAGATGTCTTCATCTTAGTTTTTTATTGAGAAATTAAATAACATCTTTTATGATGGCGAATGTGGCGAAGTGGTTAACGCACCGGATTGTGGCTCCGGCATTCGTGGGTTCGATTCCCATCATTCGCCCTTTATTCTTGGGGTATAGCCAAGCGGTAAGGCAAGGGACTTTGACTCCCTCATGCGTTGGTTCGAATCCAGCTACCCCAGTTATTCTTTTAATTTGCCGGCGTGGCGGAATTGGCAGACGCGCTGGACTCAAAATCCAGTGTCCGTTGAGGACGTGCCGGTTCGACCCCGGCCGCCGGTATTACGAAAAACCTTGAAATTTAATTTCAAGGTTTTTTATTTTATTTAAATACTATTTTATAAACCCATAGATCAGTATAGGAACAGTAAAGTTTATTAGGTTTGAAAAATTTTTTTGTATAGAAAAAAGAACCTGTATTAAAAAATAATAATATTTTCTACTAAAATATATTGAAATAAAATTTCATAATTATATAATTAATTATGAACATTCTTTGCTTCATCATGCAGTGAATGCTTTCTATTTTATTGAAAAGGAGTGGTTTTAGTGGAAAAGCTGATGAAATGGGTTGAGGAAAAACTTGTCCCACCAATGGCAAAAATTGGTACACAGCGACATTTATTGGCAATTCGTAATGGGGTTGTTTCAACACTGTCATTGATTTTGATTGGTACATTTTTTATGGTTTTCATCAATTTACCGTTTCCTGGGTGGAATGAATTTATTGCCCCTTATTCGGCAACGATCGTTTTACCTTTCAGGATTACGATGGGATTAATGGCTATTTACGCAACTTTTGTTATGGGTTCGGATCTAGCTAAATCATATGGGTTGGATAGTGTGACGGGTGGTATATTATCACTAGGGACGTTCTTTATGTTACAAGTTCCTGTAAACGTTTTAACACCTGAAGAGGCACCTCTTGGCTGGGTCTTACCGATGAGTTCTTTAGGAGCATCTGGGATGTTTGCCGGGATCCTATCCATGATTTTTGCAGTGGAAGTGTATCGTTTCTTTAAAAAGCGTAATATTACTATCAAAATGCCAGAACAAGTACCACCTGCTGTTGCCCGTAGTTTTGAGGCATTGATTCCTGGTGCAGTGATTTTAACAACGACTTGGTTGATTCGAAGCGTCGCGGGCTTTGATGTAAACGCTGCCTTGTTATCGTTATTCGAGCCTTTAACCAATATTTTAGGGAATAATCTGCTTGGTGTTTTATTACCGATGTTTTTGATCCATTTGTTGTGGTCATTTGGGATCCATGGCATGAGTATCGTAGGGGCTGTCGTTCGTCCAATGTGGCTGATTATGTTGGATGAGAATGCGAAGGCGTTAGCAGATGGTACAGCTGCTACCAAATTGCCTTATATTGCTCCTGAACAGTTTTATCAATGGACAGTTACGATTGGCGGTGCAGGAGCCACGATTGTGGTATCAGTTTTGTTTTTATTCTTTTGTAAATCAAAATTCTTAAAAGAAGTTGGTCGCTTTTCCATTATTCCTGGTATCTTCAATATCAATGAGCCGATGATTTTTGGAGCTCCTATGATGTTGAATCCTTATATGTTCATTCCATTCAACTTAGTTCCTTTAGTTTTGACTATTGTCAGCTATTTTGCAGTCAAATTAGAAATGGTCAATGGATTTACTGTGTTGCCAACATGGACATTACCAGCACCAATCGGCGGCTATCTTTCAGCAGGAAATGACTGGCGTGTGGTTGTTTTGATCGTGATCAACACACTGATAGCATTTATCATCTATTATCCATTTGTAAAAGCTTATGATAAAAAGATGTTGTCAGATGAACAAAATAATAGTGGAGATAACGAAATACAAACTGCTTAAGTCTGATTTCAGAGGTGGAAAACAATGTATTGGCTGATTTTATTTTTTGTTTTTATCTTTTTATTAACGATAAGCCAACTTATGTTGAATATGCTGGCTATGCGTCACGTTCACATCAATCGTTGGGTTTGGGCTCTGGCATCATTTTTGATTGTGATTCTTCCAAAGATCATTTTACCGCAGATGAATGTTTTATTATCATGGGGTACATATATACTTTGTGGAATTTTTGCTATCAATTTTATGATCGAGCAGCATAGGTGGTTTGTCACATCGAAGCTTTAAATGTTCCAAAAAGCAGGCTTGTAAATGCAAGCTTGCTTTTTTACCGTTGTATCAAGAACAATAGACTATACTCCATACTAACTGAGTCGTTTCTTTTCTTTCCGTTCTGCCATTGATGTTTTTTTATATAAAGATTATGATTGCTTTAACCGATTTGGCAGAAAGAAGGAGATAAAAATGAGCGATTTATCAACAATGGATTTAGAATTAGTGGATGCTGCAACCGAAGTCATTAAATCAAATATTGATTTGGTGTCTTTCAATCATACAGTAGGAGCTGCAGTACGTTGCACAAACGGTAATGTGTATACTGGTGTGAATGTTTATTCGAATCATGGGGCATGTGCAGAAATCATTGCGTTAGGGACAGCAATCAGTCGTGGTGAACGTGATTTTGAGTGTATCGTAGCTGTGGGCGGAGATCATTCTGACATGATCTATTCTCCATGTGGGAATTGCCGACAGTTTATATTGGAGTATGCACCTGATTGTGAGATCATTGTCTCAACAGAAGAGGGGGCTAAAAAAATCAAAATTACGGATCTCATTCCATATGCTTACCACAGATCAGAATGATTTTATACAAACAGATTCTCTTTTTATTTTCAATCAACAGAAGGTTTAATGATGTTGGATGAATGATTATCGGTATACAAGGAGATGCAGTGTCATGGGGAAGCTAGTCATATTAAGAGGAAATTCAGCAAGTGGGAAAACAACGACAGCTAAAGCTATTCAAAATCATTTTCCTATGGGGAAGGTGATGCGAATCTCTCAAGATGAAGTGAGAAGAGGAATGTTGAATGTCAAAGATAAAATAGGAAATCCTACACCAGATTTGATCCGTCAGTTGGCAGAATTTGGAAAAGACAGATTTGATTTAGTCCTTGTTGAGGGGATCATGCGCACAAAAATCTACAAAGCGATGCTTATGGACCTGTATGAGAGCTTTCAAGGAAATGTATTTGCTTATTATTACGATCTTTCTTTTGAAGAAACGCTGAGACGTCACAGCCAGAGAAAGGTGTCAAAAGAATTTGGTGCAGAACAAATGGCGGATTGGTGGTTGGAGCATGATATACTTGGATTGCCTAATGAGAAGATACTGACTGCCGAATTAAGTCAACAAGAAATGATAGAGAAAATACTTCAGGAGATTGATCTGCAGGTAGACAGTTGATTTTTTATCAAGAAATAATTGGTGATAAAAATTAAAATTTTTATTCTGTTCTAAACAATTATGGTTGTTTAGAACTTTTTTTTGTGTATGATATAAAGGAGAAATAATTTTTTAAAGGGAAGGAAATTGTTTTGATAAAAGTAGATGGAGCATTACTGAAAGAATACCGAAAGAAAAAGGGGTTAACCCAAGTACAATTAGCAGAAGGTATTTGCGAACAGGCAACTGTCAGCAATATCGAAAACAAGAATATGTCACCAGGTATCAACATCCTAAGTGCGCTTTGCAAAAAGTTGAATGTCGAGATCTCCGATATATTAGTGGAAACAGAAGAAGACAAGATCAGAAAAAAATTAAGTGAGATTCAATCGTTGAATGCTGTATCGAAGTACAAAGAATCTTATGAAATTTTACAAACGATTGATCAGAAAAAAGTAAGCAATTCTGATCTTTTAAACCAAATCTTGTTTTATCAAGGACTGCTTGATCATCTTTATGCAAAAAAAGAAGATGCAGCATTGTTTTATTTCAATCAAGTGTTGGAACAAACGACCGAAACAGATATCCATCATTTACAAGCAGCTGCAAATGTGGCCATGATCTATTTGTCAAAAGGAGAATTAGACTTTGCAAAAGTGTATGTGGAACGTACGCTTAAAATCTTGAATGATACTGATTTTGATAATCTGATGGTCTGTGCCGTATATTATAATATCGCTACCTATTACAGCAAAATCGAGAACTATGAAAAAGCAATCCAGTTGTGCGAGAAGGGGATCGAATACAATAAGAAACATAAATCGACCCATTCATTGGAATACTTGCTTTATGAAATTGCTTTTTGCTATAAGCAACTAGGAGAAGACGATTATTTAGAAAGATATATGGATGCCAAAAAAGTAGCATGTTTCAACGGGAATGATCACGCGGTGAAAGTGATCGAAAACGACCTTAAATAAAGAAATCTTGACAGAAGTGTTCAACTTTAAGAACATCGTATATTCGAAAAAAAGAGATGTGACAAAAATTTTTGTCACATCTCCTTTATTATGGTTTAATTTCGATTTCAGCAGTTGCTTCAAAACTTTTCAACATACGATCTAGTCCATCTACTAATTTCGATTTCGGACAGCCGATATTCAATCGTAAAAATTGATGACCGTTTCCGCCGTAAATCGATCCATCCATAATCGCCACTTTACCTACAGAAATCAGCTTCTCTCTTAAAAGAGGGATATCTGATACAGCTTTGGATATATCCAGCCACATCAAATAGGTTGCTTCAAGATCGACAACTTTTACATCTGGCAGTTTTTCCTGGATAAATGCTTTTACATACCGCTGATTGCTTTCAAGATAATGATTCAATTCATCTACCCAATGACTGCAATACCGATAGGCACTCATTGTCGCTAACATACCGAAAACATTGGTAGAAGATAACCCATCCGCATTTTTTAACTTCCTTTGAAAATGCTCACGTAACCCAAGATTCGGTATCAACGCATAGGCAAATGTCAATCCAGGGAAGTTAAATGTTTTTGTACCGCTGGTGACAATCGCCACTTGTTCATAATTGAAGCGTGTGATAGGTATATGCCTTTGTCCTCGTCCTAAAATGTCCATGTGTATCTCATCAGATAATAAAAATATAGAATACTGACGGCACAATGCCACGATTTTTTCTAATTCCCATTGTTTCCATACTCTTCCGGTTGGATTGTGGGGAGAGCAGAGAAGTAGTACTTTGTTTTCTGGCCTGGCTAATTTCTCTTCTAAATCCGTAAAATCGATCCGGTACTGACTTTCTTCATAGATCAAAGGATTCTCGACTAGAAGTCGGTCATTGTCTTGGATGACTTTAAAAAAAGCATCATAAGCTGGCGTTTGTAAAACCACTCCTTCCCCTTTTTTAGTAAGCATTTGAATAAGGGTAGATACTGCATAGATAACTGTTGGAGTGTACATGATCCATTCTTCTTCCAGTAGTGTGTCAAAACGGGATTGATACCACTGTTTAATTGCTTCTTTTAATTCATGATGATTCCAGCGGGTATAGCCAAATACTGGATGGTTCATTCTTTCTTTCAAAGTTTCAAGTACTTCTTCGGGGACCATAAAATCTGTATCAGAAATCGTAAAAGGGAGTAAATCAGCTTCTCCAAATCGGTCTTCAACGTAGTCCCACTGTGTACAGTACGTTCCTTTTCTATTTATAGCGGTATCAAATGTCACAAAATTCACCTTCTATCTTTTTATCCTAAAATCGTATCAAGCTGATTGCGAACAGTTGTGACTTTTGTTCCGATAATCACTTGGACGTTTTGATGATCGAGATGGACCACACCTAATGCTCCTAGTTGTTTTAACTTTTCATCATCTACGATATCTGCATCTGCTAAAACTAAACGTAAACGTGTAATACAATTATCTAAAGATTGGATGTTTTCTTGACCGCCAAGTGCTGCTAAAATTCCTTTTGCATCGTATCCGCCTGTTTTATGAAAGTTCACTTCTTGATCGGTATATTCTGTTTCATCCACTGTCTTGTCACGCCCAGGTGTTTTTAAATCCAATTTTATGATTACTGTTTTGAAGACAATATAGTAAATACCGAACCACAAAGCACCGATTATTAATACCCACCACCATTTTGTGTCATTACCTTGGAGTAGACCAAAAATCACAAAATCTAAGATTCCACCATCTGTATTCCCGATTACTACACCTAATAATGCCATGACCATAAAACCTAGACCAGTCATGACGACATGGAAGAGCCATAATAGCGGACTAATGAATAAAAATAAAAATTCGATTGGTTCTGTGATTCCGGTCACAGCTGTCGCAATCACACCTGAAATCAATAATCCTTTGATTTTATGTCGATTTTGTGGTGCTGCGGTACGATACATAGCTAATGCTGCTGCAGGCAGTCCAAAAATAAATGTAGGCATTTTTCCCTGTGATAAAAAGGCAGTTGCACTTGGCGAAATAGGCAAATTGTTTTGCAATTCTGCATAAAAGATATTCAGTGCACCAAATACTTCTTTCCCATCAATGATCGCCGAACCACCAGCTTCAGTAAAGCGTATCATCGAAACTAGAATATGATGAAGCCCGAATGGAAGAAGCAGTCGTTCCCCTGAGCCGAATAAGAAGGGACCAAATATTCCTGAACGTTGGATTAGCTGGCCGATAGCCATAATGACCATAGCGAATAAAGGCCAAATCAAGGGGATGATCAAACCAACAAACCCTAAAACTAGAGAAGTGATAATCGGTACAAAACGAGCCCCTGAGAAGAAGGCGAAACTATCTGGTAACTGAACAGTATAAAACCTGTTATGCAACTTATAAACGATGATTCCAGCAATGATCCCTCCAAGAACACCCATTTCGATCGTCTGGATACCAAAAACCATTCCTTGTCCAGCTTCTCGCAAGTGGTCGGCATCAACTAAACGATTTGTCAGGACTAAGTAAAAGTTGATGGCTAAATTCATGACAGTGTAACCGACGAATCCAGAGAAAGCGGCCACACCTTTTTCCTTACGAACTAATCCTAATGGAATGGCCATGGCAAACATGACTGGCAAGTAGGTAAAGGCAAAACCGCCAATAGCAGACATGAATTGGAACACTGCTTTAACTGCTGGATATCCTAAAAACGGTAAAGTCTGAATCATTGATTCACTGGAAAATGAACTACCTAACCCTAAAAGAATACCCATGAAAGCCAACAAAGCAACCGGCAACATAAAAGTCTTTCCCAACCCTTGAAAGAACTCCCAAAAGGTCGATTTCTTTTTCTTTGTATCCATTTTTCTTCCTCCATCTCTTAGTAGTTTTAAGATCTTTAAAAAATGATTGCGTTTTCATTGATAGGTTTATTATAGCTAACTAAAGGAAATAAAAAAGAGGAGACAGATATTCTGTATCCTCATACATGATTGAGTAAGCAGTTTCACTAGAAATAGCAACAAATTATAGCTAATTGTTTTTCATTTGGTCTGCATACATCAAGAGTACTGTATCAAATAAACAAATGACAGAAATTCTTGAACTTAAATCGACACTGTGGTGATAGCGAGTCGTTCCCTTTGCATATAAGGAAATCGTCGATAATTTTTCCAAGTTACTTCCCTTGGTTGAAATAATGCTGATGATAGGGACTTGTTGTCTTTGAGCAATCTGGGCATAGGAGAGGATACCTTTTGTTTCTCCTGTGAAACTGACGAAAATAGCTAAGTCTTCCTGATTTAAATTACTTACAGCTGCTTCTTGTTCATCCCAATCTGAACGAGCAAATGCTTTTTTTCCTAAAAAAGTCAGTTTTCGAGCAAAATCTGTACAAATAGGGAAGCTTCCTCCTAATCCAAAAACTTCAATAGTATTCGATTGATGGATCAATGTCATCATTTGTTTGGCCTTTTCTTCGCTCATTTGATGGAACGTTTCTGTGACATTTGAAGTGATCTGGTTCGTGATTGTTTGAAAGCTTTGGCTATTTCCTTCCTGTTCCTCTACATGAATGGATTGATCAATGGCGTATTTCAACTCTTTAAAACCTTGATAGCCTAAATGTTTAGCCGTTCGGGAGATAGTAGCAGTTGAGACAAATAAATCATCAGATACTTCATAAATCGTTTTCGTTCCAATATCGGATAAATGGAGGAATATATAATCCAATATTTCATTTTCGATTTTACTTAACGAGGAACGCTTCTTTTCTAGTAAAGCAATCAAACTATTGCTTAACATGGACGGTACTCCTTTCAATATTTAACAAAAATAGCATTCGTAAACAAATATCTCTGTTGAGTTTAGATAATAATCTAACTTATTATATAGCGCTTTCATGAAAATGTATATATAATAAAAGTTAGTTAAAATACTGGGATGATCTAAAGATAAAAGAGACGAAGGTAACCAATGAATCTTAACAAGCCCATGATTGCTGAACAAAGTCCAAAGAAGATCTTTCTTTTCGATATGTCATTCAGTTTGATTTCTTCTGATGGACTTTTGCAAACGCAACGTTTAGAAAGAAAATTGACACATTTCTTTCAAAAAGCGCAAAAAAATGTGTCAGTCAAAGTCTATGATTCTAGCCAAATAGACAAAGAAGCAAAGAGAGCAGACATCTTATTGCTCACTCCTTTACTTGGATACGCAAAAGATAAAATAGAAAGTCAGTTCCCTGAAATACCTGTTTTCGTGATATCTAAGGAAGAATATGGAACTTTGGATGTGGAGAAAATAGTTAGTAAAATGGTTGATTAAATCAAATTTTGATTGTTCCACCATTTTAGCGTTTTAAGAAGTCTCTGCTATGTTCAAATGATAATTTTGAATGTAGCAGAGTTTTTTACGCAAACAAACATAATTCTTAAAATGAATCTACTTGGATGATTTTTGTCCCCGTATTCTTGATCTCGTCTAATACTTTTTCAGAGCAAAATTTATCAGTGATCAAATAATCAAAGACTGAAATATCAGCAATCTTGAACTTTGATGTCAGTCCGATTTTTCGATGATCAGCAACTAGAATCTTGCATTTGATTGTCTGGTTGATCATCATTTCATTGATTGTTGATTCATTCAATATTTTCGTTGTGACCCCATGTGCGACATCGACTCCGCTGCAACCAATGATACAAATGTCTGCATTGATTGAAGAAATCGTATTTAATGCGATATCGCCCACCAGTGCTTCTTTTGGAAAGCGCATCTCTCCGCCAGTTAAAATATAACTGCAATTATCTTTGTGAGGAGAATAGTTGATTTTTACGTTGTTTGTAACGACGGTCAAATGGTTAGATTGAAGAAAATCCAGTGTTTTCAATGCAGTCGAGCTAGAATTAATAAACAATGTATCATAATCGCTAATGTATTTACTAGCTTCTCTGGCAATCGCTTGTTTAATCCTTTCAGGACCAGATTGATCAAAATCAGTCTGGTTTTTGTAATTATAAGAACAATAACCGTAATTGCGGATGATCTCGTTTTTTTCTTCTAATAAATTTAAATCTCTGCGTATCGTACTAATAGATACATCCAGAGATTCAGCTAATTCAAAAGTTGACAATTGTTCGGTTTGCTGAAGTAGTTCCAAAATATCTTTTTGCCGTTTTTCAATATTGACAAGTGAGTTTTTCATGACTGTTGCCTCCTGAAGGTCACCTTGATCCATGGATTTATTTGATTGGTTGTTCATTTAAATATTCATATCTGTCTTTATTATACTGAAACGATCATTAACCTTTAAAAGAAAATCATATAAAAGACAAACAGTCATATAAAAGGGTTTTCACGCATGCGGTTACGCATTAAGATTTACTTGTAAGTCGTAAGAATGATATGGGGGGAGCAAGCAAATGAGCAAAACGGTGAATGAAGTGACAAAAGAAAAGTGGATATTAGAAACATTTCCAGAATGGGGTACGTATTTGAACGAGGAAATCGAATCAGAGGTAGTGGAACCTGGAACTTTTGCTATGTGGTGGCTAGGCTGTACGGGAATTTGGCTGAAAAGTCATGAAGGAACGAATATCTTATGTGATCTATGGTGTGGAACGGGAAAACGCAGTCATGGAAATGGCATGATGAAAAAAGGGCATCAGATGATGCGTATGAGCGGTGTTCAAAAGATGCAGCCTAACTTACGGACTCAGCCTTTCGTAATCGATCCTTTTGAAATAAAAAATGTAGACGCTTTAATCGTCACACACATCCATTCCGATCATCTAGATATCCACACAGCTGCAGCCGTTCATCAAAATTGTCCTGAAGCAATATTCATTGGACCAAAAGAAGTGGTTCACACGTGGCAAAAATGGGGGATCCCTGAAGAAAAAACGATTATCGTGAAACCAGGTGATGCGGTCAAAATCAAAGATATCAATGTAGTAGCTTTAGAAGCGTTTGATCGGACAGCGTTGGTTACTTGTGGAGATCCGGAAGAAGTATTGAAAGGAAAAATGCCTCAGGAGATGGATCAAATAGCAGTAAATTATTTATTCGAAACATCAGGAGGTACTCTTTATCACGCAGGAGATTCACATTATTCCAATTTATTTGCCAAACATGGCAATGACCACAAAATCGATGTCTGCTTAGGAGCCTACGGTGAAAACCCACGAGGGATAACAGACAAAGTTACTTCTGTTGATATGCTGCGCATGGCGGAGTCATTGAATGCAAAAGTAGTGATTCCTGTCCACTACGATATTTGGTCTAATTTTATGGCTGATCCTAAAGAGATTACTGAAATTTGGAAATTCAAAAAGGATCGCTTACAGTATGGGTTTAAACCTTATATCTGGCAAGTAGGCGGGAAATTCATCTATCCGACAAACAAAGATGATCTTGAGTTTAATTTTTATCGCGGATTTGAAGATGTCTTCTCGATTGAAAATGATACACCGTTTCCGTCGTTTTTATAAGAAAGAAGGGAAGTTTCTTGCTGAAATACTTTTTTGACCATCAATTGATCCATTACCCAGATAAAGAAATCACGGATTGGCGTGAAGCTATCGCCGAAAGCTGTCGTGTATTGATTGATAAGAACATCATTGATCAAACGTATATTGAAGAAATCATTCATTGTGTAGAAAAATATGGACCTTATATTGTGATTGCACCTCAAGTAGCCATGCCACATTCTTCAGAAAAAAGTGAGGGAGTTTTTGGAACGGCTATTTCATTTACCAAGTTGAAGCAGCCAGTCCGTTTTGAAAGTGAAGGGGAGAATGAGGAGAAAACGGCCAGTTTGTTTTTTACACTCGCAGCAAAAAATCCAGAAGAACACCTAGAAAATATCCAAAAATTATCCGAATTATTAATGACAGATGGATTGGTTGAGCGTCTCATCTCTACGAACTCCATCGATGATTACCAAGTTGTGATGGCGGAATATAATTAATTGATAGAGGAGAAAAAAGATGGGGGAATTTTTGTTAAGCATTTGGACGTATTTTGCAACAAATATCTTGACGCAGCCAGCGTACCTGATTGGTTTTATCGTGTTATTAGGCTATATTTTGCTGAAACGCCCACTTCATGAATGCATCGCTGGATTCTTAAAGGCAACGGTTGGCTACTTTATTTTGACTGTTGGCTCTGGTGGTTTGGTCAACAATTTTCGACCAATCTTGGTTGGACTAAAGGAACGGTTCAATTTGGATGCCATGGTTACAGATCCTTATTTTGGACAAAATGCTGTGGATGCTGGATTAATGGAGACATTTGGCCGTACCTTTGGAGATGTGATGATTCTATTACTGATTGCGTTTGTTTTAAATATTTTATTAGTCCGTTTTCAGAGATATACGAAATTGCGATCCGTTTTCACGACCGGAAATGTTCAGGTCCAGCAAGCAGCTACCGCTTTTTGGATTTTACTGTTTTGCTTTCCTGATCTAGGCAGGATACAAGTATTGATATTTATGGGATTGATTTTAGGGTGTTATTGGGCAGTAGCTTCTAACTTAACAGTAGGGATCACGCAGGAATTGACAGAAGGTGCCGGATTTGCGGTGGCACATCAGCAAATGTTCGGAATCTTTATTTTTGCTAAGCTAGCTGAATGGATGAAAAAGCGGGATGAAAAGAAAAATCGATCGATCAAGCAAGACAAGAAAATCGAAGATATCAAATTACCAGGATTCCTATCGATATTTAATGAGAATATGGTTGCTACTTCGTTGCTCATGCTATTTTTCTTTGGGATCATTCTGCTTGTACTAGGCAAAGATTATTTGATTCAAGCACAATTCATGCAAGAGGGGCAGAGTTTCTTATTCTACATTATGACGACTTCCTTGAATTTTGCGGTATATCTGGCAATCTTGCAATTAGGTGTTCGGACTTTCGTCGATGAACTAACTCAATCCTTTCAAGGAATCTCAAACACGATTTTACCAGGAGCTGTTCCAGGAATTGATGTAGCCGCTACTTTTGGCTTTGGTTCGCCAAATGCGGTAACGATTGGATTTTTGTTTGGTGCTTTGGGCCAGTTTTTGATGATTGGTTTACTGATTTTATTGAAATCGCCAACGATCGTTATAGCCGGTTTCATTCCATTGTTCTTTGACAATGCTGTTATAGCAGTTTATGCCAATAACCGAGGTGGATTCAAAGCTGCCTGTCTGTTCCCATTTCTTTCTGGAATCATACAAGTAGGCGGTTCAGCATTATTCGCTACATGGATCGGGATGTCAACATACGGTGGTTATATCGGGATGTTCGATTGGGCGACAGCTTGGCCATTATTTACAGTAGTCATGAAAGTCCTAGGTTATGCTGGAATCGCCGTAGTCGTCATTGGTCTATTGGCTATTCCGCAGTTACAATATCGGAAAAATCCTGAGGGGTATTTCTTGATTGTAGAAGATTATGAAAAATATGCAGAAAAGCAGAAAGCATAAAAGAAATCTGATTAGACAACACTCATAATGGAGGGATTAGGATGAGAATTTTAGTATCGTGTGCAAATGGATCAGGAACCAGCTTGATGATGATGAGAAGTGTAGAAAAAGCAATGAAAGAACTAAATATACCAATTACCAAGATTCATCATTGTGCTATTTCAGAGGGAAAAAGCTCAGCCAGTCAATATGATGTCGTTTTTACACCAGTCAATTTTTTGAATATGTTTACTCAGGCAGAGAAAAAAGGCGTTACAGTTATCGGTATCAAAAATGTGATGTCCGCCAAAGAAATCAGTGAAAAATTTGCTGAAACAACATGGTATCAAAAAAACAAGTGAAAGAAGGAACCAAGATGAGCAGGCCGAATCTACAAATTGCGTTAGATCACAATGATTTAGAACATGCATTAGGCGATGTTATGAAAGTCGGTGATGTAGTAGATATTATTGAAGTAGGAACGATCCTTTGCTTACAGGAAGGACAAAAAGCGATTCGCTGTATTCACAGTATATTTCCAGACAAAAAACTGGTCGCTGATACGAAATGTGCAGATGCTGGAGGAACAGTAGCAAGAAATGTGGCTAATGCAGGAGCAGATTGGATGACAGTCATTTGCTGTGCAACAATGCCAACGATGAAGGCAGCACAAAAAGAGATAGGCGAATTACAAGTAGAACTCTATGGCAATTGGACTTTTGAGCAAGCCAAGGATTGGTATAACATCGGAATCCGACAGGTAATCTACCACCAAAGCCGTGATGCACTCTTATCTGGTGAAGCTTGGGGTGAAAAAGATTTGTCGAAGGTCAGCAAACTGATTGAACTAGGCTTCAATGTTTCTGTAACTGGTGGATTAAATCCAAACACATTACAATTGTTTGAAGGAATCGATGTGTATACCTTTATCGCGGGTCGGGGGATTACAGCAGCAGAAGATCCAATGAAGGCTGCACAATGTTTCAAAGATGAGATCATTCGTATCTGGGGGTAAGGAAATGGCTCAAATCGGGATTTATGAAAAAGCATTACCCAAAGATATTTCATGGAAAGAACGTTTTTCCCTTGTAAAAGAAATGGACTTCGATTTTATCGAGATGTCGATTGATGAGACGGATGAGCGGTTAGCACGATTAGATTGGTCTGAAAAAAAGATAGCTGAGCTGAGAGAAGAGATGTTTAGCTCTGGAGTACGTATCCATTCGATTTGTTTAAGTGCGCATCGGCGATTTCCATTTGGTTCTGCTGATCCAGAAAAGAAAAAAGCAGCGAAACAACTAATGAAAAAAGCAATCCATTTGGCGCATAATCTAAGCGTCAAAGTAATCCAAATAGCTGGATACGATGTTTATTATGAAGAGAAATCAATGAATTCCAGAGAAGACTTTATCGAAGGAATAAAAGAAAGCGTAAAGGAAGCTTCTAAATATGGCATCATTCTTTCCGTGGAAATCATGGATGATCCATTTATGAACTCCATTTCAAAATTTTTAGAAATCAAAGAACAGATTCATTCCCCTTTTCTACAAGTATATCCAGACCTAGGCAATTTGTCCGCATGGCCGGAAAATAATCCGGCTCGAGAACTTGAGAAAGGGATCGATTATATCACTGCTATCCACTTAAAAGACACGTATCCTGTAACAAAAGAATATTCAGGCCAGTTTCGTGATGTTCCTTTTGGTAACGGATGCGTTGACTTTCTTGGATTATTGAGACATTTGAAACGTTTAGATTATGATGGAACATTCCTGATCGAAATGTGGAGTGAAAAAAGTCAAGACTTTCGAAGAGAAATCCAGCAGGCAAAAGACTACTTAAGTTCTAAATTGAAGGAGGCTGGTTATGATGTCTTGTGAAGAAAGAATTGCAGCAATGAAGCAACGTGTCTTTGAAGCAAATCTGGCATTGCCGCAATACGGATTAGTCAAATTGACTTGGGGCAATGTGAGTGAAGTGGACCGTGAGCTAGGAGTCATCGTTATTAAGCCAAGCGGTGTCCGATATGAACGCATGCAAGCAGATCAAATGGTTGTAACAGATTTGTCAGGAAATATAATAGAAGAAGACAGCTTAAAACCATCTTCAGATCTGCCTACCCATGTTGTTTTATACAAAGCTTTTGAAGATGTAACTGCTGTTACTCATACTCATTCTACTCACTCTGTCATGTGGGCGCAAGCAGGCCGAGATTTGCCAGCTTATGGCACGACCCATGCTGATGCTTTTTATGGAAAGATTCCTTGTACACGCCAATTGACGAAAGAAGAAGTAAAAGAAGCTTACGAAGTTCATACAGGGAATGTGATTGTCGAGACGTTTAAGGAAAGAAAATTAGAGCCAAACGAAGTCCCTGGAGTACTTGTCTATGGACATGGACCATTCACTTGGGGGCACTCACCTATGGAAGCAGTAGAAAATAGCCTGATTTTAGATGAAATTTGTTTGATGGCTAAAGAAAACGAGTTGATCAACCCAAATATATGTGAAATCCCACAATATTTGCTAGATAAACATTATTTTCGAAAACACGGAAAGCATGCATACTATGGGCAATAGAGATGCTAGGGTAAGGGTAGAAAATTAAAAGATAATACTTGATAGAGAGAAACAGAGGTTGTGAAGAAAATTTATCACAACCTTTTTTATTTATCAAAAAGGATGCATTCTAAAAGGAAAGAGGAATTTTAAGGAATCGAGAGAATCTTTATAGTAGAGTTATATGTGATAGATTAAATAGTCAAAGAATTGTATCATTAAATGAAGAAATACTATAAGAAAGGAAGAAAAAAATGAATGTTGATTCCCTTATGATCGATGAGATTTCTGAATTATATAAGAGCGTTGGTTGGACGAATTACACAAAAGACACTGCAAGGTTAGCTAGAGCATTTGAACAATCTGAATCTCTGATAAAGCGTAATGGGGAAGGGAAGATTATCGGAATCGTTCGTTGGATCACTGATTTTGCGACGATCGCATTTATTCAAGATATCCTCATTCATCCGAGGTATCAGCGCCAAGGAATAGGCAAAGCGCTTTTGAATGAAGCTTTGGAGAAGATCACCAGTTATGGACCAATCCAAATCGAATTATTGACAGATGATACTGAGAAAACAAAAAAATTTTATGAATCAGTAGGATTTGTTCAAGTAAAAGAAATGGATGGTGTTTCTTATATAAAGGATACTAGAAGATAAGAGGGACTTTTTGGTAATGACAAATACTATGTATAACGTAAAAAGAAAAAAACGGGAGGATAGATTCAAGTATCATTCAATCCATCCTCCAATCCTCGTCTATCTTATTTTTTTATTCACTTCTTTATCAAATACTATTTTTTGTACATTTGGACTAATATAAAAAATGAATACATGATTTTTTTTAAAAGTAAATGCTATACGATAATTTTTTTTATCAATATTGACTTTCATTTCATATATTCCCTTTGCCGAGCGTGTTCGTACTGGTTTTATACGAAAAAAATTATGGTCTACATGCTCTATGACTTTTTTAGAAATAGTTTTTTTGTATGCGAGATGTACCTCTTGCGGAAATTGTTCCAATAGTTCACTGTCAAACTCAACAGTATAATCCATATTTTGCTTCCTTTCTATACGGCTTAAGTGTTGGAATAAGTCATTCATTAGTTTTTGCACTGTTACTTTTCGATGATGGTTACAACTGCTTTGCCGCAAGTCAGTTCTTTTTCCAGCTCGCTCTTTATTTTTATGGCACATGGTTTGGAAAAAGGTGCTGCTTCTTTCCATGAACCAAGTAAAGGATACTCATTACTCATGCCTTTCACATATTGTTTATTTTTGACACCTTTTGTTTTTACTTCTACATAATACATTTGATCATCTTCTTTCTTGCTGTTTTTAGTTCATATTCAAATATATGTAAGCGAAAATGATTATGTATCTATATCTTTATGATAAATAAAAAGAATCAATTTGAAAGTTTTTTTCACTCGATATAACTAATTTGAATAATACATATAATAAAAAGCTATAGTTCTTAAAATATAAATAGTATATAAAAAGAGAGGCTGGGACAGAAGCGTTTAACTCCAAGAAATAAGAAGGAATTCATGAAAATTGCTTTTCAAATTTTTGTGAATTTCAGCTTATTTCCGAAGGAGTTGCTTCTGCTTCCGCCGTTTATACGTGTTTAGATCGTGAAACAAAAGTGTTCTTTACTTTTGTCCCACGCTCTTTCAATGATGCTTGTAACTAACGTAATAAAAACCTGAAACAAAAATAGCTCCGCCAATGATATTTCCAATATAAACGGGGATAAAATTCGAGAGAAATTCTAACCAAGTCGCTTGACCTTCAAATATGGCAGCAGGTATCACAAAACAGTTGGCCACACTATGTTGGAAACCGATTGCCACAAAAATCATGACTGGAAACCAAATCGTTAATACTTTGCCGGCCGCATCTTTTGCCCCATATGATAACCATAACGCTAAACCAACAAACCAATTACAACCTATTCCAGACCCTAATGCTTGCCACCAAGAAACAGCGATTTTATGATCAGCAATATGAATCACTTGGTCGAGATAGACACCTGAATGAGTTAGACCAACAAAGTGTCCAAAGAAGTAGGCTACGAAAATTGCCCCAATAATATTTGCAAAAGTAATCACAGACCAATTTTTAACCAACTGTAAGAATGTGACTTTTTTATCCATAAAGGCAATCGCCACAGCCATCATATTTCCGGTGATCAATTCACCACCGCCAAGAAGGATGACCAGCAGACCGATAGGGAAAACCGAGGCACCAACTAAACTAGTCAAGCTAGCCATAGATTCTGGGATAGAAGCAGAGACACGTACGTATGCCAAATAACCTAGAGAAATCATGGCTCCTCCGATAAACCCTAAAATCAGTTTAGCTAAGATAGGTTTTTGTATTTTTTTTGCTCCAAGATGAATACTGATTTCCATAATTTCTTCTGGTGTGTGCATGATACTTCGACGCCTACTTTCTTAATGAATTTTCATGTGATAAAATATAGTGAAAAAATTCACATTTTTCTTGTTGATTATATCATCTTATTATTTATATGTGCATATTATTGTAAAAATTTTTATTTAATCACATTGGATTCTAAAAAAGAAACAAAAATAAAAGTTATGTATATGGTGGTCAAAAAGTAAATAATATCAGTTATCAAATTTCCTGTAAATTTTCTTGAAACTACAGCATATATTACTTTAAAACAATCTACATTTTTTATAAAAAAGGAAATGAATAACTGAAAAAAATATTATAGGAGATAAAAAATGTCAAAATCTAAAAAAAATATCACCATAATTGGTTTAGGGCTATCTGCATATTTATTTACAGAATTTGTTTATAGACATGTGAATTTATTTGCAGAACCTTTATTCGTATTATATGAATCAAATTCCTCAATCGTCAGAGAACTTGCTAATTTAATGATAGCCTTGCTGTTTACTCCCGCGTTGAGGGTCATAACTATTTTGGTCTGTTTAGTGCTCTTATTTTTTCGTTAATAAAAAGAAATAACGTAGTACTTTGAAAGGTAGAGCGGTAAAAAATATAAATAATAAGACGAACCGAAAATCAATGATTTTTCAATATGCAATATTGTTATTAAATGAAAAAGACACGAAAAATAGTAGATTGCAATTCCCAAAAGTTAGATTTCAGAACTAATAGCGGGTGTATATTAATAATTTTTCGTGTTTAATTGTTTTTATCTTCAGATTATCTACTGATTAATATGTTCTTGATAGGAAGTATATAAAAAAGGTTGTCTATATCAGAGGATCATCAATAAACTGTATCGTTTCCTCAAATACATCATTAAAATAGCCTTTGGCGTATCTAAGACCGCTCAACGCTTTGAGGACAAATGGAACTTGAAAATCAGAAAGTTTATCTGTCATATTGAAGGCACCTGATATTGGAACGAACTCTTTAAGTGAATTAGCCATATGAATTGGACTAGTCTGATTTGCCAAATGATAAAACATTAAGATTGCAGAGTCAGCTGGAAAGTAATTTTGAAGAAACCATTTATAGAAAACATCATCTTTACCATCTGGATTGAATGTAATCGATTTCGTTGTCTTTTTGTTTCTTATTTTCCGTGAGTAGACAAAAAGTCAAAGAAAAAGAATGATAAGAACAAGTTACCTTTCAAAACATGGTAGATACACAGCTTTTTTTGAAAGCAGCTAAGATAGTTTTGATGATATCCTATTGTCTACATTAACTAGAGAACAAATAGGATAGGAGTTTTGACATGGAAAACAATGTAATCAACTTTATCGGTTTAGGATATGTCGGGTTACCTGCAGCTTTAATGTTGCAAAATTCAGGGTATAAAATCATTGGAACAGATAAAAATCAACAGTTGATCAATCAGCTTAATACTGGAAACACACTATTTGAGGAATATGGGATGAATGAATTATATGAAAAAGCTTTGGTGAATGGGATCACTTTTACAACTGAATATCAGGTTGCAGACATCTATATTGTGGCGGTTCCAACACCATTCGATAAAGCAACGAAAAAAATCGATCCTGCTTATTTGATATCTGCTGTCACTTCAATCCATGAAAAATGCAAAGAAGGAGCTTTGATCATTATAGAATCGACGATATCACCCAAAACGATTGATCGTTATGTCCGGCCAGTATTCAAGGATAAAGCGGTCGAACTTTGCCATGCGCCCGAACGGATTTTACCTGGAAATATTTTATATGAATTGAAGAATAATGCTAGAACGATCGGGGCAGATACTATTGAAGTAGCTGAGAAAGTGAAAAAAATTTATCAAAGCTTTTGTGATGGAGAATTTATGCTTACGTCCATAAAAGCAGCTGAATTAACGAAAGTAGTTGAGAATACTTTCAGGGATGTTAATATCGCTTTCGCCAATGAACTAAAACAAATCTGCGATCAGGAAGACTTAGATGTTTTTGAGGTGATTGATATTGCAAACAAACACCCAAGAGTCAATATTTTAACTCCAGGAACAGGTGTAGGTGGACACTGTATTTCTGTTGACCCTTGGTTTTTAGTAGGAGATTATCCAGAAACAGCCAAGCTGATTAGACAAGCGCGAGAAGTAAATGATCAGGTCCCTAAGACAATTTTTGATCGGACGATCCACTTGATGAATCAATGTTATCCTGGAAAAACGCTAGGTGTCTATGGATTATCCTATAAAAATAATGTAGGAGACGTCCGAGAAAGTCCAAGCCTCCAAATGTATAACTATATGAAGACGCAACAAAAAGAATCAATTGTTTTTTATGATCCTTTAGTAGATAAAAAAATCGTCGCCAATCAATCCTTTGATCTTATCGAATTCCTTGATACTGTCGATGTCGTGTTAGTGATGAACAAACATCGCCAACTGTTTGACTTTATGGAGCTATTCGAACAAAAAAAGGTCGTTTTGATCGACCCGGTTGGAACGATGGATAATGTCGTTCATTTATAGAATGGAAAAGGGAAGGATCCAAGAGTTGATGAATTCCGAGTATAAGTTGCGAACAAATAAAAAAATGATATCTAATTCCTTAAGTTTATATTAGGAATAATAAGATTAAAATTAAGTCCGTTTTTTTTTAAAATTGAAGAATTGGGATAGAAGAGGATGATACTAAAATGGACAAAAGGGTAAAACTATTAGGTACGTCTGTAGATGCCTTTACTTTCGATGAAACGATCGAAAAGATGATCGAAGTGATAAAAAAACGTCAAGTTACTCAACATGTTGTACTAAATGCAAATAAAATTAATTTAATGTATAAAGATGAGAAGTTGAAAAAAATAATTGAGGGATGTGGCATTATAAATGCGGATGGACAATCAGTTGTCTGGGCCGACCGTTTGTTCAATCACGTAGTCCCTGAGAGAGTCACAGGAATTGATCTTTTTGAAAAATTGGTGGAAGTTGCTGCTAATGCTGGGTTTCGTGTCTTTTATTTAGGCGCTACACAAGATGTAGTAGAAAAAGTTATTGCTAAGCATAAAAAAGATTATCCGGAATTGCAGATTGCTGGTTATAGGAATGGTTACTTCGATAAAGAGAAATCAGAAGAAATAGTTAAAGAAATCGCTGATTCTTCAGCTGATATCCTATTTTTAGCTATTCCTTCTCCAGATAAAGAATATTGGTTAGATAAATATAAAGAATCGTTAAATGTACCATTACTGATTGGAGTAGGTGGAAGCTTCGATGTTGTTGCGGGAAAAGTAAAAAGAGCGCCTAAGTTTTTCCAAAAAATGGGTTTAGAATGGTTTTATCGATTTATCCAAGAACCTCACAAAATGTTCAAACGGTATTTTTTTGGAAACTTAGAATTTATCGGTCACGTAATTGCAGAAAAAAGGAAATCACTACTTAAGAATCAAATAAAGGAGTAAGCGGCGAATTTTATCGCATGAGAAGTTCTCTGTGAATGAATAATTATACTTATAAATAACGCAACGATATTGGAGGAAATAATATGAAAGTTTTGATGGTGGGCCCTAGTAAAGATTCTCTAGGAGGGATTTCTACTGTTATTAGAAATATATATGAAGCTAAAAAAAATTATGAAGTTCTATTGATGAATAATTGGCAAGAAAATAATCGAAATAAACCATTTCTGAAAAATTTTTTCAACATAAGAAAAGTAATTAAACGTGAAAAAATCGATATTGTTCATTTTCACGTGGCTCAAAATGGCAGTTTTTATAGAAAAGGTCTTTTACTTTTACATACACCCAAATCTGTAAAAACAGTTTTCCATATACATGCTTCAAGTTTTGATGAATTTTATGAAGAATCAAATCACATAGAGAAATGCTTTATCAAAAGTATTTTGGATAAAGCAGATTTAATTGTGGCTGTATCAGAAAGCTGGAAAGAATATTATACCAATATTACTGATACAAAAGTGATATCTATAAATAATGCCGTAAAAGTGAACGATACAAACAATTACAATCTTTATTCAAAAAATATAGTGACTTTGGGCAGAATAGGTAAGCGAAAAGGCTCTTACGATATATTGAAGGTTGCAGAACTAGTATATAAAGAACGACCTGATATAAATTTCTATCTATACGGTGATGGGGAGGTTGAAAAGTTAGAAAAAGAAGCGGAGGATATACCAAATGTGCATATAAAAAAATGGTTAGATGAAGAAGGAAAGGAGCAACGATTTCTGGACACTGCTCTTCACTTCTTACCTTCTTATCATGAAGGATTACCTATGGCTGTTTTAGAAACGATGAGTGCTGGAATTCCCAATCTAACCACAGATGTAGGAGGACTATCAACAGTCATAAATGAGGGAATAAATGGTTTTATTACTAAGCCGGGTCATATTAAGAAGATGGCAGAAACTATCTTAGGTTATATGGATTTAGATGATGCTGAAAAATTAAAAATCTCAAAAAACGCTACTGATACGATCAGTGACATGTTTAGTATGGATAAATATATTGAGAAGTGGTGTATTATATATGAATCGCTACTGGTAGCGAATGATTAAATCATTTTTAGGTAGAATAAATCTACTAGTAAATACTAAAAAACGAATGGAGTGAAAGTTATGATCGATTTACATTGTCATATACTTCCAGGTATAGACGACGGTCCAGAAACACTTGATAAAAGTATAGAGATGGCACACGAAGCGATCAAGCAAGGGATTACTCATATTTTGTGCACCCCACATCACAACAATGGACAATTTTGTAATCCTGCTCGTAAAGTCATCCCGTTGGTACAAAATTTACAGCACGAATTCGATCAACGAGGAATTGAGTTAACTTTATTCGAAGGTCAAGAGATACGTTTGACTTGGAAATTGATAGAAGACATCGAATCTAAAAATATTTTATTTACAGACCTGAATAATCAATATTTGCTAATTGAATTTCCTACAATGGAAGTGCCCTCTTATTCTGAAAAGTTATTTTTTCAACTGATTGAAAGAGGGCATACTCCTGTGATTGTACATCCAGAGCGAAATGCAGTTTTTGCAAAAGATCCCAATCGGCTGATTCCCTATTTAGAAATGGGGGCTTTGACACAGTTAACAGCTCCTAGTCTTGTGGTTTTTTTTGGTAAAAAAATCCAAAAAGTAGCAAAACTCATGCTGGAAAATAGAATGATCTATATGGTCGCTTCTGATGCACATAGTATCCAAGATCGAGGCTTTTATTTAAAGGAAGCATATCAAGAAATTGAAAAGACATGGGGAATCGAATATGTTGATGCAATGAAGCAGATGACAAAAGATTTATTGAATGGAGATACGGTACAACGTCCAGATTTTCAAAAAATCAAGCGTCATCGTTTTTTTTATTTGTCAACTAATTAGTGATTGGTAATGCTTCTATGTATGAATGAATGCTGAATTTAGCAACTCTAAAAGGAGAGAAAAAGCGGCAGCTTGTCTTAGCTTTTACTCTCCTTAGTAGTTAAAGAGTGATATTAATTTGATGAGTGTTCTGCTTTTTTATTACGCATGATTTCGCGTATCTTCATTTCTAAGATATAAAAGTCAAGCCTCGTCGGATCTTTGGGTATAACTATAGTAGGAACTGAAGAAAATTCAGATATACTTGCTTTTTTTGTAGAGATTAAAAGGTCTAGAGAATGAATTTCATGTAAAGAATCGTAGTGTGTATAGATTTCTAGTTTGAACACGCCCTTAAATTCATTCTTAATCGTTCTTATCAAATAAAGTTCTGCTAAATTTGATAAATCTGATATAAAAAGTATTTTGAAAGATGCTTCTATTTTTTGAATTGGGACAATCATTTTAAGTAATATCGGATAAATAGACATTAAATAGTTTGTTTCTTTGAAAATAGCAAATTTTGTTTCTTCGTATAATGAATCAATTAGGTCTATCGTTCTTTTTTTTAATTCCGCAGAAACAGATTCATGGGTGTATATCCTAGGGTCAAGTATAATGTCTGATTGAGTAGAATTGACGTTTCCAAATAGTTGGCAATATAAATGGGTACTGTACAAACTCTTGTTGATGATGCTCAAGTCATCTTTTGAAACAGAGTAGTTTTGCTCATAAATATAGATTCTTTTAAAAGCTTCAACTGATTGATACAACTCTGTTTTTCGCTTATGATGGAAAGCTAAAAATTTATTCCAAATAAACGTATCATTAAATACAACATCTTTCGTAAAAAGATAAAGGTATAAAAAACCAACTTCATCTCGTTGTTCCATTTTCTTTGGTAGAGCACCATTCAAATAATTGAAAAATGTATCAAACAGATCATTTCCATCAATTTCTTCTAGCAATTCTTTGCTTAAAACAATTATTTCACCTGTTTTTGTTCGTTCAATCATTACCGCAATCATACAGAACAGATCTTTGTATTGAAAATCTGATAGACTCAAATGAAAAAATTTCACCATTCTCTCCATTATTTTTTCAGTGATTAACTTTGTGGTTTCACTATACAACCATTCACCTTTCATATATGAGGTAAATAACAATAGAAATGTAAATCTGCGTATTTGGTACTCATTACCAGTTAATTCTAATGATCTGCGCTCAATTGATATTCCCCTTGGTGCCAATCTTTTCCGAAAGTCATTTATGATCCGCCATAAAGAGGCCTCACTGATATAATTTTCCTGAGAAAACTGAATGATTGAAGTATTACTTGAAAAGAAAATTTGTATCAAAATTTGATAGTGAATAGTTGATTTAATCATTTTGAAATATAAATTTTCCAAAGCAGGAGCAAAATCATAGTGTAAAAAGTAGCCCTTGTTTCCATAATGCTCCAATTGAATCTCATTATCAAGAGAGAAAGAATGAATATCTTCTTCAATAAAAGTGAGATATTTTGTAAGTGTTCGGGTAGTCATATTCAATTCTGAAGAGAGTTCATCTAATAACACCCAATTCTTTTTTTTCTTTAAATAGGAAAGAATTTCAATTTTTATAGATGTCTCTTTACCAAATAAATCTACGATTTGACTAATTTGAAGCATACTTTATCCAACACTCCTTTGATGGTAAACATGGTTCCTGATATTTAAGAAGCCTAATTATATCACTAAAGAAAGAAAACCACTCGTCAAATACACACATAAAATGTACAAATTATGATGATTGACAACTGAGTATTTGTATTATCCTATTCTATGTTGAGCTAGAAGCATAGAATCATTTTAGAGAGGAGAAATACATTGGGAAACCGAGTAAAAACAAATATTTTTTTAGCTTTGATAGTGATATTTCCCTTAGTAGATACCTTCAATGGAATGTTTATTACATATGGCTATAATATCCCACTAGGAACGATTTACCGAGTTTGTCTTATTTTATACATTGTTTATGGGATTTTATCATCAGAAATAGGAAAGATGAAACGATCTATTTTGCTTTTAATTCTCCCTTTTTTATTGATGTTTATTTGTATCATTCAATCCTTTTTTTTCAATACAAGTTTTTCATTATTGGTGAAAGAGTTTTCTTATGTTGTTCGCTTTTCATTATGCTTGATCATCCCAATTTTTGCAAAACAGTTTGAAGACCATTTTTCAATAAAAAAATTGATCATAATTACTCTACTGATAGACCTTTTTCTTATTGGTGGTTTAGTAATACCTTATGCGTTAGGTATAGGGAATAGTACTTATGATGGAACAGCAGGATTCAAAGGATTTTATTATGCTACAAACGACATAACTTATGCCTTTTTGATTATGGTTTTTTTTATTGGTTGGTTTCTCAGTCATCAAGCTAAAAATATATTATTAGAATATAGTTTATTGGTTCTTTATTTCCTTAATATGTATTGTTTAGTTCTTTTAGGAACGAAGTCTGGATTATTGACAGGTGCTGTTTATTCTTGCTATCTGATTTTTTATTTTCTTAGGTACTATAGAAGTAAAACGCTGTATGGTCAGTTCTTCATTTTTGAGTTTCTATTAACCATGCTGTTTTTATTCTTTTTAAAAGGAAAAGAAATATTAATGGAATCATTATCAAGTGTTATCGCACGTTTTACTTACTTTAAAGTACTTTACCAAGATGATTGGACAAGACTATTATTAAGTTCTAGAAATGTATATTTAAAAGATGCTATTACACAATACCTACAGGATCCAAATAATCATTACACCTTTTTCTTTGGTTCAGGTTTTGAAAATCGTCGGAACTGGTATGAAAGAAAGGGTGGTTTAATAGAAATGGACTTTTTCGATATGTTTTTTTCTTATGGCATCATTGGAACAGTGATTCTTCTAATGGTCATTTTTTATTATTTTCAACTATCAAATTATAAGTTTACGAATAAATTTTGTTTATTTTTGTTGTTTTTTACAATAATTTATAGTTTTTTTGTCGGACATGTCTTTTTCTCTGCGTTATCTGCGACAGTTTTAGGTTTTGTCGGTTTGTTCACTCAGCTTATACAAAAGAACAGATCATCTTGGTAAGGAGGAGAATTCTCTCATGTATTCATTTAAGGACTTTCTGATTTTTCTTTGGTCTCGAAAGAAAATCATTCAAATAACAATGCTATTGTATATTATAGTTCTTTGCGGTGTCTTCATTTCTATGAGGGGGTTTCAATACAGTAACCAAGTCGCATTTTTGATACCTGTCACTGAAATTAGCGCACAAGGAACAACCAATGCGGAAGATGATGAGTTTGAAAAAGAAAATGAGATTATTAATAGTAATCTTAAATTGATACACACCTATAAAGAAATAGTGAAAAGTGATCTACTTATACAAAAGATACAGAAAAGTAATCCGCGGTTAAGTACAAATGACATCCGCGACTCTTTAAAAGTTACTAGTAATTTAGATTCACAGATATTTACTATAACAATTACAACAAATGATTCGCTTCGAAGTACAGAGATTGCCACAGCACTAAGTAAAAATCTTCCTGAAGTAGCACAAGATATGAGATTACCAAAAAAAATATTTCTACTATCTACAGATTCTTTCCAAACAAGACGTTCTCCAAGCTTTATTAAACTGATCATTAGTTGTTTGTTTATCGCGTTTATTTTTGGTACATCAACCGTATTTTTTTGGTTTTATTTTTATGAAAGAAAATTTGTAAAAGACCCAGTACTAGGGGATTCCTTAGTAGGATTTGAGATTATAGGAATGATTGATTTTTACAAATCAAAAATATAAATATAATGAATGAGGAACTAATTGAACTTATTGGTAGTTCAGAATTGGTTTATTCACTATAAATAAAAGAATATAACTTCTCTAAGTAGCCAGGAAACAAATGAGTATACCCAGTACTCACTCGTTTTCTGGCTATTGTTGTATATCCACATGAGAAAATTATATGTTTAATCATAAAAATTGTAAGGGTTAACTACTAAAATAAAAGGTCAAAACCAAAAAAATTCGTTAAGTTTTTGGTTCAGGTAGTAATCAAGATAAGTAGAAATAATAAATGAGCATGAAGAATACAAATATAGAAAGATAAAAACAGAATGAAACGTTTTCTGATTTTAACTAACGAGTATTTACATAAAAAGATTCAAAAAAATGACAAATAGTTGAAGGTTCAATAATCGTTTTCTGAATTATGATAATCCTGTCATTAGTAGAGAGTTCGTTAACGAAGTTTTGAAAAAAACGTGATCAACTTTTAGGAAGTGAAAAAATGAAAGATATTTATGACTTGGATTCTTCTAATGAAAAATTTGAAATACATGAGCAGACCCATCTGAATACATCTAATTTTTTGTTAGGAGGGGTGAAAAGATTCATTGACATTAGTGTAAGTATCTTAGGATTGATACTTCTTTTTGTACCTTTCATTTTTGTCGCTCTACTCATAAAAATAGATGATCCTAAAGGACCAATTTTCTTCTGTCAAACTCGTATCGGCTTATTGGGGAAGCCGTTTATCTTATACAAATTTCGTACGATGTCTGTAGGAGCTGAAGATCAATTATCGGAATTAATCGAAGAAAATGAAATTCAGGGACCAATGTTTAAAATGAAACATGATCCGAGAGTGACTCGCATTGGCTCCGTATTAAGAAAGCTTAGTATTGATGAATTTCCACAGTTACTGAATGTATTGAAGGGAGATATGTCTATTGTCGGTCCTAGACCTGCATTGCCACAGGAAGTGGAACAATATTCTGACTATCATCGATTAAGATTACTAGTAAAACCAGGTTGTACAGGATTATGGCAAGTAAGTGGCAGAAATAATCTTCATTTCGAAGAGATGATTGAGTTGGATCTAACTTATATTGATAAAGGAAGTTTTTTACTAGACATAGAAATAATGATCAAAACGGTACTAGTGATCATTACACAAGACGGGGCCTATTAGTCTTATATATAAACAGTTGGAGGCAATAAACTATTATGGACGAGAATATCAATTTGTCGCTGCTATTTCGAACAATCAAAGAAAAAATACCTATTATTCTCTTTTTTGGTGTAGCAGGAATAATCATTGGAGGACTTATCTCTTTTTTCTGGATTACTCCACAATACAGCTCACAAACACAAATGATTGTTACAACAGAAACCACAGAAGAAAATCTATCAGATGAGATCACTGCTAATTTACAGCTAGTCAAGACATACAAAGAACTAGTAACAAGTGATCTAGTTCTAGGACAAGTACAAAAAAAGTTGAAAAATGAATTAAATCAGAACATGTCTATTAACCAGCTTAAAGAAGCAGTTACATTGTCACAACAGCAAGATTCACTTTTTTTCTCTATTCAAGCAATTAGTGATGATCCTAGCTTAGCAGCTTTTATAGCTAACACAAGCTCTCAGGTATTTAAAGAATCTTTGGCTCAAAGTCATATTCCTGGTGACATTTCGATTACGACTGAGGCAGTAGCAAATAACTCACCGATTTCTCCTAATCACAAATTGAACTTGGTACTAGGTTTATTCGTTGGGCTGACTCTTGGATTGTTATTTGTTTTACTACGATTGAGTTTTGACCAAGCAATTAAATCTGAACAGGCAATCTACGATATATTCAATATTAATGCATTAGGGATCATTCCAAATACCACTAATTTAGATATGAAAATGACTACGAAAGATAAGGAGCTTCTAAAAAGAAATATTTCAGAAGAAACTCTTTCTATATCCAGAAAAGAACGAAGAAGAGTTTAAATGAGGAGTGATATTTAATGAAAGAACGAGAAACAAAATTGATTGCTATAGAGAATAGATTTTCACCAATTACAGAACAGTATCGTAATGTTCGAACAAGTATTCAATTTGCTTCCTCTGAAAGCAATCCACTAAAAACAGTGCTCGTTACCTCTACAGAACAAGCAGAAGGAAAGACGACTGTTGCTAGCAATCTAGCTGTTGTAATGGCAGAGACCAATATAAAAGTATTACTGATTGATGGAGACTTGCGACGAGCGACTGCGGGGAAAATCTTCAACATACGTACGGGTCAGACAGTAGGATTAAGCACACTCTTAAGTAATCCTGAACGTTTGCCAGAAGAAGCAATTCAAAATACTCAGATAAAAAATCTTGATTTTCTACCTGCCGGGCCGATTGCACCCAATCCATCAGAACTATTGAGTTCTAATCGATTAGATGAAATTTTGGATCTATTAAAAGAACAATATGACTTTATTATTGTGGATTCCCCACCACTACTAGTAGTGACAGATGCACAAATATTTTCTTCAAAAGTAGATGGCGTCATCTTAGTTGTTCGAGAGAATCGAACAAAAAGGAATAATTTGATGAAATGTAAACTTTTGCTCGAACGATCAAAAGCATTTTTGATCGGCGTCGTTTACAACGGAGCCAAGTCTGCAAGGAATGGAAAGTACAAATATTACAAGTATTAGAGGGGGTGATCTATGAATACGGCGGTTAATAAGCAATTCATAATGGGTAAAGGAGAGGAGAAAATACAATGAAAAACAAAAAATTACTATCTATCGGTGCTAGCAGCTTGATGCTTTTGAATGCAGGCTTAGCACCAGCAACAGCATTAGCTGAAGAAAATAAGACCCAAAAAACGGAAGCTACTGGAGAACAATCTTCAGAACTAAAAAATAATTTGGCAGAGGATCCTTTAGCAAAAATCACGAATGGAGGTACTCAGTCATCAACGCAACAATCAAACAATATTCCTACCAGTGAAGAAACAAATAAAAGTACTGCCACAACCCAAACAAAAGGAGCTACAAGTACATCTGAATCTTCTGGCGCTGACTCATCAACAGTGCAAACAGAGCAATCCTCAAGTACAGTAGCATCATCTGATACCGGAACATCCACAACTCAAACAGAAAAATCATCCACTAAAGTTACATCTGATGATGTGAAGAAACCAGAAGATAGTTCTATTCAAACAAAAAGTATTGATGTCCTTGCTAACGGTACTGCCACAGTAGATACCAATACGGGTAAGCCATTAGTTATCCATGAGAAAAAGACAGAGGGTATATTAAATATTAAGTTTCATGTAGATTCTACGTTAAGTATGGCTGTTCAAGACAATACTTATTATCAAGTGAAACTACCTGATGAATTCAAACCATTGTTACAAGATCCACGTTTTATTGATTATTTATCGGGAAAAGTTGACATAAGTAGAGGATTGCATATTCCTGTTGTTAAAGAGACAAAATATGACCGCTCAGATATTACAGTCGATTCAAATAAGAGTACAATCTTGCTTAAAAACCCTTCATTCACAACAGTATTATCTTTAGTTTTGCATGGCAACTTTGAATTGGATATTGATCTTGGTGGTTTTGCTACCGATACAGGAATTAGGATTCCAAATTCAATAGATGGTAAATACCACTTTGCCACAGCTTGGACTCCAAATAATAACATTTTAGATTGGGCGGTTTTAGGAAATAAAACTGATAAATGTGATTTGGAATATGATCAGCTCGATCCAGCCTATGGAACAGAAAAACCTGTCATAACAGCTTCTGATCGTAAAATTAGTTTAGGCCAAGATTTCACGGGTGCTTTCGCTATGCAAGGTGTCTCAGCTTTTGACGAAGAAGACGGAGACATCACCAAAGACGTTGTGATTGCAGACGGTAATGTGAACTCTAATGTGGTCGGAACCTATCCTATCACATATAAAGTAACAGATAGCCATGGTTTGTTTGCAACTAAAACAATTAACGTCACTGTTAGCGAAAACAAGCCACCAGTTATCCATGCAGAAAATAGAACTATCGATAAAGGAGAACTCTTTAATCCATATGACGGGGTTACTGCTACTGACGAAGAAGATGGAGATCTGACCGATCAAGTAGAAGTTTCGGTTAATCAAGTGGATACGAATATTCCTGGTCAGTACAACGTTATTTATACAGTAAAGGACAGTCAAGGTCTTACTGCCAAGAAAACAATCATAGTTACAGTAAATGATACTGCCGGAAAAATTGATCCAAATGATTATACTGTTGGTGGAACTTTGATTTCAGGTACGTATGAAGGAGCAGTTTCTTCTCTGAAACTATATGTTGACGGTAATCCTATTTCTAATGATCCAGTAATGGATAATGGGAAATTTACTTTCTCAGTAGGTAAAGATTTAATCAACATAAAATCGAATGTAGTTGTAGTTGCTTACAATAAAAATAACGAAGAAGTAGATAGAAAAACAGTAACCGTTATAGATAATAAACAAGGAACAATCACACCAGATGAGTATACAGTTGGAGACCAATTTATTACAGGAACCTACACAGGTGATGTCAAAAAAGCCCATATATTCATCAATGGCACATCAGGTTCTTGGGGCGGCTCCTTTGACAATAATGGTCGATTCAAATTCTATGTTGGGAGC
>NZ_JBFOEY010000014.1:0-57886 GCF_040886985.1 Enterococcus sp. C76 | reverse complement strand
TAGTTTTTGACACATGATTAAATTCGCGATATAATAGGCTTGAGGGTGTTTCAAAAACTTATGTCATAAAGTTGAGGGGATTTTGCATGATTTTAGAGAATAAATTGGGGTTAACCAATCAAGTTGAATTGGCTAAGGCTGAAGAAAAACTCAGTAAACAAAAAGCGAAAGAATTGTACGATTGTGGAAGAATAAATGAAATCGAAGTTGGTACATTTAAAGGCCTATCTGAAATTCATGAATTTCTATTTTCGGAGATTTACGATTTTGCCGGAAAAATTCGATCGGTCAATATCGCAAAAGGAAATTTTCGATTTGCACCAGTTATGTATTTAGAATATTCATTACAGCATATTGATCAAATGCCACAAACTTCTTTAGAAGAGATTATCAAAAAATATGTGGAGATGAATATCGCTCACCCATTTCGAGAAGGAAATGGTCGAAGTACTAGAATTTGGCTGGATCTCATTTTAAAGGAAGAATTGCAAAAAGTTGTCGATTGGAACTTGATCGATAAAGCAGACTATCTTTCTGCAATGGAACGAAGTCCCATAAATGATTTGGAAATACGCTATCTAATTTCTAATGCTCTGACTGATAAAATTGATGATCGCGAATTATATATGAAAGGAATCGATGTCAGCTATTTCTATGAAGGGTATTCTGAGTACATGATAGATGATTTGTAAAAGTAGGTGGATCAAATGACGAAATATGGATATGCACGTGTCTCAACCGCTTCTCAAAGTACAAAAGAACAAATTCAACAGTTGCTTGAGAACGGCGTAGAGAAGAAAAATATTTTTTCAGAAAAATTTACGGGTACGAAACGGGATCGACCAAAATTCAATCAGCTATTGGCTGGTCTGAAGTCTGGAGACGAAATAGTTGTTACGAAGCTTGATCGATTTGCTCGTAACACAAGAGAAGCATTAGAGATCATTGAACCTTTACTTGATGATAACGTAACGATCAAGGTTTTGAATCTAGGAACGATTGAAAATACGTCCATGGGACGAATGGTAACACGTACGTTGTTGAGTGTAGCAGAAATGGAACGTGATATGATTGTGGAACGTACTCAGGAAGGGAAAATGTTTGCAAGAAAAAATAATCCTAATTTCAGAGAAGGACGTCCGAAAGCAACAATCACACCAAAGAAGAGGCACGCATATGAACTGCTTACTTCAGGTAAATCGTATAAGGAAGTTGAAGCTATAACCGGCTTTAGTCGCAGCACGCTTTTTAGAATAAAGAAAAAAATTGAAGAAAGTTAACTTTTTAAATTATCAAATAAAGTGATAGAATAAGTTGAGTATACAAATCTAAAGAAGCAGGAGGATAGCTTACCTATGCTTCTTTTTAATTCATTCATAGAGGTTATACTCAAGATGAAGTAAGTCTAAGGTAGCATTTTTTGTCTGTTTCTGTAGCAATTTTAGAGGCTATGTTTGCGCATAGCTTTTTTCATTCATAGTATATCATTGGGTAATTTGCCAATATAAGAAGTCAGTATATTAAATGAAGAGGAAGTGAATAAGTTGTTAGTAGAAGCTGTTCATGTTCAACTAGCACATGGAAGAATAAATGATTCTGTCTACTTGAAAAATAAGATATTTACTTTTCGTGTAGCTGAAAAATTAGAAAAAAAGATTCGAAAGGGAATGCTTGTGTATTCTAAAGATGGTCAATTGGTTTATGTAAGAAATATAATTAGAGGTAGATCCGAAGAAGAAAATGAGTATACTGCGATTATTAGTAAAATTTTTAATGAAGCACCGAGTATTCTCCCTGTGCGAAAAGGAGAAGAAGTACCTAAAATACGATTCATAAAGAAAAATGCAATTTTTGAAGGATTATTGTTGGAATTAAAAGATAAGACTTTATATAAAACTAAACAAAAAGTTTATTTTAAAGCACCACAAACAGTCTATAAGAAAATTGGCATAGGAGATATTGTGATCTTCTCTGTTAAAGGTAAAAAACAACATGTATTAATTGTCCAAGTCTACAAACCAACAGAATTAAATAAAGAAGTCTCTTTTTTCCAACCGAAATTTAAACCATTTTTTTTGAAAAAAGCTGCGAAAGGTTTTCAAAAGACTCAATATGTTACTAGTCCAGAGGAAGAAAGTATTGTAACTTCTGAGGAAAAGCAACAAATAAATCGTAAACGTCCGTTTACAATAAGAAAAACAAGTAAATAAGTAATTATAATAGTTTATAAATTATACTTTCTTCTTGATTACGTCATACAAATGTATTTCAATGAGCTTGAAAGGGAGTTGATAGCTATGCCAGTAATCAGTATTCGAGTATCTAACGAAGAAAAAGATTTTCTTGAAAAAGTTGCTAACTTTAATGGAGACAATATTTCTGAATTTATGCGCAGTAATTCTTTGCAATCAGCTGAGTCATTAGTAGACTTTGAAACCTATAAAAAACTAATGAAAGAGCATGAAAAACTGATCAAAGCATTTCTTCATGAGAAATGCTAAAAGAGTTAGGATTATAAGATGACCTATCAAGTACGATATAAACGAGAAGCGAAGTGTATGAGTAATAAATATGTTGATATTATCGAAGGGGCAGAAACTTTTTAAGTTTTTGCCCCTTTTTTGATATATGCGCAATGCCACTGCTACATCATATTGAAAGGATTTATATTTAAATGGTGATTTTGAGTTTATTTGTGACAAAAAGATGCCTGAAATAAAAAGAATGCTTTGGGCATTGAACCAAAATAAAATCTATAAACATAATACTCTCTTTTATGAGGCAGTGTCTTTTTTATTTTATCAAACAGGCAAAATAAAAAAATATTTAGGAAGGAAAAAGCGTGTATCTTAAAAGATAAAAAGTTATTTTTATTTTTTAAGGAGGCGTGTGAACCAAAATAAGATTTATCCTTTTTTAGTACCATGCGGATGGTTTATAGAAAATCTATTGGTAATGGGAGCTTAGCCAATGAATTGGGAGATGAATGATTTTGGTGAATCTTCTTGGCAGTTTTTATTATCAAATTTTATAGGGAAGTTTCTATTTGTAAGTTTAAAGACTTTCCTAACAATTGATTCTACGGATGGAAAACAATGGGAAAGAGATAGTTTTTCTCGAACTGTGGAACAGAAAAACAACCTTTGGGGTGACTTGGGGAGCGGACTTATCTTTCTAGGCATAGGCAGTCTGTTTTCTGGAAACGCTCAAAACATTAGGTAAATTTTATTGAGGGAAGAGGAAAATGAAAAAATTTAATCAACTAGATAAATTAGAAAAAAAACAATTAATAGCATGGATAAGCGGGATTATCCTTATTTGTGTAGTTTATTTGGGAGTAACTTGTAGTTATTTATACACAGATAAAATTTCAGAAGAAAAATATTGGACATATTATTTGGAAGAGCACGATCAACTAACTAAAGAAGAACAAGAACTTTCTAAAAATGCAACAAAAGTTAAAACAGGAGTGTATGTAGAAAATTTTGATTCTATCGATATAAAAAACTCTAATTTCAATGTATCGTTTAAATTGTGGTTTACTTGGACAGGAAATAAAAATTTAGATATGATTAATAACTATACTATTTATCGTGGAAAAATAAATTCACAAAAAATTATTAAAGATATAACTGTGGGAGAACAAAGATATCAATTGGCTGAAGTATCAGCTACCGTTTCTAAAATATTTTGGACAACACGATTTCCGATGGGATCCTATCAATTACGTATGTATATCGAACCACAAAAGAGTATCCAAGATATTTTAATTGAACCAGACAAAAACTATTCGTCTATTAATCCGAACTTAAATGTTTCAGGTTTTACTTTAAATAAATTTGCAAGTAATCGTTGTATTCAAGAAATTACTAATGTGAAATCAGATCCTGAAATACAAGAAAAAGTTTTTAAAGAATCTGAATTTTTAGTTGCATTTGAGTTAAATCGTAAAGGAATTGGATTATATATAAAATGTTTTATCGCTTTGGCGGGCACCTTAGGATGGGTTTTAATTACTTTATTTATTTGTACTTATCATGAAGTAGATCCATTAGGAATGATTCCTAGTGCATTGTTTGGAACAGTAAGTAACATATTGGTTGGTGCAAATTTAGTACCAGATGCTATTCAAACAGGGTTGATTGAATTTGTTAATATTTATGGTATCTTGATTATTTTACTTGTGTCGTTTGCGATTATAAAAATTAATCGAGTTCGTAATTTTTATAATAAAAATAATTTTGCAGTTTTTTTAGGGAAAGGGTTATTTTGGTTAATTACTTTTTTCACAATTTTAGGAAATATTTTGTTACCTTTGAGTGCTTATAAATTTTAATTCTTTCTCAGATAATTGAAATGTGAAAAAAATAAAGGTTAGCTTTTGTTAAAACAAAACTAGCCTTTATTTCTCTATCTACGTTTTACTATAAGTAAAATTAGGAGCTATGCGCGAACATAGCCCCTAATGTGTAGTCCGTTCAAAGCGGATGGCATGTATATAAAACTTTAGAGCCTGTTTACTCTGCCAAAATTTAGGACAGCTCTATTTTTTTTTTGAACTTTAACCAATGAAAGTTTCGAGAGGTCGATAGGTATTTAAGGAGGAGATTGCGTCCCTTTGATTGAAGCAAATATGAAGGTATTTGGCTAGAAAATATAGAGTTTCTAAATTCTTTTAGTGAACTTTACTCATTGTACTTTTACTTATATTCGGTTTCATTTTATTAGGAATTTAGGGCTTTAGCCCGATGTTATTGTCAGTGATCTATAAAGGAAATAAACATGGAGAATTAAAATTGAATTCAATTTATTACAACAGTCCTAACGAGGAGTTATTTTGAACTAAAAAAGACTGCTCGGAAGAGCAGCCTCAGACAAAACAACGAGTAAATAAATTACTCACGAATAAAAGTATAAATAGTAATAATGAAAATGAGTTATAAAAAAGCAAGGATGCTTATATTTTAACAAACGCTCAAAAATATAACAAGATTAAAAAAATGACCGGTAAAAATGCACAAAGTATCTGAAATAGCCAACTTGCTAGTACCTATTATTTCTCTATTTATTTAGAACAGGAAGATGGATCGATTATTTCAGTAGGATTACTTTTGCGGGAACTTTCACCTAAGAAAAGCTGGTTGTTGGCAGAAAAACAGCAAACGAGAGTGAGAGTACGTGGCACTTGCTTTAACGAAAAACCGTTTGAATATTTTAAATAGAGAATTTCGGAAAAAAGGTCATACTTTTCCTCAATATGATGGGAAAGGTGATTTCAATAATCATTTGTGAGTAGAACATTTGCAATTGTATTTTTCGTATTCTTCTGTCTTGTTAGAAACAGAAGAATTTTTTTCAAACGGAAATATTGAATGCGTTTTTTTATGCGATATAATTTTCTTATGAGAATAATTTGTGTGGGAGGAAATAATGAAACGTTATCTTTATCTATTGACAAGTTTTAGTGTACTAATGAGTGTTAGTATGGGGGTAAATGTATTTGCAGAGGAAATGAATACAGGAGCTTCGATAAATGCGACTGAATCAACGATGAGTTCTATTGAAGATACACAAGTGACAAGTGAGACACAATCTGCAATGGAAACAACTACTACTGATGAGAAAAGTAATGTAGAACAACCGCAAACCGCAATCATTAATGGACAAGAAGTCACACTGGAAGCGCCAGAAAAAGCAGGACAAAGTGAAGCAAATGCAACACAAGCGCCAAAAGAAGCACTAATGGATGGCTCAATAAGACGTAGTTCAAGAGCAGCTGTCAAAACGATTCCTATGTATCGTCTATTTAATTCTAATAGTGGCGAACATTTTTACACAAGAGACACTGGTGAACGAAATCATTTGAGAAAAATCGGTTGGAATTATGAAGGGATTGGTTGGCAAGCACCAACAAGTGGTGATCCAGTTTATCGCTTGTATAATCGCTATAATGGCGAACATTTCTACACGCTAAATGCAAAAGAACGAGATAGTATTACGAAACAAGGCTGGACATATGAAGGAATTGGTTGGTACTCGTACAAAGGAGCGAATGGGATTCCAGTCAGTCGTTTGTACAATAAAAAAGTTAATTGGCATCATTATACGCTGGATGAAAATGAAAAACGCGTAATTACGAAACAAGGCTGGAAATACGAAGGCGTGGGTTGGTATGCAGTTGGGAATGGTCAGCAAAGTAATGATGATTATAGACTATTAGGTGTAAAAAATTATAACCAGTATGCGCTAGGTGCGCCTAGCGGTTGTGAAGGAGCTTCTCTCTTGCAAGCTTTGCAATATAAAGGGAAGTTAACCAACTGGAGTTTGAGACAATTCTTAAATACGATACCTAAGTCACCAAATGGCAATCCTAATAATGGATTTGTCGGCAGTCCATTTGTCGAAAATTCATGGACATATTCTGCTATTTACCCTGCCCCACTGACTACTTGGGGACAAAAATATGGGAACGTTCAGAACATTTCAGGGAGTTCTATGAATACGTTGCTTAATGAAGTGAAGAATGGCAACCCTGTTGTAACTTGGGTTACGATTAATTTCCAACCAATCCGTTGGGGAAATTGGAGCTTTGGTGTAGCAGCGAATAATAACCATGCAGTGACATTGGACGGTTACAATAAAGGAAGTAATCAGGTACATGTATCTGATCCGATCAGTGGTTCTTATTGGATGAGTCGCACGACATTCGAGAATATCTATAATGCTCGTAAATATGCCGTTGTCGTTCGTTAACGGATAGAAATGTTAGTATAGTTTTGAAGCAGTTCAATATGCTATAATTGAGCGGTAGAAAAGTGAAAAGATGGTGGTAATCCATTCTAGGAGGTGGTGCTTATGTATGTAAGTATCAAATCTAAGGAAAGGAGAGCCTGAGTTGTCAGTGTTTGAGGCGCTACAGCTAATGATTGCATTTGCGATGTTAGTTTTAGCTATCAGAAACGACAATAATAAAAAATAAACCATCTAACTTCACTTTGGACGAGTAGTTAGATGGTTTAAACCATAAAAACAAAAGCCACCGTCTTTTTAACGGTTCTACGAGGGGCTATGTTCACGCATAGCTCCTTTTTCTTATCTCAAGTATAGCAAAGTAATGTAGAAGTTGCAAATATCTTGGAGTAATCCTTTTTTTGCTATTTGTATATTTTACTACTGCGTGCCTCATAAGTTTTCATATACATGACTATGTTTATATTCATGCATATATTTATATTCACATTTATGTTTATGTTGATATACATAGATATATTTGTGATAAAAAAAGAATAGGCAAAAGCCTATTCCTGATAGATAGAGTGTTCTATATTTTAGTTGGGAAATTGACGTGAGTACTCTGCGTTTATAAGATCACGAATTACTTCTGAAACTGATTTTCGATTTAGAGTTTGTTTAAGGATTTGTACCTTCTCTTTTTCTGAAGGATAGAGAGTTATCTGTGTTGGTTTTGTTTTTTCGACTTGTTCAGATGGATTTAAAGCTGTGTCTAATCTAGTACTAGTAGTATTAGAATCGGTTATTTCTGGACTAGTTGGTACTTCTTTAAAATTGTTTTTTGCTTGTTCAAATCTATTTGCCATTATTGATCACTTCCGTTCAATTTATTTAAAATTGTATCGTATACTTTCCATGTCTGATTAAAGAAATTTTTATGTTTGTTGTAAAGCTCTTTATTTTCTGAATATTCAACTAAAGGTATCATTTCTAAATTTGCTGTATTAATCAGTTCTTTATCGGGAATATAGCCTAAGTAATTTGGCTCTTTAGAAATAATTTCTAAAAACTCTTTGCTGGAGTTAGTATTGTGTTTTACTTTATTTCCGATGAAATAATAGTCTGCTATTAGGTAACTTTCTCCCGTTCTAACCTCTACTAATTCTTTTCTTAATGTGTCAATATCTCTTCCTAATTTCAATAGAGCTTTAAAACCATCCATAGATGGGTCGGATACGCCAAGTATGATATCTGAAACTGCCCAGGCATTTTGAGTAATCAAGCTTGTATCATTATGCGTATCTATGAAGATATAATCATACTTCTTCTGTAATACTTCAATATTCTTAACAAACCAAGAAAATAAAATCAAGCGATTATTTGGTTTATCCCTTATGAAATCTTCCATATCTGCTAGTTCATGTCCACCAGCTAGCAAGTCTAAATTTTTATGAATATGAATAGGTTCTAAATTTTTTCCTTTGTACAAATTTGAGATTTTATTTTCGTCTTTCATTAATCCGTAATCATACTTTGAATATCTATCCGTTAAGTTACCTGATTTGTCCTGGTCTATCAAAAGTACTGAAGCTATTTTTGAAACTTTTTCAGCTACATTATAAACTGTACTAGATTTTCCTGTACCGCCTTTTTCAATATTCACTGTTAATGTTTTCAAATAATTGCCCTCCTTAATTTTCAATATTTATTAAGTTATTATATACATATATATAAACATAAACATGATCATAAACACAAACATAAATATAAACATGTTTATGTGGTGTCTTAATCAATAAAATCCGATTTTTTCTTAGAATGCATAATTTTGATGCCTATCGTAGAACGACCTTCCTTAACAGTTTGGTAATCGATTTTCATAGTAGTGCGACTATTTATATCTTCTTTTGCTTTTCTTAGATATGGAAGAACTCTATACCATTCAAGATGTTCTTTTTGAAATAAAAATTTTACTTCGTTTACAGATAAAAAAATTTCATTATCTGGTTTACAAGATTGTAGATATTCATAAAGCTTTTTAGCATGAATACTTTTCAAGTTAACAACGTCCATAAAAAAGAGTCTAGTTGATTGTCCTTCAACTAAGTTCAACAAATATGGTGCAAGATCAGAATCAAGGCGCAGTTTGACTCGACCGTTTTTAATATAAGGTTTATCAAGCCACCGACCGATTGTTTTTACTCCGTCAGGAAGCTCAATCCAGAAACCTTTATTAGCTAAATTTAGCAAAGCTTTTTCTGTGTTTAAATGAGCAGCCCCACCATGTCCAAATTTGCAAATTTCATTTAATTCAGCAATAGTTGTTTCTATTGTGAAGAAATCATCGTCAGTTTCTTTAACGTTGGTAACCATAAAATCGACTAAAGTGAGTTCTTTTGCTGTTAATGAATGCTTTGCTTTTTGAATAAGATTGGTTGATTTTTGAAGTGTTTTATTTCTCTTATTATCTATTTCATTTAAATCAAATAGCACAACATTTTCCATTTTATTCACCTGGCTACCTTTCTTATAGATTATATCTTCATGACTTATTCTACTACACATAAACATATTTATCAACATATTTATATGTATGTTTATATACATAAATATGTTGGTGAGTTCCGTTGGTTTTATATTTATGTGTGTATTTCTATGAATATAAACATAAACATGAATATGTAATTATTTATATTTGTGTTCAGGATATTTATCGGCTTTAGTATTCTCATGAAATAATCAAATCTAAGGGAATGATATAGCATAAAAAATTCCATGCTGCATATTAAGATTAAACTAATTAGCATATTTTTTTCCATTTGTTTCTCGTAGATATATACACATAAACATGCACATGTATATATTTATGTTTATGTGCATGTTTAAACAAGAATACAGTAACTTAAAGGTATGATAGTAAAGAAGTTAACTGCAGTTTAAATCATGCAGATCTACTTTTGAACAATCAATTATACTATAATCAAATTAAATCGTTTACATGGAGGGGATTTAATGACAAAGACTGGATAGTTAGAACATGCTAAAAGTAATCTGTTGCCTTTGAGTGAAGATGAAAATATTTTTTTTAAAGCAAAAAAAGAATGGATTTATGGAGGTCATAAAGAAATCAAATATGAAATTAGTTTAGGTAATTATTTGGATAGAGAAAATAAGTTGAGATTATGAAATTTTATGTGACATTCGCTATAGATGGAATAACGTATGCTATGTTTAATAGTGGATAAAGCTTGATTTAAAGCGATTTTTATATTTAGCATAAAAAATTCCATGAAAAAGGTAGTTTACTTTTTTTAGATGAATAATGTAATATGGAGTAGAAGAAAATTACATAAAAAAATAGAGACGGAAATAACTGATTTTGGTAGGATCAATTATTTCTGAATCACATGAAAACCCCTCATGTGTTCGCGCTCGTCTCAATAAATAAATTAAGCGGTCTGACAAACCACTTATTTGTTTTATAAATGTGTCTTGAGTATAGCACATTTAGGGCGAGCAATTCAATATATATAGGAATATTTTTCTAAGTTTTTACAGAAATTTAAACCGAAAATATTGTAAGAGAACACTGATCAATTTTTAGGATTGGCATGTGTTCTCTTTTTCAATACAATTTGGAGGAAATTTTGCTATGGTAAACTTAGATCAATGCTATACTGCTTTATTGAAACAAGGCATTCGTACATACAAATATCGGAACAGCACCATGAAACCTGTCGGGTATGAGAATACTAGCAGAAATGGTGCAATCTTTGCGTACCGCAGTAAACAATTGATGAATGCAGGGCGTGGCATGGTTATTACGTCTGAAGAAGCGATTTTAGAAAATGAGTCTAAACTGACCCATTGGACACCGAACGTTTATCGTTATGGGACTTATGCAGACGAAAATCGTTCAGTTGTCAAAGGACACTCAGAAAAGAATTTAAGTCAAATCAATACTTTTGTGGTAGATATCGATTCTAAAGAAAACCATCAAGGAGAGATTTTCTTGGCTTGTGTGGATGAATTAGGGTATATGCCAACAATGATTTTAGAATCGGATCATGGCTATCAAGTCTACTTTGTGTTAAAAACACCTGCTTATGTGACGAAAAAGAGTAATTTCAAAGTAATTGAAGTGGCAAAACGTATTTCTACAACGATTCGGACACAATTGGCTAATCAGTTACCAGGTATCGATGTAGGTTGTAATCATTTTGGGATTGCTCGATTCCCAAACAAACAAAATATCGTATTTTTTGAGTTAGAAAATCAATATTCTTTTTCTGATTGGTTGAATTGGTCGATGAAAATGGCGTCTAACCAAAAGTATGAAGCAGAAAAAAGTGCGAAATTAATCGTTTTCCCTGAGAAAAAAGAGTATCGACAAGTTGATGAACCGTGGTTTGACTTATTGTTACGTAAAGCAAACATTATTGGAGGGGAAGGTCGTTTAGGACGGAATAACGTGATCTTTACACTCTCTTTGGCTTATTATTCTTCTGGTTACGGACAAGAAACCTGTGAGTATAACATGTTTGAGTTTAACGATCGATTGAACGAGCCGTTGACTGAAGGCGAAGTGCGAAAGATTATAAAAAGTGCGTATTCTGGCAATTATCAAGCAGCCAATCGTGAATTTGTTTTGGAATTATGCCAGGAATGGATAGCTTCAGACATTCAAGAAAAAGAGTTATTTATACAACGACGTGGTTGGTGGAAGTTCAAGAAACCACGTGAACAACGAGAATATAGTCATAAACATGAATGGCAAGAGGATATTATGCGCTATTTGAGCGAAAAAAGTGATCTTCGGATGCCTTATTTGAAACTGTCTAAAAAAGAATTGGCGGAACAATTAAATATGCCATTAAGAAGTCTGGATCGTGCATTAAGCGCCTTAAAGCAAGAACACAAAGTGTTCTACCATGTCAAAAAAGGACGTGGTGGTGGGCTTTTACTTGCTTCTGTACGTGTGTTAGTCGCAAGCTTGATCCAAGCAAAGAAAGAAGAAAAAGAATCCTTTATTCAAGGAATCATAGCGCAGTTTAAACTAACAATCGATGAATGGACAAGCATGGTTAAACAGCTATTACCTGAGCAAGAATCCCAAGAAATCAGGCTATTTGAAATCGATACAGGTTGAAAAAATAAAAGACGTCAATTGCCTTTTACAATATATCTTTGATACTCTTTAGCTTTTTATCTTTGGGAAGCTCTTATTCTTAGACTGTGTGGTATTATTACGTTTGTAATTATACGTAGTCATTTGAGGAGGGTTTCGATATGTCTATGAAGCTTTATGTTTATTCTCATGCTGTGAATGTGTATATTTTGAGGTATTTAGGTATGCCTGTTGAACAGTTTTGCGAGCTTTATGGTTTTAATCAGGGAACTGTAGCTAGTTGGGTAACGAGGGAGCGTTCCGTAGAGACGTTGCCTGCGTCGTTTATTTATGCCTTGTCTTTAGCTTCTAGTCGTAGTATGGGAGAGATCTATGAGGAATTGTTAAAACTACAAGATGATTATTATCGTTATCGGGAACGTGTGGGATTTAAGAAAGGAAAGAAAGTGAAAAAAAGATTAGACTGAAATCATTACATTTTTAAATATTACAATTTTTACAAATAAAATTGCTTATTTTTTCACAATCAAAGATTAGAAAATAATTATATGACTTCATAATCGTTGAATTTAAATTCAAAATCGTTATATTTTTAAGATTTCAAAAAAAATACGAACTCTTGTTCGGTAAAAAGTTTTATGATATACTTTTTTTGTTAAGATTTTTAGAAAATAAAAGTTTTTTCAGCTGTTTTTCTAAATGTCAAGTCTATTTAAGAAAATATTAATATAAATATTTTGGAAAAATGCTTAGAATCGTTTTAGTTTTTATTTTTCTGAAGTCTTTTCAAATTAAATTAATTGTGCAATACTTAAATTGTCAATTGATCGAGCAGCTGTTCAAATTTATTCATGAGTAAATTACTATATTTGTTGTGAGTAAAGGAGGGCGAACAAAGACTATATTTTGTGCCTTTTGATGGATTGAAAAAAATTTTTTGCAGATTTATTTGCGGATTGTGAATGAATATGCTATTGTTTTTCTTGAATTACGATTTAGATTTTAAAAGTTAATAATACTTTTTTTGTTGCTGTGCAATGTAGAGCCCAACAAAAAAAGGAGTCGGTTGAGGCGTCTCCCTTAGAAAGCATCCTACCTCTTTCTGAGATCGTAGACTAACCAAAACCGGCCGTTCACTGCCGCCAAGCACTTGAACGGTTTTACTCCTTTTTGTGTTACAGGCGAACCTGCAACACGGACAATAATAGCATAAAATATATCCAAATTATACTCTTTGCTACTAAAAAATTTGAGTCTTTTTGGAAATTTTATGAAATGACCTGTACTTAGGGGGGATAGTGTATTCTAAGTAGGGGGCATATTCTATTGCGTGTTTTTGAGGGAACCTGTTGGCAAAGGAGAGAGACTGTTATTGCTTCTTCGGAGGTAATATGCAGTCTCTCTCTTTTTTTGTTGGGTTCTACATTGTTCGACAACAAGTTGAGCAATAAGTTAATACTTTCAAAGGAGTTTAAACATGTCTAGAAGATTTTGTACAGTAGAGGATCTGAAGCGTCAAGCAATTACGATTAAGCTCTACAACAACAGTGTTTGGGCAAACCTAGGGGATGGACGATTTATTAATCGTCAAACAAAGCAAATCCGACCAATTTCTTTGCTTTATCATTCTACCCGAACCGTTGTTGGGACGAATCACCAAGTAATTGCAAAACGTCGAAAGAAGCGTGGAGGACTCTTGTTTCTAGAGAAATCTTACAAGATAAAACACATGTAAAAACGGAAAGATTTTTCTTGTTTGCAAGTAAATTTCTTTACTTGTGAACAGCTTGATCCTTGAAAACTGAATAAAAAGAACACAGTTAAGGGTGTAAGAAAACCGTCTGGTTTCTAAATGAGGAGGTGCAAAAGATTTAGAAGGAGATAAGAATGTTTTCTTACCAGTCGTAGATATTCTCGCTGTCTAATCTACGGTCGTGTTTGGAAGGACAGTACCTGAAGGTGTAGTGATCCTTTAGGAGATTTTGTGGAGACAAATGACGGAGAAATAGGTAGCGCAGGTAAGGGTTACTTCGGTAACTATCTGTTAGCAGAAGGATTTCTGATACTTGGTACATTTCGAGTGATTTGTGGTTCACAGGTTGAGCATTTACCTAACATGCCAGGTTATCGTTTTACCTAACAACGAACACTAATTTTTATGTGATTTACAGTTTACTTGTAAACAAGAGAAATTTTTTACTAGGAGGAATCCAAATGACGGAAATTCAACGATTGATTTGTTTTTTAGAATCTGGAAAACGCAAGGAAATTTCGCTGGCTGAATATGTTTTGCTTCAGAAAAGAGGAAAGAAATGGTCAGAAAGACGTTATCGCCAGTTACTAGCCGAATTATCAAGAAGCCAGGCGATTTCTCCGAACTATACTACTCAGAATGGACAGGTTGTACGAATGTTAAAGTTACGAACAGCTTAGAGATGTGTGTGATTTTTTGTAGGGAGTTGGGAAAATTGTTTCCTGTATTTTTTAGAAGAATGAAGAGAAGTGAGTGTCTCTCTCGTTTAAAAATTCAAGTAGGCATAGCGTTCATATTCTTTTCTTTAGGAATATGGGGTGGGATGCGTGTTCAGAGTGAACAAAGTTACTTTGAACATACTATTGATGAAGTAGATTTTGAGTATGATTTAGCTACTTATGATAGATATGAATCTAAAAATTCCGATGGAGCAGTAACTAGGAAAAGAGTACAAATTCTGACTTGGCGTTTATACGCGCTTTCACAGTATCCAGAAAGTATAACGAGTAAACTTTTTTATCCAAATAAAAAAAATCAAGAAAGAATAGAAAAAGCATGGGATACTCTTCTAAACCTTCATGAAATGGTTTTAGAAGAAGAACAGAAAGAGAATGAATCTCAATAATATCTAAGAGAAGGAGTTGTTGCTTATGATAAAAATCATGGGGAAGTACACTGGGTGTGTGTATCATTCCTGTCAAAGTCAAAAAGAAGCTAATGAATGGGTTTTGGATAAAAAAATAGTTGAGCCACTGGTACTTCTTGTTCTTCCTAGAGAAAAGGAGCTTGTATGAGTACAAGCTATCATTATCGACCTTTAGTGGATGGGTTTAGTCGGAATTTCAATTTACAAGAAGAACAAAAAATGATTCGCTATTTTGAGAAAGATATTCTGGCTGAGATCAAGAAGAGAAAAGACCGACAATTACCGGTTTCTCAATATATTTCTCAATTTTCACTAAAAGAAAAACGCTGTTTTTTTGGTCTTTTGAAACGATTTGAGCGAGTGAAAGTTTATTATCGATTAGAAGAAGGTATATCACGCCAATATTTGATTATGGCGTAGAAAAGGTGTCAGAAGGATGAACAATTTAGATAAAATAAACGATTTAGCATTTTATGAATCTACTAGAAAAAAAGTATGACTCACGAACTAAAAATATTACCCGTATATTTCGAAGCAGTTGCCAATGGACGTAAGCAGTTTGAGATTCGCAAAAATGATCGTGATTTTCAAGTTGGGGATCAGTTAATACTAAAAGAATGGAATAAAGACGGCTTTACAGGTAGGTCATATCAAGCTGAAATTACGTATATAACAGATTATATGCAGAAAAATGGCTATGTTGTATTGAGTATTAGAGCAGGAGGAAAAGCAAATGAAAAATTATGATCCTAATAGCCGATGGGGAAAACACACCATTAAAGTTTCTTTTCAACGCTGGGATTACAAAGGATTTGTGATATTTAGAAGAGGTGGGAATTGTAAAGGATTAGATGTTCTAGCATTAGATGAAGATGATTTGTACGATCAACCATTGCTTGATAATCCAATTGGGTTTGGATTGCTTCCTAAAGATGATGAAGGTAATGAGTGGTTCAAAATGACCCTGAAAAATGACGAAGGGGACGAATTATTAGTTGTGGATGTATGGGAAGAGTTAGGTGATTACATTGTAGGTCTTGAAATTGTTGCTTTTGTAGAAGACAAAGAACAGTAAACGGAGGAATAGGCAATGAAATTTTTCAAAGTGAAAGCACCATGTTATTATGCGCTGATTGTAGCAAAGAATGTATAGATCTATATGAACAAGTAGTAGCAGATATAGAAAATTGTGAGCTAGAGAGGATCGAGTCATGCAGGTAATACAAAAAAATTGTAATGATGAAGAAAGAATAATTAATGTTTGTATTGGATTGATAGGAATTATAGTTGTAGTTTTAACGACTTTATTCATGAAATGAGGAAAAGGTTTGCTAATTATTACTAGCGAAAATTAATTTCATTTTTTACTCTTTTTTCATGTAGAATCTTACGATTATGAATTCAAAATGATCTTTTATGAATGAAAGCGTAACATTAGAACGAAAATTTGTTAAAATTGAAAATGAAGTATGCTTACTTTTCTTTGTAAGCAAAATAAGAATATCCCCTATCTTCAAAGATTTAGAAATTGGACTTCTTCTCCTAATTCAGGAGAAAGGATAGCAATATTGGAAAAGTACTGTAGTAATTGGAGTCTTCCCCGAAACTTGAATATCCGCGCCTTGACAGGCTTTGACTTTCGATAAAGATGGATAGTGATGATTAGACTGAACAACCGAAGAAGTTTCAACGGTTGATTGACTATTTGTTTCTGTTTTCTTGGACAGAGAAAAAGCAATGATAAGTACAGATATCAGTATGACACTGAGTGATAGGATTATGATGGATTTTTCTTCATAATAAAATTGTTTTTTTCGATAAAGAAGCAGAAACGACTTATTGTTGTTTCTGCTTTTTAGCTTGTAATTGTTTAGCGTAAGCCTCTATATCGCTTTTAAGATATAGGCGAACCATTCCTGGACCAGAACCTTCTCCAATTTCAACGAAAGGTTTAATCCGACCTTGTTTAATTGTTTGAGAGAATGCTGCAAAACTTTGACCAGTAATTTCGGCGGCTTGTTTTCTAGTAATTAAATTGGATGTAACCCAGCTTTGATAATGATTTAAATTGCTATTTTCCATAAAGCGACCTCCTATTTATTGGATTCTAAGATAAGTATACCAAAATTAATATTTTTTTCAAAATAGTTATTGACATAGGATTCTAATGTTGGTATCCTATGTTTGTAAATAAAATAAATAATAAAAAGAAAGAAGGAATACAAAATGAAATTATTAAGGATATTAGCAATTGGAGCGACTATTGGTGGAGTTGCGTTAGCAACTGTTCATGAGAAAGTAGATGCAGCTGAATGGACACCAAGAACAGTCCAACAAATTTCAACAGATATTGCAAAAACAAATGGAAAAGAATATACCATTGTTTATGGTGATACGCTGAGCGTGATTGCACAAGCTACTAATCAAACAGTTCAATCATTAGCAGAAAGAAATTCTATCGCTAACGTTGACCTGATTTATGCAGGAAATAAACTTTTATTTAATGGAGATGTAATGACTGTACAAAATCCTCAAGGAGAAACAATTGCACAAACAGTTGTTCAAGATTCAGATAAAATTGATCCAACTAAACCAGTAGGACAACCAGTACAAGATACAACTAATTCAGCAACTCAAAATACAACAACACCTTCAACTGATAATACAGCAACAGGTAATACACAAACTGGTGGTCAAACAACTGACAATACTGGATCAACTACTCCAAGTACGTCAGATAGTGGAGAAATTGCACCTGTAAAACCTGCTGAAACAGTACCTAGTGACAATCCAAGTGAATCAACTGAAGGATCTACTGGTGATACAACAACAGACTCAAGTCAACCAACTACTCCTGAAGAACCAGTACAATATAAATACACTGTTTGGTATTATGCAGATTCAGAACCTCAATACACTATTGAAAAAGGACAACATGTATTTGATACAGAAGCAGAAGCTACAGCATGGATTGACAATTATGCAGATAATTGTCCGGATACAGGTTCATGGGGAGTAATGTCTTGGGAAGTAAAACAATAATTTATTAGTAAAGTAAAACTCACAAAAATTTTTGTGGGTTTTTTATTTTTTTAAGGAGGTAATGATACTGGATTATTATGCTTTTTATGGGTATTATTCATCGTACTTGAGAGGTTTTATATAAATCAATTTAATCTTACTTTTAAGACACTAAGAAATCTTTTTAGTGTTTTTTTTTATTTATTTTTTAGGAGGGAATTATTCAGTGAGAAAAGTAAACTTGTTTTTTAAGAAATTTATTCAATCTAAGCCTATAATGATGGCACTCTTTTTAGTATGTAGTATTGTGGGGATTGGTTTTGGTAGTGGAAATGTTCAGGCAGCTGTGCCAGAGGCATTTACCATGAAGCCAGGAGAAACAGGGAATGTTTATTACGATACTAGTAATGTCTATATGATGTATGGAACACGTAATGGGCAAGCATGGAGTGATGCTACTGCGCCAATGGCAGTAAAACCAGATGATGGTGGCATTGATATTATGACATTTTGTGTTCAACCAGGTGTTCCGTTTATTTCTAGTGATAATCCTGGTTATCAAGCAGTTAGTGCCAATGATATTCCACACGAGGCGCAAGTCGCTTCAGCAATCTGGAATAACCCTATTTTAGGTATTTGTGGAGACGCGAATGAAAATGATCGTATTGTAACACAGTCAGTTATATGGGAATTATTACCATATGGTATACATGTAGATGATATTCCTCGTATTTCTAATTATGCGCAACGAAAAGCATTGCTATATCAAAAAATAGCCGATTATGATAAAGTTCCAGAATTTAATAAACAAACAATTGAATTAACTTATGGTCAATCAAAAACATTAACATCTTCTGTTAATTTAAATTCATTTGAAACACAAGTTTCTAATTCAGCAAATATCAATTGGGCTATTGCTCCAGATGGAAAATCTGTGACAGTAACTCCAACTGATCCAAATGTTCAAAGTGGTACAATATCGTATAAACGTTCATACATGGAAGGTACTCCTATTGCTTTAGAAAAGCAAGGGTCACAAAGAGTAGTCGTTCCTGCAATTAAAGATCCAAGAAAATATCTTGTCAATTTTAAAATTAATACATTTGGAGAATTTCAAATCAAGAAAATTGATAAAGAAACAGGTCAAGTAGTGCCAGGGACACGTTTCCAATTAGAATACAGCAATATTCCAGCAGGTACAACTGTGCCTATAGAAGTGACAACGAGTGAAAATGGTTTATCATCAAAAATCAAAGTGCCACATGGCGCACATGTGAAAGCAACAGAAACTTTTGTTCCAGCACCTTATGTTTTAGGGTCTGTAATTGGTGATTCTGATGTTATAGAGGGCGATATTGTCGCAGGACAAACGATTACTCTGACACAACGTAATAAAAAGGCAAAGGGACAAATCATTGTTGAAAAATCAGGTGTTGAATCTGGTAAAGATATGTGGAATAACAACTATTCTCTAGCAGGGAATGTCTTTGAAGTTAGAAAAGATAGTCCAACAGGAGAAGTTATTCGTACGATTACAACAGAAGAAACTGGTCATGCAGAGACGGCTAAAGATTTAGAATTAGGTACTTATTGGGTAACTGAAAAAACGGCTTCTAATGGTTTTGCAAATACATTTAAACCGGTAGAGGTAAAAATCGAATATGAAAATCAAACCACTGCGGTTATTATAAAAAATACCGAAGGTACGAACCAAGAAGTAACAGGATCAACAGTATTAACGAAAGAAGACACTGAAACTGGTTCAGAAACACAAGGACGTGCAACATTTGATGGTGCGCAATATGGATTATTCTATGAAGATGGCACTCCTGTGAAATGGACTGATAATTTTAAACCAACTACTTCTAAAGGAAATAAATTAGAAGGTGACGAAGTGAAATTTGAATTATCTGACGAAGAACAACAAGCAAGCGTTGAACACTTAGCATTAGGTAAATATTTTTGGAAAGAGCTTGTTGCTCCAAAAGGGTATCAACTTGATAATACAAAACGTGAATTTGAAGTCACTTATAAAGATCAAGATACCCAAGTGATTGCAACAGAATCTATTTCTAAAGAAAATGTGATTAAGTTTACCCTTGATGGATTTAAGTATGTAAAATCTCAGAGCGGTTCAACTCAAAGTGGTTACAATGGTATTGAGTTAAAACTAACACCAATTGAACCAACAAAAGGTGAAGCACGTACTGTTAAAACGGAAACAGACGCTAATGGTTATGATGGTTATTGGAAATTTGAAGGAGTACCATATGGTGACTATGATTTGGAAGAAGTAAAAGCACCAGAAGGATATGAATTAATTACCCCATTAACTATTCGTTCTTCTTTCGATGAAGAAAAGCGTGAGTATACATTTACTATTACGGAAAAAGGCTCTAAAGAACCTTTAAAAATTGTGAGAAAAACGGAACAAGAAATTAATGAAGGCTCAAATATCATTCATTTAAGTAAACTGTTCTTAGTGGACGAGCATGCTCGTGTTCCTGAAAAGCCAGAAATTTCTTCGTTATTTGTGACAACAGAAGGCGAAAAAACATTTAATCCAACGGTGGATCAAAAACTGATTGATAAAGTAGAAAATAAATTTGATAAATTAGATGTAGGGAAAGTCTTCTACTATGAAGCACAACTCCATAAACTTGATAAAGATGGAAAAGATACTCTTGTAGATACAATAGAATTGGAGCAAAAAGTAGAAAAAGAAAATTTTGATTTTGATGTAAAATTTGACTATAAAGCAAATACTTTGAAACATGGTGAAAAATTAGTTGTGACATATGTAGTTTATTCTGATAAAGAACATACCGACGAATATGCTCGCCATTTTGATTTGAGTAATGAAAAACAAACGTTAGAAGCAGTAACACCTGGTATGCCAACAATTGAAACACTATTTTTAACAAAAGATGGCAGCAAAACATTTGATCCAACGAAAGATCAAACATTAATTGATGAAGTAAAAGCAACTGTGCCAAAAGAAGATATCGGTAAAACATTCTACTATGTAACACAATTCCACAAAATTGATAAGGATGGAAACGTTACGGTAGTAGGTACGGACGAATCAGAACACCAAGCAGGCGAAAAGACATATGAGTTCAAATCAGTTTATAACTACAAAGCGAATACTTTGAAAGACGGCGAAAAATTAGTTGCAACACATATTGCTTATACTGACAAAGAACACAAAAATGAATATGCTAAACACTTTGATTTGAAAAATGAAAAACAAACGTTAACTGCGAAAACTCCTGCTAAAGCAGTAACCCCAAATACTCCAAGTACTCCTAAAACAGTTCTTCCACAAACTTCAGGAGCGTTGAATGGTACAAAGGTATTTTGTGTATTTGCTGTAGTTATGGTAATTGCCGTAGGTACTGTTGTTTACATGAAAAAACAACGTGCGAACAAGTAATTCAAACTAGGCTAAACGTCTGAAAAGGCGTTTAGTTTTTTCTATTTTGTAAAGTTTGTTTACAAAGGTGGGCAAATCAACATGACAAGAATATTAAATGAACGTAAAATTTACAATTTTCAAACGAAAAAACTTTTTTTTAATGTGCTTCATTGTTCCCTGGCGTCTAATGAATTATTACTTTATCACTTGAATACTTCTAATTCTCCTGTTAAAACAATCGAAGTTTATACGACAGAATTAGAGACGATGAGAATCAATTATCAGTTATTAGATGCAATTGATCTATCAAAAGTTTCTATTCCTTATCAAAAAAATATTCAAGGATATATGTATCACTATCAACGCTATTTGGTTTGTGTGGAAGAATACCTCAAACGAATCAAGCGAAGAAGCGATTATATCAAGGAAATCTTAGAAGGAAAACACGAATATCAATCCATTGATTTCACACAATTCATTTCTGAAAATCAGGAGTCGTTGGAACAAGCCAAACAGGAATTTGTTAATAGTGAATATGGCATGGATTATATTCTGATTGAAGAAGGGAGTGTTCTAAAATCACATTTTCTTGCGTTTTTAGAAGATTCCAGAGAATTATTTCAGGATATTTTACAAGCGACAGAAACGGGGACGATTTCGCCACAGGTCGAGATTCAACAAGTATTTACGGAATATTTTGCTAAAAATCAGTTGCTTAGAGAAAAGAGTGATGATTCATGAATAAATGGAGAAAATCTTTTTTGATTGGCTGGTTATTACTTGGCTTTTTTCTTGTAGGATCGACTGCTTATGGCTATTTTCTTTTACAAAATACAGATAATCGGAGTCAAGTCTTGCTTTCCCCAATTCAACAAGAAGAACAAGTAGAAAAAAAGCAAAAGAGTAAAAATGAGAAAGCTTCGTTCAATCCACGGTTAATTCAGCCTGTTCATGCGGAAGAATTTGCGGAAGCTCAATTACATTATGAGAATATTGTGAATCAGTGGGGAATCGGTGCGGTGTATATTCCAAGTTCGTCTATTCAAACCAAAATTTTGGCTGGTATGAGCAACGAAAATCTAATGGTTGGAGTGGGCACTTATCGAACAGAACAACGACTAGGAAAAGGAAACTATGTATTATTGGCTCATAATCTTGTGCAAGGTGGTGGTGTGTTAAAAAATATTCGCCAGACTTCAGAAGGTTCTTTTATTTATGTAACTGATTTTGCCAATATTTATGAATACCGAGTAACGAAAAATCAAGTGGTAGATCAATCAGAAGGCGAAGTATTAGAAGAGCCGAAGTCAGAAGAAACACCGCTTATTACCTTTATTCGTTGCGAAGGTGGAATAAATACGACTCAACGAGCAGTGGTTCAAGGAACGTTTGTTTCTTCCTATCCTGCCAGTGAAGCAGATAATGAGTTAAAAGAGAATTTAGGACTTGTTTCCGTTGTTCAAGATCAAGAACAAGCGGTCAATACAATTGTGTCAAATTCGACGAATACGGTGTCGGATCACGATACCTCTTCAGAAAAGTATGAGCCTACGAATCAATTAGTAAAGAAGAATAGGGAAACTAGTGTACCGAAGAAAGAAAAAGAGGTGTATTCTTCTTTCGAAAAAAATTGTATTTGGTTAGTCAAAGAATGCAATGATATGGATGTATTCATAACAGCTTCAGTCGTTTATCTGTTGGTATTGATCGGTTGTGTTCGTAGTAAGTCGTACAAATAGTCATGGTGGTAAAAACTATTTTTGAATTGAAAGAAAGGAAGAAGAATTCTAGATGAAAAAAACGAGTAAATTATTGTCTGCTATGCTTCTATTAGGACAAGTCATTGGTTATACGCCATCCGTCTTAGCAGACGAAGAACAATCAACTGTTTCGACAGAACAATCAACTACAGTGAATACAGATCGTTCTACAACTGATAATACAGATACAACTAAAGAAGAAACCACAACTGATTCTTCGATGGAACAGGAACAATCTGAGCAAAAAACAAGTGAATCAACCGATCAACCTACTGATTCTACGACAGATAGTTCACAGACAACAGAGTCCAAACCAGAAACAACTACTCCTAGTACGAGAGACTCTAGTCAATCAGAAAATAATACACAAGATACTACGAAGCCTTCAGAAACGAAGCCTGTGGAACAGCCAACCACAAAACCGAGTGAATCGGGCAGTCAAGAAGTAACACAACCAGCGAAGCCTGCGGAAGTCATTCCTTCACATACAGTTGAGAAACAACCTTCAACAACTGAACAATATGCGCAACCCAAAGTAGAAACAAAGGCAAAAGCTCAACCAACTGTGCAAGAAGAATCGAAAGCTTATCATCAAGCACCAACTGCGCCCATTCAAGAATTAGTCCCTTCTAGTAAACAGGATAATGAAGGAAATATTCATTTTGAAAAAGACGAGTCGGTAGAAAGTTTTATTCGTAAAATTGGCGAGTCTGCTCGTAAGATTGGACAAGAAAATGATTTGTATGCTTCAGTCATGATTGCCCAAGCGATTTTAGAATCAGCAAGTGGTCAAAGTCAGCTGGCGCAAGCGCCAAATTATAATTTATTTGGAATCAAAGGGACACATAATGGAAAAGGCGTCTCTTTTGCGACACAAGAAGATTTAGGCAATGGAACACTTTATACTACTCAGGCAACCTTTAGACAGTATCAAAGCTACGAGGATAGCTTAAATGACTATGCTCAACTCTTAAAAGAAGGTTTGACTGGGAATAGTCATTTTTATGATGGAGTATGGAAAACAAATGCAAAAACTTATCAAGAAGCTACAAAATTTCTAACAGGTCGTTATGCGACAGATACTAGCTATGATAAAAAATTGAATGGTTTGATTGAAACTTATGGTTTGACTACGTATGACAAAGAAGTAGCAGGGCCGCAATTAAGTAAAGAAGGGTATATCGTACCATTGAAAAACTATACGATTTCAAGTCCATTTGGTATTCATGGGGGAGAATTTCATCGAGGACTAGATTTGGCAGCAGTACAAGGCGAGCCAATCTACGCTAGCAAAGCAGGAACGGTCGTTAAAGCAGAGTTTCACCCTTCATGGGGGAATTATGTAGCTATTGAGCATGAAGACGGTACAACGGCTTTATATGCCCACCAACAAGAATATCAAGTCAAAGTGGGCGATAAAGTCAAACAGGGACAAATTATTGGTTATGTTGGCTCTACTGGGAACAGTACAGGTAGTCATTTGCATTTTGAACTTTGTTTAGATCATAGCTTAAATCAATCACAATTGGTTGATCCAAAAACAGTCTTATTCTAAGTGATAAGGCTGTTTTTTTAGGAGGAATAACATGCGATTATATATTGTTCAAAAATTTTTTGATAATGAATATTTTGAAGATTATATTATCTTTTATGACGATGACATGATGATTCAGTATTTAAGAGAGGTTAATCAATCTAGTTTCTTTACTTATAGAGGAATCGATGTTGATCCGTTTTTTGAAGATATAGGAAAAAATTTTTTTGATCCTCATAAAAGTATTTCAGAACTTTTTGATGAATTTAGAAAAAATATTAAGCCAGAATATCAATTTTTGGCACAAGAATTGTTTTATAGATCCTGTCCTTTTACTATAAAAAATAAAATTTTTATTTAAGGATAACGGTACAACGGCTTTATATGCGCACCAACAAGAATATCAAGTCAAAGTGGGAGATAAAGTCAAACAAGGACAGATTATTGGTTATGTTGGCTCGACAGGAAATAGCACAGGTAGCCATTTACATTTTGAATTATGTTTAGATCATAGTTTAAGTCAATCACAATTGGTTGATCCAGAAACAGTCTTATTTTAAAAATAAGGCTGTTTTTTTATTCAATTTTTAAGGAGGTATTGTCTATGTTGCTATTTATAAGTGGTTTATTTTTAGGCGGATTTATTGGTGTGGCGTTGATGTCATTAGTAGCAATCGATCGTTATGAAGATATGATAGATGAAAGAAAATAAAAAAGTGAGGGGCTGAAGTGAAAAAAGAACACGAAAAACTTTTACACGAGATTAAGGAAACTGAATCGCTCGTTCGATTGAGAAAAAAAGAAAAATTAATTCGTTACAATAAGAGAAAAATTGATCGATTAAGATTCAATTTAAAATGTCTAGATAACATAATCGGTTCAGAAAACATGGTTCGTCGCTATATTTTCTGGAGATATAAGAGAATTATGTTAGCTCTTACTATTTTAATCATCGGTTTTTGGTTTTGGAAACCATTATTTTGGTGTCTTCTCTTACTACTTTGTATATTTTTGATTTTTCCATATATTGTATTTTTTACGACAGGTAACGATACATTATTGGATAGGAAAGATTGGTATTTAAATTATCCGAAACCAATCTATTCAAAGAGTGCTTACAAAATGCAATTATATAACGATTACGAGTACTTTGAAAGATTGTTAGATACAATGTGTGAAGATGTGAGATCACTCGATCAAGAAATTATTCAAATAAAGAAAAAATATGGGAGGAATTGTAGTATTGATGGTACAAGAAAATAATTTATACGCTACACATGAACTTTTATTAACAGATGAAGATCGGTTGTTTTACGTATTTGAAAAAGATATATGTAAATTGCCTTTGTCAAGAAAATTAAGAAAAGGTTTGAAAAGAAATGATGTCATTGAAAAAGAATACTGTTATTCCATTTCGTCTAACTTAGTTAAAGATGAGTATTATCATGAACAATTACCAAAAGCACGTTATACAAAAATATTATGTATTTTGGATGAAAATAAAAAGATTATTCAAAAAGTTCCTATTCTAAAAGTGATTCAAACAAGAAGTGGAGCGCTAAATTTTGGAATTGATAGGGCCACTTTTACAAGTGAATATCATAAAAGATATTAACTCAGAAAGAGGTGAGTCTATTTGATTTTACTTGATAATCTTTTAAAAAAAGTTGTTCAAGAAACATATCCAGATGTAAAAGAGTACAAGCAATTCCAAGTGAAAATCGTACCAAAAGAATTAAAATCTAAGCATGGAAAATATATTCAGAATGATCGACAAATTGAAATTTATAACTTGAGTCGAAGTCCAGGAGCTAATTTCTTAACTGCTCTACATGAAGTAGCTCACCATATTGAAGCAATGGACTTAGGCGATACAGCTCACAAAGATACTTTTTATTCTCGATTTTATCCTTTAGTATGTACAGCTTTGAGAATGGGATATATCAATCAAGATGATTTATTGCTAGATAGCAAAGATTCTTCTGATTATGATAAATTGTGTAAATATTACGGAACGTCATTTGCAAATGAATACACGAAATCTAAATGTAAGAATGTTGTACAGGTAAGACAAGCATATGACTCAAGAAAATTATTAAAAAGACGAGATTTTTCTTATTATTCTAAAAAACAATTATGGATAAGAAAATTCGAAACAGAAGAACAAGCGATAAATGAGTTTCAAATACTAGAAAGTTTGGAACAAGGGCTAGAGATTCAAATAGTTAATATTTTGGATCTAATTTTTGTTGAGACATATTATATCGCTGTTCCTGGAGCTTATCAGTACAGAGAAGTCTTAAAAGAAAAAGGGTTTATCTGGAATGGATATGGTCATAAAAATGTATGGATTAAGCGAATTTCCAGTCAAGAATATCCTGAAATTTGTCAGTTCTTAAAGGCAAATCGATTGATTGGTAAAAAAGTAGAATCAAAATTTTAAAAAGATAGAAATCTGCTGAGATTTTTATCTTTTTTTATTTTTTAGATTAAAGGAGAAATGAGACATGGCATTGAATGCAGATCAACGGAAAACAAAAGATATTGCAATGGCTGTTCTGGAAGCAACAGGAAAAGATTACGATACGGCATTAGATGAGTTCCATCAAGGAATCATTTCAAATAACCAAGATTTAATCTTGAAAAGTTTAAAAAATCAAAAGAATTACTCACAGAAAGGAAATAGTTATGAAAAACATTCAAACTAATTTAGAACCAATCCAAGAAATAACGGAGAAGAAGAAAATAGTTACAGGAGCTTTAATGTTACTTTTGATAGCTTTTGCCCTCCATTTTATCTGGCCTGTGAGCGCATATGCAGATATTGAGTCTTCAGTAAAAGATGCAGGAAACACAGTAGTAACAACAATCAAAAATGTAAGTGGGGCAGTCGGAGCGGCAGTTATTGCAGCAGGATGGTTTGGTAATATGATTCCAATCGTAGAAATAAATCAAAAAGCAAAAATGTGGATCATTCGTGCAGGAGTCTCATTAGTGGGGATTGCTTTTACGATGCAACTTGTAGAATGGTTCCAAAGCATGAAATAAGTTAAGAGAGGTGGCGAGAAAATTGATTGAAGTGAGGATTGATGAATCTAATGCAATAAGAATTACACGTAGTCAGTATAGTTATGTGGAATTTGAAGAACTCTCTGAAGATTTACGCCCAGGAGACTCAGTGACTTACACATTAAACAGAGGAAAGAAAATAATTTATCAAGGTGTATTTGTCAAAGTACCTGATTTATCGGTTCATGAACATATGCACCAGCGAATTCATGACATGATTAAAAAAGGTTCAATTAAAGAGAAACAGGGATTAAAGCTTTTAGATGAGTTAGATAAAGAATTTGAAATACCTGATGGTAAAAATCCTGTTCACTCCAACTCTGTTTTCTCAAAGCCTAAACAAAACCAATTTTCTCAAGTCTTAGAAAAAATTAAGGATATTAATCTTCTTAAATTTTGGAAAAAATGGCTGATAGGGATAGCTGCATGTTTTCTTTTACTATTAACTGTTGTATTCGTATCCCAAAGCTTTACTAAGGCTGACCGTCCAGAGTCATATCAAACGTTGGTTGATGAAAAAGAATACGTTACAGCACTAAAAAATTATCCTGAAGAAGAAACAAACTTAGTTGAAGAACTTTACAGTAAGAAAAATCAAGCAGCATTACATGAGCTATACCAAGAAGGAAAGTCTAATCTCGCTCATTTTTATGAATTGTTCTTGGAGAAAAAATGGAAAAAGGTCACTGAATTAGAGGAATTACCTTTAAATACAACTGTACAAGGTATGCTTGGTTATGCTTATTTACAACAAGGGAAAATCGAAGAAGCTGAATTAATTAACAAAGAAATTGATAGCAAAGTATTAACTAAGCAAATTAAATTAGCGAAGAAGGATGAAGCTTATAGAGCAATTAGCGAAAAAAATATTGATAAAGCTGAAGAGATAAACAAAGAGATCAAGGATGATCAATTAAAAGAAGACATTTCTGTGGCAAAAAGTATTATTAATCTGTTGAAAAAGTATCAATCAGATAAAGACAATAAAGAATTATCTGATTCTGAACGAAAGGAAGCAACAGAAAACATGAGCCTATGGGAAGACAAGTTAAAACAATTAGGAGGAAGCAAAGATGAAAAGCAATCAAACGAATAATCTAAAAGGAAAAATACCTAAAAAATGGTGGATTGTCGGACTATGTTCAGTTTCAATTCTAGGCGGTGTTGTCGCTTATAGTTATAGTACTCAGCCTCAACAAGAGGTAGCAAAAAAAGAGCAAGTGCGTTCTGCGGATACTGATAAAAAAAGTAAAAAAACATGGGAAAAAGAAATCGAAAAGGAAACGAAAAATAAAGAAAAAGCAAAAGATAAGAAAACTTCTCCATTAGATAAAATACTTGGTGTAGTTACGGATGATGAGAGTAATAGTGTTTTTGGGATAGATTTAAATGGAAGTACAAAAACTGATAAATCATTTCTTGTAGGACAACTAGCAGAAGCCACCGGTAAGCAAGAAGCTAAAGAATTGGAAAGAATAGATAACAAAAAAGCAAATGAAAATCAAAAAAATACTATCCCGAATAGTAATTTAATTTTTATTAGTCAACCAAATCAATCGAAAGATGATAATGATGATCTCTTGAAGCCTGTACTTCCAGATAAAGATGAGCAAGGAACGAAGGAACCTGAAAAACCAGATGTTAAGCCAGATGTACCTATTATTCCAGATCCAGTACCGAATCCAGATCCAACGCCAAACCCAGACCCAGTACCGAATCCAGATCCGACACCAAATCCAGACCCAGTACCAGATCCAGATCCAACACCAGATCCAGATCAACCAGACGATTCTTTAGATAAAAAGATTGCAGCAAGCCGATTAGAGTTAAATGAAGCAAAAGAAAAAGCAAATAAATTGAACAATCAATTAAGCAAGGTAAAAAAAGAATTAGAACAACTAAACAATATTGAAGACGATACTGCTAAAAAATCTGTCAAAGCTTCAGAGGAGTGGGAAACAGTATCTGATTTAATTGCAGAATACAATCAATTATCTTCTGAAATCAAAAAGTTAATTGGGGAAAACGGGGAAATACTACCAATTAATTATGATTTATATCAAGAAACTTATCAAAAACTATCTCAGAAAGTAGAAGAGATAAAAGATGCACAGAAACAAGCAAATCAAACGACGAACCAAATGAATCAAGCAGTAAGCGATGCTGAAAAAACTGTAGAATCCTTACCAGAAAAGACACAAGAATATCAAGATGCTCAATCGGAAGTAAGAGATGCTACGTCTAATGTACAAACAGCTATTAATAATGCTCAACAAAGTCAAGAAGTAGCTAACGCTGTACAACCTGAAATCAGCCGAGCTACTCAAGCTTCAGACGAGTTAACAAATACGAATCAACAAGTTGGTAAGGACTTAGAAGAAAGTAGTAAAACAGATTATCAACCTTCTATAGATCAAGCAAAGCAAACAGCAGACGCAATTAATCAAGAAGCTGAAAAACAAAATGAAGCTGTAGCAAATGCTATAAATGACTTTGATAATCTTCCAAAAGTTGAAGATTCAAATGAAACCGAGAATACAAATCCGTCTGATAATTTGCCTACTAATGATAGTCAAACTCCAAATACTAACAATATTTCTCAAGGAACAACGGATAGTTCCAATGACAATAATAAAGAAATAACTAATACTATATCTACAGATAAAGGAGTAGAAAAGCCAGCTGATGAGGTGAACAGCTAATGGAGAAAAAAGACTATCAAATTCTGTTAGCTCGAAAATACGCACGAGGTTTTTTATACCTCGTGTGTATTTTTTATACTTTTCTTATAGGAGTAAAAGGTTATAGTCATTTAAGTGTCTCTTATTTGATTCAGTCAGTCAATAATACATCAAGCAAAGCAACATTAGGAATCATATTCCAAGCTTATTTTTCTATATATTTTATTTGTTTAGTAATAGGAAATTTCCCTAAATTAGCTGAATCTTTATTTGGGGGGAGTAAAATTATAGGGAAACGTTTGCTAAAAGTATTTTTGTTAATAGGTGTATTTGGGTATATTGACTTAATAATCATGGATCAAACAAACATATCATTGTTTAGGTTATGGATTGTGTCTTCCGTAGTTTTTTTCCTTTATTCGAAATGGGATGAGGTGCAAGATAAAAAATTGACACGTTTATATAGTTTGTATCAAGGAAAGTCAGACTTGAAGTATTTGAACCTAAAAGAAGTAAAAAAAGAGCTGAAAATATTGAAAAAACCGAATGTACATGAAAACTATTTAGAAATAAACACGATCATTTATCATATCCGATTTTCATCCTTCCATTTGATTGTGCAAGAAGAAAATTCTAATTTAAATAATTATAATTACAACGAATTTAATAGATGTATAGCGAACATTTTTTTTAGTTGCTTGTTTTTCGTCCTAGCGATTAATGGAATGTTTAAAGAACATTTATTCTTACTTTATAGCTCTGTAGACTTTATGAGTATTTCATTATTTTTGGCAGAAAAAAATCAATTTATCTGTGGTATTAAAGTCATTTGGAAGGATATAAAACGAGTTTTTAGTGATTAAAATATACCAGGAGGTAGAAAATCTATGGTTTTAAGTAGAGTGGAGATAAAAAAAGAACTTAAAAAAATGGAGCTTCGAGAGATATATCGAAGATACTGTGGGCAGAATGAAATAACTGAAAAAGATTTGAGACAACTTAAAGGATTTGACCAAGTCAATGGTATTGAGAAGGCAATAGGTATCCGTATTGATAGTATGAAAGAATTGCAAGATATTCGTCAAGAAAAGTGCAAGGAAGAAGAAATTAAAAGCCTTACAGAATTATTGAAGAATGAGGGTTTGGCAAAAGAGTATTTGACGAGAGAATATAAAAAGATGTCTGATTGTATTACAAACAATAAGCACATAGAAGAAAAAACAGTATCTTTTCCTGATTTATTATCTCAAGATGAAGAACTGGAGGTTTGATCATGAAAAAATGGCGTAAGGATTTAGTAGGGACAAAATTTTGGAGAGATCCTACCCGTACACCGTATAAACATATTGAACGATTTTTGGGACAAAAGAGAGTGTTATATCCACTATTTATCGGGTTAATGCTCTTTTTTTCTTTTATAGCTAATTATATTTCAGCATTGCCTAAAATACTTTCTGAAGTATTTAAAAACGGATTATTTTCTGATGTAGAGTGGCAAAAAGCCATCCAACTAAAATTTTTAATTCACTATCCTAGTGATACGACAGGTTGGAAAATATTTGCTATTGCTTTTAGTTTGATAGCATTGGTGGTTGGTTATAAATTGTATCGGATGCACAAGAGCTTTATGCCATTAGAAGATACATTAACAGCTGCTACGTCACGTTGGGCTGATGGGAAAAGCGAATTGGATAAGCAATACCATACAATGCCAACAGATGACATGGAAGCTTATAGTGGCCCTTCAGGTATGGTCATAGGAACTTCCCCACGTACAAAGGAAGATAAAGAATTAGATCGGGTAAGGGAATATATTGCAGATGAACCGACAAATAATTTGATTGTTGGAGAAACTCGTGTAGGTAAAGGGGTATTTGGTGTAGAAAAAGGAATTGATGGTTTCAGTCGAACGACAGATATGAAAGAAAAGCGATCAATGAATATTCATGATCCGTCTGGAGAATTGTACTTAAAGTGGAAAAAAACACTAGAAAATAGAGGATATATCGTTCGGTTACTGAATTTAAATGATACCGCTATTTCAGATACAACTAATCCCTTAGCTTTAGTTGTCCATTATTATAAACAATATTTATTTGGAAAAACTCAAGTTGAAAGAGATCGAGGATTGGATCAAGCGCAAGCAGAACTTGCTACGCTTTGTTACACTTATTTTCATGATCCAAATGCAAAAGAACCTATTTGGCAAAATTCAGCTAGTGCATTATTTACGGCAGGCTCATTAGCTTTGATCGAAGAATCGCTTTTGTTACAAAGAGAAGAATTATCTAATGCTTATACGATTTTAAATATGATAGCTGAAATGAATAGTGATCGTATTACAAGTATTAGTCATTCAGCACTGGAAAAATATACAGACGATATGAGTGCCAAGAAAAAATTGTTTGCTAAATATAAGGACAAAACAGTTTTAGATTTTTATTTTCAAGAATTACCTTATGATCACCCTGCACATATTGCTTATTTAGATATTTTGGCTTCTGCACCTGCAAAGGCAACAATCGGTAACGTTGTAACGCACATGTTAACCAATATGAAGGCGTTTAGAAGAACAGGGAACGCAAAATTAATGGCACAAAACTCAATTAATTATATGAATTTGGGATTTGGTGAAAAGCCAATGGCTGTTTTCGTAGTTGTATCAGACCAAGATAAATCAAATCATGAAATTGCAGCTAGTTATTTTGATCAAAGTTTTAAAGAGCTGACAAAGGCAGGACTTAAGCGTGCAAATCGTAAATTACCAAGAAAAGTAGTATTCCTTTATGAAGAAGCAGGAAATATGGTTAAAATTCCTGAATTAGCGACTAAAATGACAGATGGCTTAAAAGTTGGAATAAGCCACGTAATTGTTTTGCAGAACTATGAACAATTGGACAAATATGGTGATGAAGCAAATACAATTATATCAAACTGCGGTAACACAATTGTAGTAAAAACAAAATCTAAAAAAACAAGAGAAATGATATTGGAAGACTTGGGAAATCGAGCCAATCTTTCTCTTTCACGTCAAGGGAAAATTGCTGATAGTGAAAAAACATTAACTGATTCGGTTGAACGTATTCCAATGCTAACAAAAGATGAGTTATCTCGATTACCTTTTGGACAAACCGTGGTTATACGAAGTATGAAAACCCATGATTTAAAAGGAAACGTTATTGAGAACATGTATCCAATCTATAATCGCGGTGAATCCAAGATGGTTGAAGCTTGGAAGTATTTGCCTTATGAAGAAAGTACTTGGAACGAAATTGAAGAAGAATACAAAGATGCACCACATACAAAAATAAATTTGACCGATTTATTATATTCTGTTGATCCTGAAATGATTGCGGAAAAAGAGATTAGAAGACAAGCAATCATTAATGGAGAAGAGTATAAACCGAAAGAAAAATGTAAGGATCAATCAGTCTCTGAAAAAATTGACCAATCTAAGCAAATTACTGAGGAATCAGTGGTAAAAGAAATCAGAGTACCAAAGGAACAACAAGTTATTGCTACAGTTAAAAATCCTAAACTAGAGGAATTAGATGAAATATTTGATTCGTATATAAGCAATGACAAGCAAAAATTACTTGTATCTGAAGTTTTTAATTATTATCTTTCCAATCAGTTATCAAGAGAAGTCAATTTATTTTGTGAAACGCAAGAAAACCCTCAACGAATTCTTGAAGAATATCAAGAAATATCAGAAAAAGGAACAGTACGAGATCTAAAAGCATGGCTTGCAAATGTTGGAAGAGAACCATTGTATGAACGAATTATTGAAGCAATTGAAAAGAGAGGGCTACAATGACAAATTTAGTGCTTGCAAATGTAATAACAGATATATTCGCAAATGATGCAGCGACTACAATGAAAGATACAGATATACTGAAAATTTTAAGTGATTATTCCAATTACTTAACACAAGGAAATCCAGCTTGGGATTTTTTGCGGCCAGTAGGAATGAAAATTGCTGAAGGAATGGCATGGATTTTAGATGGTTTATATGGTGTTATGGGTGACCTATTAAAACTATTAAATATCTTTGATAATAAAGCTTTTGTGGATTTGTTGGAGAAAGTCGAACCTATTAAATGGCTATTATTAACGTTAGCTATTTTAGGTTTTTTTGTGTTGTTTATGTTTAGTAAAGTGAATGATGCGTCACAAGCTCCTCTTAACTTAATTTTATTGGTTTGTATGACATTTATGATGCCTTCTCTTTGGGCAACTGCTTCAACAGCCACACAGAATATTTTTAAGGATTTGAATACCGTTGAAAAAAGTCCAGGAGAATCAATCATACTAGAAAATACAACAGATTTGAAGGCAGTAGCGGAAGAAGGGTGGAAACTTAAAGATGGAGAAACCTTAAATCATTATAAACACGCTAGACAAATTGATATGAAAGAAAAAATTGAAAAACCTGACGATGTAAAAAATGGTGAACCATTTAAAAAGAAATTAGTACCTGATTCAAAAGGTGAGGATACCTTAGAGGATATTGAGCAACCTAGTGGCTTTGCAGCATGGTTAGTTTCTAATTTCTTTTCTCCTAATTATTATAGGAACAAAGTGAGATTTTTTAATATTTATCTGACATTGTTGGTGTCAATTATTGCTTTAGGAATTTCTTCATTTAAATTTGCGATTATTATAAATAAAATGTACGGCGATTATGTTTTATTGATAAAAGGTGGATTCGCAGATTTCATGGGAATGCAAAGAGTAAAAGCTCTATTCTCAGAGATTATTGGTAGTTTTGCTTTACTCGTTTATGTACCAATATTATTTCAAATTTATTTGGTTGCAACTGCAGTAATTAAGTCAATGAATTTCAATTTCTTCTCTTATATTATTGCTATGGCAGGTGCTGCTTGGGCATTGATTGATGGGCCAAATGGTTTCCAACGTGTTACTGGTATCGATGCAGGATTAAGAGGGACCGCTGGTGTCGTTATGACAGCATTAGGTGGATCTAAACTAGTAAAAGGAGCAAAAGACTTTGGCTCAACTGTTGCAAAATCGGCAGGAGGCGCTTTGGCAGATGTTGGTGCTTTTGGGTTAGGTATGTCTTTAGGAGCAGTTGGTTCAGGAAATCATGGTGTTGATGCAATGGGATTGAATGACCGACTAAATAATCAAGACAAGGACAAGAAAAAAGGTAGCGAAGATTCTGAAGATACAAAAGGATTCAATGAACAAGAACGTGAGAAAGATAGTTCACAAGACCAAGAATTATCAAATGAAAATATGAATCAAGAAGAAGCTAATAAAGATTCAGAAACAGAGGATCAAATTAAGGGGAATGAAGCAGAACAATCGACGAATGAATCGAATGATGTTGAATCACCAGAATTTGATAGCTTGGAATCATTAGAGCCAACTGACAACGAAGAAGATAATGATGCATTTGACCAATCAAAAGGTTTTAATGAAATAGAAAATCCTGAAATGCTAAACAGTTTAGAACCTTTTGAGAATGAGAACGGCCAAGATAGTTTGAATAACTCAGATATTCCAGTTTCGTCAGCTCAGGATGAAATGGATCAATTAGCTAATCAAGAAGATATTCCTAAAGAAACTGACGATCATTTATCAGGTTTATCGGCTTCAGAAGCTTTATCCGATGATTTAAATGCTTCTCCAGACCAATCAAAAGTTGAACAACATAATAATGAAATAAATCAAAAATTAGCTGAACATAAGAAACTAAATCCATTGAAAAAAGCAGCAAAAGATAAAGTATTTGGATATGCTAAAGATGATTCAGGTAGATATCACAAGCGAAACTTTAGAGAGAAACGTCGAGATGCATTTGATTTAGGGAAAAATTACAGTCAATATCGACAAAAGAAAAAAGAACTAATTAACGAAAAGAAAAAAGAAGATGAGTAGGTGATTTTATGTTTACGAGGCCTAACCGTATCACTGATACGATGCGTTTTGGTGGAGTTTATACAATGTTAGATGGTGCAATTGTGCTTATGCTAGTGTTATATGGATTTGGAACTTTGGGAGATCTTGTTTATCCACCGCTTAGATTATGGTTCAAAATTTGTTTAGGGGCTATTACACTATTTTGGATGATGCCTTCTCCACTTAAACCAGGACAGAAAAATATTACAACACTAGTAGACTTGTTGAAGAAAGACTTAACTATTTATGTTCCAGATAGTATTTATATTGATTCAAAGGAAGCCTTTTTAGATAGTCAAATGTTAGAGGAGGAAACTGAATGATTATTGACGACTCTTTAAAAAAAGAGAAGGGAAAGAAACAGAAGAAGCCAAAAGTAAGATATAAAATATCAAATAGTGTATTAAAAATTATGAACCACATTGCTTTTCTTGATGAAGATTGTATTCAAACACGTAGTGGGTTCACTGATTATTTACTATTAGAAAATTATTCCATTCGTAAAGAAGCACCTGCAATTCAGCAACAAGGGATTCAGAGTTATGTAGATCTTTTTAGAGGTGTAACTTCAGAAATAAAATTAATATTTATGGGATATGCTGCTGATACCACAAGACAGATTGAATATCTTTATGAGCGTTTTCCTAAAAATAGTAGTGAATATTTAAGAAGTCAACGAGATCATAAGGTATGGGAATTAGAAAAATCTCAATCGATTTTAGAAGATATTGTTTATATCCAAATCTTTGGAGATACTCGCGAGGAGTTAGAAAAAGCACGGTCTGAAATTTCTAATAGTACCAGTAAATTCATTCACATACACCCCATATCAGTAGCACAAAAGAAAGGATTACTGTTTCAACTTTATAATTTAGGTGAACGTCCACCAATCTTTGACGACGAGATTTCTTCTCCAGAGTATTTAAACAAAGTTGGTGAAGATCGAAAATTTATGAGCGAAATTATGCCACAAACTGGCGTTACTTTTAAAGGTAACTGGTTTAGTCAAACAGGAACAGGTTATATTGGAGTTTCCCATCTTTATCGTTATGCTAAAAAAGAAAATTTCTACTGGGGTGAACAAATTTTTAGGCAACCAGGAGTTATAACTACTGTAGATATTACTCATTTAGGTCTATCTAAGATAAAAAAAGAATTGAATCGTTCAATTGGTGATAATGAAGATAATATCCGCAAAGGGCTCACTCGTGATGTACAGATGCAGGCAAGAATTGAATATCAATTATTGTCTGAACTAATGGAATCGATGATTACAAGTAATGAAAGTGTAAAAGAGACAACAGTGCGATATTACATTGCAGGTAAAACAAAGGAAGCAGTTCGTGAACGTGCGGATCAAATGAATCAACAATTTTCAAGTAGAGGCTATAAGGCCTCTTTCTTTTTGGGTGAAGAAGACACAGAGCTGCAAGCTTTATATCGTTCTCATGCAGAACAAAAACAGGTAAAAAATAGAAAAGGAAAAGAATTAACCACGACGGATTTAGGTGCAAGTTATCCGCTTAACCATAGTCAATTAATTGATCCTAGAGGAATGTATTTTGGCAGGACAACTACAGGAGGATTAGTTATTTTAGATATGTGGCATAAGGACTATACACGTCTTTCTTATAACTTTGTATTGATTGGATTACCTGGTTCAGGAAAGAGTTCCACTTTAAAAAAAATCGGAAGTCATAATCATTTACTAGGAAATTACACGTACTATTTTATGGCGAATGCAGAAAATAGTCGAATGATGGAAGCTTACGGAGGCGTTTCTTTAGACGCTTCTGGCCGAGATGGGACAGTCAATCCATTTCAAATTTTTGCAACAGTTATCAATGAATTGAACGGAGAAATTGACGAGCAGGAAAGCTATAATGTAAGTAAAAATAAACTAAAAACAATTTATGCTAACATGTATGGAACGAATGACTCCGAACTAAATAATTCATTAGATAAATATATAGATTTGTTCTATGAAGAATGGTTTTTAAACCATGATATGTATTTAGATAAATCGACTCAATATGAAAAAGAAGATTATCCATTGTTAGAAGACTTTAATGAGTTCATTCGAAATAAATTATATGTTAGTGAAGGTAAAATCAGACCAGAGTTATCAGAGTTTGAAGCGAAAAGATTGGATATGATTGACTCTGTAAATAGTTCAATGTTACGTTCAGCACCTCATATTTTTAATCGACACACTTCATTGAGATTCGACGAATATTATTCTGTTACATTTGATTTGAGTAGTCTTTTGAATAAAGGAAAAGAAGTTTTCAACGCACAGTTTTATAATTTACTATTCTTGGTTTGGAATATTTCAATGACACGAGGTATGCGAGAAAAATATTACGTTGATAATCATTTAAAACGACCAGATGAAGCAATTCGATCGTTACTAGTGATTGATGAATTTCATAATATTACTCGCCAGGAGAACATGGATGCGATAGATTTGTTGGATCGTTACGAGCGTGAGGCACGTAAGGCTTTTGGTGGTTTAGGACTCGCAACGCATGATATTTCAGATTTGTTTTCTGAGGGAGCGTCTGATTCATTTAGGGATAAAGTTCGGAAACTATTGAAATTATCAACGTATATTTTTATTATGCAACAAGATCCAAGTTCATTAAAAGAACTACAAAACTCTTTTAAAGAAACTCTGAGAGCTAGTGAATTAGAACAAATTCCTAGTCTAAAACAAGGTGAAACTATTTTAGCGATAAAAGGGAAAGGTAACCTACAAATGAAGATTGATTTATCCAAAGAAGAGATTGAACTGTTTGCAGGAGGACACTAAAAATAGAAACTGATTCGAAAAAAGGAGTCAATTTATGAAGCAAAAGTTAGTAAAGAAATGGAAAAAAATCTCAAGTTTCTTCATTGAACAAGCAGATCGATTTTATCGATTTGCTCTTTTTTTTACGATTAGTTTAGCGCTTTTTTTTGCTATACCTTCAATACTATTAGGTACTGAAAAAGACTTAGCAGATACTCCAATTGGTGTAAGTCACAGTATAAATTTGAAAGGAATAACACTCACACAGTTAGAAAGAGGATACAATGAACAAACTCATTACGCTGAAATTTTACTGAAGGCTGATGGCAAAATGCCAGAAGGTGGGAAGTTAGAAATGGTAGCTTCTGAATCTAAAACAGAGCAAAAGGTTTCACATAAGTTAATTCGATTAACTGAAAACTATTACCTTATTCAATTAGAAAATATACCTTCAAAGTGGAAATCCATTGTGATAGATATTGGAGTCGTTTCTCCAACAAATCCTAACTTTCAGCCTAAAAATATAAATGACTTATTTGAAACTTATGGTCAAAAAGAAGCTAAATCGGATGAAGAGACTGTTCAAGATGCTTTGTTTATGAATCGTAAAAAAGTACCAATAGATAATCAAGCGAAACCACAAAATGAAGAAAAATATCTTGAAAAATGTTTACGACTACAGATTGAAGAATCAGAAAAATTAATCAAAACCAATAAAGTTTTGATTCGTCAAAGTGAAAATTATATCTCTGGTTTAGAAAAAGAAATAAAAGAACTCGAAGCTGAAAAACGCTATGAAACTAAAACGGAAATTGAATCAACAAATCAAGAAATTCAGGATCGGCAATCTAAAATTGAATCATATCAAAGTAAAATTTCTGAAGCCAAAGCAAACAATGAGGAACTAAACGAAAAAATTGTAAAAGTAAATGAACAGATTAATGATTATTCTAAAAATGAAAAATAGAGGATGGTTTAGCCTACACCAAATTGATGAAATGAGTGAATCAATTTGGTGAATAGATGCACCAATTCGGTGAATGTTACACCGATATGGTGAAAATATCTATTTTTGTGCCACACGCAAAAAGCCCGACACTGTCGGGTTGGGGACGATTTTGTCCCCCTTTTTGTCTTATGCTCTTGAACTGTAATTGCAAATTACATTTTGTAACGAAAGAGAGGGATATTTTTTGATACGATTTGCATTTTGTTTGTTGATCATTTTGATATTGGCTAGCTGCATTGTTTATTCGTTTTACTACTTTTTTGCAAATAATGCAGATAATCTAAAGCTATTTTTTTCCAGAATGAAGAGAAGAGGTGGAAGAAAGAATGACTGAAGTTCGTTTGCGCAATGTAGATGATGATGAGTGGGAACAATTTAAAATATTTTGTAAGAAAAATGATAAGAAGCCTTATGAGATGTTAAGAAAAATGATTCGAGAGGCAGGACGTTTTGAAACAGTTATAAATACAGAAGTACGAATGAAGGCAATTATAGATGAAGTGGTTGCGCATTTGGATTTAAATACACAGGCCTATTTATTAAATGTAGAACAAGGGCAACTTCCTTTGGTAAAAGAAATGATATTGGAGGATGATGATAATGAGTCGCTGTACAGTTCGGATGAATGAACAAACAGAAAAAATTGTTGATGAGTTATTAGATAAATATGGCGGAAGCAAATCAGAAGCTATCAATTTATTAGCAGATCATTACTTGAAATTGGAAGAAAAGAATTACGAGCTTCAAGAAAGAATTGATGAAGAACGGAAGCTGAGAAAAAGTTTATTGCGAAATATCGAAGAAAAAGTTGATGTACTTTATGAAGTTGAAAATACTCGGTTACATGTAGAAAACTTGCCAGCTTTACGAAACTCTACTCAAGAAAAAGCTAATTTAATTGCAGAAACTGAATTGTATCTAGAAGAAAAAAGAAGGAATGAAATTTTTCGTCATTTTGAAAAGCGAGTTGTTGATTAATGGGTAGTCCAGGAATAATCATGACAGGAAAGTTTGCTCGCCCTGGATCTTCAGCTTTTCAATCATATATTGATTATATGGATAGAGAAGAAGCTATCCGAAATGAAGCTTACGATTCCTATTCGGCATTTACAAATAAAGAAGGAACAAATGCAACGTATGAAGGTGATGAGGAAGAAACGCTTGAAGGTTATATTCGATACATGGCAAATCCAAATAAAACGTCAAGACTTTTTTCAAATGATAAACACCGATTAGACGAAAATGATGTGAAAGAAATGAAGAAACAATTTACAGCGGCTGCTAAGAATGGAAGTGTCATGTGGCAAGATGTTTTTTCATTCGATAATCAATGGCTTGTTCAGCATGGCTATCTCGACCCGAAAACAAATCAATTAGACGAAGAAAAAATACATTATGCTGTCCGTTTAGCAATGACTACTATGTTAGAAGAAGAGAAGATGAGTACGTCAGCAGTTTGGACAGCTTCTATTCATTACAATACAGATAATATCCATGTTCATGTCGCAACAGTTGAACCATATCCTACGAGAGAATTAAAAACATTTATTGATTCAGAAACAGGGGAGAAAGTGACAGAAGTAAAAGGATATCGATCGAAAAAAACGATACGAAAAATGAAGTCTTCTTTTGCAAATCAATTATTGGGACTACAAAAAGAACGAGCCCAAATAGATTCTCTGAAGAAAATAATGATTGAGGGAATACGCTCAGAACAAGGCAAAAAACAATTACACGAGATGTCACAAAATTTGATTCGAGTGGCTGAGAAATTACCTCCACAAAAAGGCTATCAAAAATATGGCTATGCGGAAAAGTTTGGCTTTAAACAAGAGTTGGACAAAGTAATAAAAAAATATATTTCAACAAATTATCCAGAACTTTTTCAAGAAATCATTCAAAAACAAACTGAAATTCAAGTTGAGGAAGAAGCCGCTTTTGGAGAAGGAAGAAACAGCTCTGAAAATAAGCTAAACACACTATTTACTCGACTCGGTAATACGATTTTAAAAGAAATCCAATTGATGGATCTATCACCAAAAAGAAAGCAAGTAAATGGGAATTTAAATCAATCAATACTTGATGATGTGCAACAAAACAGTCAGTTAAGGATAGGCGAAAACAAAAATGAACCTTCTGAAGCTTTTCAACGAGCGCTCGAATTGATTGCAAAAAATCCTTATAGACACCGAGCGAATGAACCACCTGTTTTAGAAAATCTATTGTCTTATATTCGTTCAGAGGAACAAGAACTCGAAAAAGTTGAACAGAAAATAGACGAGATAGATACTCAAAAAGAAACACTAAAGAAACAATTAAAAGAGCAAGTGCAGAACAATCAGAGTATCACTATGGAGGATGTAGAAAAACTACCGATTCCACCAAATATGCAACAACATATTTTTACTATTTCAAAACAGGAATTGCTTTCTGAACAAGAATTGGATGATCAGATTGAAGACATGGTGGAACAGATTCTACCCAAAAAACAGTCTATATCAGATTATCAAAAAGAATTTATTAAAAGTATGAAAGAAGCTGTTGAAAAAATTGAAACCAATCCTTTTCGACACAAAGAAAATGAGCCACCGACAAAGGAAGAGTGGGCGAGATATATCAAAACATTACAATCAACCATTCCTAATAATCAAGATTCATACGAAAAATTCTTTGAAGAGCAGCCAAAAGAATTGAAAGCTATTTATCAGGAATCTAAAAAAGAATCAAAAAGGAATGGTCTTAATAAAACGATTCACTCGAAAAAAAGAAAGCCTAAATTTACACAAAAGGAACGAATGAAATTACAAAAAGAGTGGCGTAAAAAAGTAGAAAACAGAAGACAATTTTATCAATTGCAGAGAACATTAAGAGATCAAACGCAACAATGGCAAAATGAACGATTTTATGAAAGAAATATCTTAGATTTATCTATTTAGTAAAAGAACAGCTCAATTTTATTGGGTTGTTCTTTTATTTTTAGGAGGAATTGTTATGGCTTATTATTCACCGGATCAAGTCAAAGAAGCACGTAACTCAAATATATTAGAATATATGATTTCAAAAGGAGAACCATTTCAAAGACAAGGAAACTATTACCGACACGCTGAACATTCTAGTTGGGTTTTCGATAATCGAAATAAAGTGATGTATTTCAATAAAGAGACAAACCAAACTGCAGTTAGTAGTTGTATTATCTTGGCGATGAAAGTATATGATTTTACGTTTGAAGAAGCTATGGCAGATATATTAGGAACAGAAGTATCTATTTTATCTGAAGCTGACTATCAAATAAAAGATAATGAACCATTAAATTACAAAAGAGATATTAAAGAAAGTAAAGATTTTTCAGATGTATTTTTTTATCTATCAAAAGAAAGAGAAATAGATCCAGAAATAGTTACGTTGTTTAATCGTGCAAATTTGATTGGTGAGGATGTTCATAAAAATATTATCTTTAAAATGTTTGATAGGACACAGCCAACTAATTCTGAAATTGTTGGTATTGAATTACGTGGAACAAGATTTTTACCGGAAGAAAAGCGACTGATTAAAGACAGACCATATTACTTATATCAACACCCAGGGAATCAAAAGGATTCTATGTTTTATGCTAGTTTAAATTCCAAATTACCAACAAAAGAAATAAAAGTTTTTGAAGCACCTATTGAGGTGATGAGTTATTTATCCCTTCATAAACAAGAATATTTTTATAAGCCCACATTAAATACAGAATTTTGTGCAATGTCTGGATTAAAGCACCAAGCAGTAGAAGCTCATTTTAAGAAAGTTGTCGAGTCTAACCGAAAATTGACTGAAGATAAAAAACAGACGGTTCCACGGATTACTTTATGTGTGAATAATGATGAAGCTGGCATTGATTTCATTGATCGATTTAAAAATTTCTTAGGTAAAAAAGGGTATTCAGATACTTTTATTAATCAGTATGTTCGAGTAGAGTTGCCGGTATCTCAGTTGGGAAAGTCTGAAAGTTTTGACTTCAATGATCAGTTAAAAGAAGTCAATCAACTTAAAAAGTTAGAACTAGAAATATCCAATGAAGAAGAACACGTGATGGTATGAGTGTGATGAGGATAAAAACATGAAATTTAAAATATTAGTTGTTTTATCGGGATTAGCCTTGCTGGTTTTTCCTTTTTTTCTTACGTTAAATATGATGATGGAAATGATTGCTTCGATTGGTGCAAGTGGAGATAGTAGTTCATATTCTGAAGGCACATTTACTGGAGAGTATACAGAAGACTTACCTATTTTTGAAGAAATAAAAGGACGTGGGCCGATAACGGATGAACATGCACGATTCGCTGTCGGAGCGGCAGTCAAATACAAATTATTACCTTCAGTAATTCTTTCTCAATTAGGTTGGGAAAGTGCTTATGGACAATCTTATTCGGGTAAAAATGATAACAATTTTTTCGGTATTACTTGGTACGTAGGATGTCCTTATCCAAAAGGAAGTGCGAGAGGTGTCGGTGGTAGCGAAGGAGGAAATTATATGAAGTTTCCTAATGCAAAGGCATGCTATTCATATTATGGGTATATGGTAGCTACTCAATCAAATTTCAATGCTTGTGTTGGAAACAAAGATCCTGGTCAATGTTTATTGATTCTAGGACGTGGTGGATATGCAGCTGCTGGAATAACCGAAGGAAGTGCATATTATCAAGGTGCAATGGGAATAATTAAATCTTATAAGCTAACGGAGTATGATGAATTTGCTATTAGCAAATGGGGATCAATGGGCTCTTCTTCAAGTGGAGATAGTTCAGGAAGCTTAGGTGGAGGTTGGTTTAATCCATTCCCTGGATCAAGTTTAGATAAAGGATCTTTCTTAGGGGGACAATTATTTGGAAAAAATCCTGGTGGAGAGTTTCGATTAAACGGATTTCATAACGGCTTAGATTTTGGATCAATTGATCACCCTGGAAATGAAATTCATGCAGTACATGCAGGAACTGTTACTTTTGTAGGTAACCCAAGTATTGCAGCTTTAGGAGCATGTGTCATTGTAATTAAAGATGGTGATTTGAGTATGGTTTATCAAGAATTTGCTTCGTCACCAGGAAATGCTCGTGTTAAAGTAGGTGACAAAATTAAAGCAGGACAAGTAATAGGAATAAGAGATACGGCACATTTACACTTAGGGTTTACCAAAAGTGATTGGTATGCTGCACAGGCTTCAGCATTTACAAATGATGGTGTTTGGTTAGATCCGTTGCCTTATTTACAACAAAGTGGAAAGTAGGAGAGAAGATTGAAAAAAGTTATATTACTCAGTTTACTAGCGGTTCTTTTTCTTTCGGGTTGTCATAAAAAAGAGGAAACGAAAGTAACAGATACAAATACAAGTCAGTCAACTATGCTTTCGGAAGATTCAACGACTGAAACAAGTAAAGAACTAGAAAATCCGCGTCCTATGCTATTAACATTTGGAAATAAGTTTTTAAATTTCAATTCATTAAAGGAACGGAATCAATCAGTTAAAGAATATATGACAGAAAAATGCCAAGAAGAGAATGGCATTAATGTTGATTTAGATGCTAAATTTCGTAGTGTAGGAAAAATTGTCAAAGTGTTTCAAGATACAGATAGCGAAAAGCAATATGCATTATTGGGTGAAGAAGATAGTCGTGGTGTGAAAAATGAAGTTCTATTTGTTGTTCAACTGATTGAAGAAGATGGCCAATATAAAATTGATAATTTTCGCTATGAGCAACTTCATGTACATTGAATAATACTAAAAAAAGAATGGAGATGAAATACCAAAATATATGGGAATTTTTACAACAAATAGAATGATGAGTAGTATTTGACTGAATATAAAAATTATAACAATTATATGAATGCGATAAAATGGAGGAAAACATGTCAGATAAAATGAATAATGGCTATCATAACAAAGCAATGCCTAAAATTGAAAAAGGAATGTGGCAAGTAGAGGATCATACACAAGGTGAAGAATGTGTGGAGGAATTGATGTTTATGATGAAAGATAAATATCATGAATTTTCTTTAGGATTATCAACTGTTTTAAAGTGTTTAGCAATTGCAGAAAAAGAAGGGTATGTTCCGCCTTTGTCAGATGATTGGTGGCTTCAAATTCGTCAAATTTGATGGGAAAGGGAGATCGAATGGATTCTTTCAAAACTAAAGTAGGATTTAATAAAGTGTATAGGATAACGCCTGCTAACTATGAAAAACAAAAAAAAGAAGACCGTACGTACTAGAAAGAGAAGGAAGGGATTCCTATTATGCCGTTTGTCCGGAGGGCGATAATCCAATTCAGTATATTTTTTAGAAGAGAAGTTCAATTATTTTAAACTTTGTTCATTTTCAGTCATTAACGATTATATACATTGTAAAATTTGGTTTTACATGGTAAAATTCTTTGTGAAGAGGAGGAATGTAGAATGATTAATGTAACAGCTAGAAAAGTTGGTAATTCAATCTCTATTTCAATTCCTAAACAATATCAAGTTGAAGCAGGAACAGAGTATGTCACCTATAAGTCTAAAAATGGCGGATTGATTTTTACACCAAAAATTAAAAATCCATTTTTATCAGATGAATCTTTTCAAAAGGCTGAAGATGAGGAATGGCAATTTTTAGCCCAGGAGGAGATAGAAAAAGATGTATGAACCGCAACAAGGTGATCTCATATGGTTGAATTTTACGCCTTCTTTTGGAAGAGAGATGAGGGGGAAACACCCAGCACTGGTTGTTTCTTCCAATGCGTATAATCGAAAAACGAATTATATTATTGTGTGTCCAATTACTTCAGGAGGAAATGATTTTTCTGGTTATATTCCATTACATGGATATAAGATACATGGAAGAATAAATGCGACACAAATTCATAGCTTCGATACTGATCGAATTGTGAGCAAAGAATTTATTGATCGTTTAAGAGGAGAAGACTTTTTATTAGTGAAACAAATCTTAGATTATTCACTAGAAATTGATTTTTGATGATTGTTAAAAACTGAATAGAAAAGGGTACGCCTTTTCTAAGGAGGGGCGTATCCGCTCCTCCTTCTTTTATCTTTATGGGAGGAGAAAACATGAACAAGCAAAAACAAGAAAACTTGAAACAATTATTTAAAGAAACATTTCAACAAGTTACAACTGACTCTGAATCTTTCATTCAATTTCTTAATCAAATTAAGTTGCTGCATAAGTATGATTTATCGAGCCAACTCTTTATTCATGGTCAAAAGCCACATGCGACTCATATTGCAGACTTTGATACATGGAAAGCTTTAGGTAGATATGTAAAAAAAGGGGAGAAGGCTATTACGGTAATGCAGCTTGAACAAAATCGCATGACTATTAGCCATTATTTTGATGTATCTCAAACTGTTGGGAAAGAGATCCAATTTCCTGATTACTTATTAACTGATGAAAAATGGTCGATCTTTTTTTCTCAAGAGATTCAAGATCAAATCGATGAACAAATTGATTTTAATATTGATCCAACTATTCGTCGGTTATCTATAGATTTAGGAGTATCTTTAGCCCAAAGTAAGAGTTTAGGAGCTGAAATCCCTAAAATAAAGGATACAGAGCTGACTCAGTTACAAAATTTTTCTTTATTTGTTGAAATTCTAACGAATGCCAATAAAATCAATCAATTTCTTAGTAAAGAAATTTTAGTCTATAAAAAAGAAAGGGAGAGAGAAGATGAACTTAGAATACTACGAGAACGAGACAGGGCAATTGATTCCGAAAATCGAGTATCCAGACAACGAACCACTAGGGAGATTTGGGAAAATAGCCGTCAACAAGCTTCAGGAAGAGAATCCAGTGGAATATCAAATCAAGTTGATGGAAGGCGAACTAATGAAGTGGGGTCACGAGATCGACAAGAAGGTATGGGACAGAGCAACCGAATTGATGGAAGCGTTGGAAGAAGCCAATCCACTGACACCAGCTCAACGAGTGAACTTCGAAGAAAAAGCGAAGATTCTAACACAGTTTCGGGAACAAGCAGTCGAAATCGCAATGAGCGAGATTCTATAGAATTAAGATCCCATTCAGATACGAAAGACTTTGAGGTAAGTAATTCTTCAGAGTCTTTTTTTGTTGTGAAAAATTCTGACTATAAAGAAATTACTCCAGACTTTACAGAGGAAGAATTGACTGATGTGTTAAAAAGAGGATCAGGAACACAAAATGGGAAAATTCGTATCTATCAGCTGTATCAAAGAACGCTTTCTAAAAAAGAACGTATGGACTTTTTAAAAGAAGAATATGGATGGTATGGTTCTACGCTAGAGTTACAAGGTTCTTCTTTTTCTATGATGGATTCTCGACCTAATAAAGGAATTACACTCATTAAAAAAATTGCTAATGAAGATTATGAACGTGTGATGAAATGGTCAGAAGTTGAGGAACGAATTGGGCTATTGATTCGTCAAAATGAGTATCTAACTGAAGAAGAACTTGGAGTTGTACATTCGAAGAAAGAAGAATCAGCTAAAGAAGAGCTTAATCAAACGGATACTGAAGCAGAGGAATTAACGCTATTTGATTTAGAAGAAATAGAAACAGAAGAAAAAACTGATGTAATCGAAGAATCTGGAGCAAAAGTAACATTTATTCCGAAAACAGAAGCTAAAAAAGAGACAATCAGTCATGATGAACCGACGTTTGAACAACTTTATAGGAATAAAACAATCGGCTTTTCTTTTGAGAATATCGCCATTAATCAATTTTATCCGATTAAAGCAAGAGAAAAAGTTAAAGCCAATATTGAAGCCATTCGGTTATCAAAAGAAATTAGTCAGACACCTGGTCGAATCGCTACCGACAAAGAACAAGAAGTTCTTGCAAAATATGTCGGTTGGGGTGGTTTGGCTGCGATTTTTGACGAACGTGATGACCAATACCTAAGTGAACGAAATCAGCTAAAAGTCTTGTTATCTGCAGAGGACTATCGAGCAGCTAGAGAAAGCGTATTGACTGCTTATTATACTGATCCACGTATTATTCAAGCAATTTATCAAAAAATTGAAGCGATGGGCTTTAAAGGTGGCACAATTTTAGATCCTTCGACAGGAACAGGGAATTTCTTTTCGGCTATGCCAAAAACAATCAGAGAAAATTCCACACTTTATGGGGTGGAATTAGACCCAATTACTGGGAAAATTGCGCAACAATTACACCCTGACGCTAACATTGAAATCACAGGTTTTGAAAAGACACCTTTAAATAAAGACAAATTTGATTTAGTTATTAGTAATATCCCTTTTGATAATTTCAAAATTGAAGATGCTAACTATTCTAAAAAATATGCGATTCACGATTACTTTATCAAAAAAGCCATTGATAGCACAAAAGAGGGTGGAATTGTAGCGGTTATCACGTCGATGTCGACAATGGATAAATCAGATTCTTCTATTAGAAGAGAATATGCCGAAAAAGCTGATTTATTAGGTGCTATTCGCTTACCAAGCAATGCGTTTAAGAAAATTGCGGGAACGGATGTTGTGACGGATATTCTTTTCTTCCAGAAGAACTCTGAACGAGAATTAAAGTATTCTCCAAATTGGGTCTTTAACGGATCAGATCCAGAAATACCAGGAGTGATAATGAATAATTACTTTATTCGTCACAAAGAGATGGTCTTAGGCGATTTAGCTATCAAGAATTTTAGAGGTCAAACATTAACGGTCAAACCACGTGAAGAAAATTTAATTGATCATTTAAATCAAGCATTCTTGAATTTTGATGGTCAACTAAATGTATCAAAGAAAGAAGAAATGATTGAATTATCTTCTAAAGAAACAGAAGTATCGGAAACAGAAATTCCATTATTTAACTATGGCATTGTTCATAATGAAATATTCTACAATAATGCTGGAGAGATTGAAAAATATTCCGGTTCTCAAAAAGCAACAGAACAAATTAAAGGATTAATTGAAATCAAAGAGTCCTTGATTTCTGTGATTGAAATACAACGGAATACAGAATATTCACAGGAAGAGTTCCAGCTTTCTTTAAACAAGCTCAATGCTCGTTATGATGCATTTGTATCAACATATGGTTCGATTGATAAGGTATGGAAAGTATTTAGTCGTGATGAGTATTGTCCGCTTTTAAAAGCGATTGAAATCGTACAAGAAGATGGAACCGTTCAAAAAGATGATATTTTCTTTCAAGCAACGATTCGACAAATGGATGAAGTTACGCAAGTTGATTCAGCACAAGAAGCCTTACAATTATCAATTAATCGTCAAATGAAGGTTGATCTTGACTATATGCTGTCTATTTATCCAAAAGATAAAGCAACAATCATTGAAGAATTAGAGGATTCAATTTTTGTCAATCCTATTAAGTACCAGGGAGATATCTTTGGTGATGTATGGGAAACTCGTGAAGAGTATCTAAGTGGGGATGTCAAACAGAAATTAGCAGAAGCGAAGTTAGCGATAGAATCTTATCCAGACGTCTTTCATAAAAATGTGAAGGCATTAGAAGAGTCACAGCCGAAGCCTTTGAAAGCTGGAGATATTGATTATTCTTTAGGAGCAACCTGGATACCAAGAGAAATTTATCAATCGTTTATGTATGAGTTGTTTGAGACACCCCAATACATGAAGAGGAATGGAATCATTCAAATTGAATATGATTCCTATACGTCCAAGTATTATATTCGTGGAAAAAATCGAGGCGAAAATGCGCTAACAACCAATAAATATGGAACAAGACGTGCGAATGCGTATTTGATTTTGGAAAACAGTTTAAATCTTTTAAAAGTAGAAGTACGAGATCGAGTCATTGATGAGGATGGTAAGAAACGATACGAACTCAATCCAAAAGAAACGATGTATGCACGTACGAAACAAGAAGAGCTACAAGAAACCTTTAAAAGTTGGGTGATGAATCATAGTGAGATATTGGAAGAATTACATGCAATCTATGAAGAACGGTTCAATCGAATTGTGCCGAGAAATTATGATGGCAGCCAACTAGAATTTCCTGGTCTGAACCAAAAAATCACCTTAAGACCTGCGCAACAAAACGTGGTCGCTCGAATCTTACATGAAGGAAGAGCCTTAATGGCGCACTCCGTAGGCGCAGGAAAGACTCTTTCCATGATTACGGCAGGAATGATGATGAAAGAACATGGATTGATTAAAAAACCATTGTATGTCGTTCCCAATCACTTAGTTGGGGATTTTGGGACGGAATTATTGCGTTTTTATCCCGCTAAAAAAGTGCTGATTACCACAAAAAAAGATTTTGAGAAAAATAATCGAAAAGAGTTTGTCTCTCGAATTGCTGTGGGAGAATACGACGCAGTTATTATCGGGCATAGTCAATTTGAAAAAATCACGCTCTCGCCAGAACGTCAAAAGAAAATGTTACAAGAAGAAATTGATCGAGTATCAGAAGCAGTTACAGAATATCAGATGCATAGTGACGAAGACTCCTGGTCAATTAAACAGATGATCTCCTTTGAAAAACGTTTAAATGAACGCTTAGAAAAATTGAATAAGCAAGATAAGAAAGACCATATGATTTATTTTGAAGATTTAGGAGTGGATTTCTTATTTGTAGATGAAGCGCACGTCTATAAGAATCTTTATTCTTATACGAAATTATCAAATGTAGCAGGCGTGAACTCTTCCAATAGCTTACGTGCCAGTGATATGGAAATGAAGGTCAAATATCTGTTGGAAGAGAATAATCAACGAGGTGTAGTCTTTGCGACAGGTACACCGATTTCTAACTCGATGTCTGAAATGTTTACGATGCAGAAATACCTTCAACCAGATGTATTAGAAGCGTATGGTGTGAGTCACTTTGACGCATGGGCGTCAACTTTTGGTGAAATTATTTCTTCTTTAGAGATCAACCCTGAGGGAAGCGGATATCAAATGAAGAATCGTTTTGCAAAATTTCATAATTTACCTGAATTAATGAACATGTTTAATTTAGTGGCGGATATTCAAACACCTGGAATGTTAAAACTTCCTGTACCTGAAGTGAAAACAGGAAAAGCTCAAATCATTGTTACTGAGCCGATTCAGTATCAAAAAGACAAAGTAGAAGAATTAGGGAATCGTGCAATGGCGATACGTGAAAGACAAGTGACTCCAGAAGAAGATAACATGTTAAAAATCACGAATGAAGCAAAGCTGATGGCCTTAGATCCACGTTTACTTGAAGATTATGATGAAGAAAAATATGATTCTGAAGAATTGAAACAAACCAAATTGGCTACTTGTGCCAATAAAGTATTTACCATTTGGAAAGAAACGGCAGCTGGTCGTTCTACACAAATGATTTTTTCTGATTCTGGTACACCGAATCCTAAAAAATTTAATGTTTATGATGAAATGAAACGATTATTGATGGATAAGGGGATACCAAAAGAAGAAATTGTATTTATTCATGATGCGAAAAATGACAAGCAACGAGAAGAGATGTTTGAGAAAATGCGAAAAGGAACGATTCGCATTATGCTAGGAAGCACAAGTAAAGTTGGAACAGGAACAAACGTCCAAAATAAATTGATTGCGGCACACCATATTGATTGTCCCTGGCGTCCGTCAGATATCGAGCAGCGTGATGGTCGAATTATTCGACAAGGAAATGAGAACAAAGAAGTTCAAATCTATCGTTATGTGACGAAAGGGACATTCGATAGTTTTTTGTGGCAGATCCAGGAACAAAAGCAAACCTATATCTCTCAAGTTATGTCTGGTAAAGCTATTTCTCGAAGCGTTGATGAATTGTCTGAAACAGTTTTAGATGCTTCAGAAGTCAAAGCATTAGCAACTGGTAACCCATTAATTGCAGAGAAGATGAAATTGGACAATGAGATTAGTCGTTTGAGGATGTTACAATCTTCTTTCTTGAATGAACAAGAGAGTTTAAAACGAAATGTAGAAAAAAATTACCCAAGTAAAATACGATCCATTAAACAATCGATTCACCAATTAGAGAAAGATCTTAATATGACAAAGAAGTATTCAAATAATGAATTTCAAATTCAATTGATGAATATGACTTATGATTCTCGAACGGAAGCTGCACAAAAGCTTGAACAGTTATGTCAAGCTTATAATCGTTCTGAAGAATTTATAGAAGTGGGTGCTTATCAAGGTTTTAGTATTCATTTGAAACGTAGTGAAATGCAATATGGACAATTAGAAATGAAATTGCAATCTGAAGGTGGTCGTTATACTACGCTAATTGATCCACAAGCAGGTATTGGTATGGTTCGTCGACTTGAAAATACTATACAGAGACTGCCTGAACAGATAGAAGAAAAGCAGGAGCAACTCAAAGAAACGGAAGAAAAATTAGAAATAGCAAAAAACCAGCTTGGGCAGCCTTTCCCACAAGAAGAGGAATTGAAAGAGAAGGTAGCAGAACAGACTCGAATCAATACAGAAATCGAGTGTTCACTAAGTAAGAAGACAGATGCAAAATCAATGTCTGACGAGATAGAAGAAAATGTAGAGTATGAAGCAGAATATTCTACAGAAGAAAATAATATGGAAGAAATGGAAATGTAGGGATTCCCTACATTTCTTTTAATTTTGGAGGTAATTGAAATGACAAACGAAACTTATACATTAAAGGAAATATTAACTAAATTAGAAGCAACAGAAGATGGGATATTATTGATTCCTGATTCAGACGTAGCAATCGTTGATGAACGTGATTTAGAGGTATTTGATGTTCCTGAAGCATTAGAAGATAGCAAAACCATATGTTTTTGGACGTCAGATGGGATCAGAAATTACTTTAATATCACAGATGATAAAGCAGTTTGGTTTGATAATGTGCCAAGTGAAAGTGCGACCGTTTTTGAAGGAAATGTTAAAGAGGAGATTGAAATTTTGATTGACGAAGTAACGTTTGAACCTAAGGTCTTATCAGACAGCATTATAGAATATGAAGATTCAAACTTTTATCGGGATAGAGAAATAGGAGTGGATCTAGATTTCTGAATAAACAAAATCAAATTACCAATTTGTGGCCTTTCATTCAGATAATGTTGTAGTGAATGTTTGTATATAAAGGATGATTACAAGAGGTTTTTCCTCTAGTAATGATAAAAATAAAATCATAAAAATTTCTATTGGATTGAAAAAAATAGAGGGAGGAAAGAGATGTGTTAAATGAAGAAAAGGATAAGAGGATTTATCCAGCTGAAACGTTACCAAAAGGGTGGGAATGGCACATATTCACAAATCAAAGAGGCTATTTGAAAGATCCAGAGGGTAAAACTCTTTACGAGATTGATGCGGAAATTGATACTTCCTATGTTAGCTTTACAAGTCATGAAGGGTATTTATACGGAGCAGATTCCTTTATAGAAGCTCAAAGAGAAATTGAGAAGCTAACAAATGAGCTATTACAAAAAGAACAGGAAGAAAAAATCAATCAAGAAGACGATGAAAAAATTTATCCAGCCAAAAAATTACCAGAAGGATGGAATTGGCATGTTTATGATGATGGAAGTGGTCACTTGGAATCACCAGAAGGAAATCATTATTGTGGATTTGAAAGACAAATGCATGGTGTGGAGTATAAAGATTTTCACACAAATATTTGGAACTGGACAAACCAAAACTTTGATGTTTTTCAACTTTCAGTAGAAAAAGAAGTCGAAGAGGCGTTAGTGAAAAAACAACCTGTTGAAGAAAGTTATGATAAATTTTATACGTTAGGAGAATTGAAACGATATGTGGATCAATCTGAAGATGGGCTATTTGAAATTCCTGAAACGCGAATGACTGTAGCGGATCAACGATATTTTGATCAACTAGAAATGTCAGAGAAAATCCAAATCTTATGTGTCTCTTCTTTAGAGACGGAGTGCGATTATTTTATTCTTACAGATAACGATACAGTTATATGGAGGGATAACTGGTCTGGAGAAGAGGATCGTATTTATAAAGGCGAAGTTTTTGAACAGATAAAATTCCAGTTTTTCGAAGAATCGTTTGAAACTATGACAAATGAATTGGCTCTGCAAACTGAATCACTAAAGTATAATGATGAAGAAGAGTGTGAATTTGAAATATGATAAAAAAACTATTTGTTTATTTTCTTTCATTTTTAAGCTTTTGTTTGCTTAGTGGCTGTCAATTAAACGACAATGTGACAACACAATTATTTAAACTTACTACAAAGGATAATTTTTCAGAAATAGGCAATAAGAATTACCAGGATGAAATAGTAAGACAAAATCGACCTGATTTTTCTTCAGAAGATTTATCACTGAAAAATGGAACATGGCAAAATTTTTCTAATCTTGATTCATTGAATAGAGTTGGAGAAGCTAACGCTATGTTGAATAGAAGTATGATGCCAACAAATGAGAGAGAACTATTATATATTAACCCTTCAGGATGGAAACAAAAAAGAATGACCAATGGAGAATGGTTGTACAATCGCTGTTATTTAATAGGTTTCCAATTAACCGGAGAGAACAATAATCCTAGAAATTTAATGACTGGTACACGATCCTTTAACACACCAGGAATGGTAGAATATGAGAATCAAATTGCTAAATATTTGAGAAGAACAGGAAATCACGTTCGCTATCGAGTAACTCCAGATTTTAGAGGAAACGAGTTAGTTTCTAGAGGTATTCAGCTTGAAGTACAAAGTATTGAGGACAATCAACTTTCTTTTAACGTATATATCAAGAATCAACAAGAAGGATACAAGATTGATTATTTAACTGGTAAATCAATAAGTAAATAGAATGTGTGAAGTATAGTTGAAAAATAAAAGCACATTATTTATAATTTATCCTCAAATTTAGAAGGTAGGAGAAATGAACAGTGAATATTGAACTTTTTCTTAAAGAAGATGAGCGCATTAAGTTATCTATCATTAGATATTTAGAGGGGCAGCCAGAAACTTTTATTAAAGTTTCTTTTTTTTGTGAAATATTAGGTATAAAATCCGCTAAATTAGTAAAGCTCTTAGAGGAATTAGAAACCGAATTGAAAGAATACAATGGAAAACCTAAAATTGAAAAAAAGGGTCTTTATATCGAAAGCAGGAATCTTAGTTTGCAGCTTATTAAAGAAGTTCAATTATCCTATTTACAAAATAATCCAACATTCTTGTATTTTAAAGATCTTTTGAAAGAAAAAGTTACTCCACAGATTTTTTGTAAAAAGTATTTTTTTTCTGAAGGTAGTGGTTTTGCAAGACAAAAAATAATAAGAACCTTTTTTTCCAATTACGATATTAACGTGAAGAATGGTTTTTTAGTAGGTAGTGAACTAAAAATTAGAAATTTATATTTTTCTTTTTTTTACGAAGTATATGAGGGAATAGATTCTCCCTTTTCAAAAGATAAGCAAAAATTTGTTAATGATTTTATTCAATTGTTAACCAACATATTTGATTTAAAAATCTCCTATATTAATAAAATAAAGCTAGAACTATTATTAGGAATTTTGATTAGTCGTTTGCAAAATAATTGCTATATATCGGAAAAAGAAGATTATTTTTTATTTGAAGATGCAAATGATATTTGGAATATAATTGAGGAATTTATCAAAAAGAGAATGTTTGTCAAAGAAGCGGAGTCTTTATTTCGTGAGTTGAAATATATATTGGGTTTTATAAAATATGAAGGTATGGACGACGTGGACATACTTATAAAAACAGATAATTTTAAGGAATCAGATTATATCAGTGAGTTAATTTCAGATTCAATTCTTCTTAAGATTAAACCAAAAGAAAAAAATAGAATTGAACAGTTTAAAAATCAGATAAAAGAAATTAATAGAAGTCACAAGATATTTGATTTTATTTTGTATTCTTTTTCTTCAAAGACACAGCTTCAAATGATACATGATGCATATCCTTATTTGAGTACAGCAATTAGCACAACATTAGATGAATACAAAGATCAATTACATTTAAGTAATTTCACAGCTAAAAATCAACTTTTCTATAAGTATACTTATTTAACTAAAACACTGTATCTAGCTAGTGATTTAAGGCAACCTGTGTACGTCTATGTTGATTTTTCTCTGGGAGAACTCTATACTCAATATATTTCTGAAGAAGTGAAAAATATGAAAGATCTCAATATCCACATTCAAAAAGATATGTCTACAGAAACAGATATTTATCTATCTGATTGTATAAGTTACAATTCTGGTGTGAAAACAGTTATCTGGAAGAAAAATCCAACAGCTGAAGACTGGAGAAAATTACGTAAAATTATTACTTTAATCTATAATCACAAAAATGATTTGTAATTTATCGGATATCATTACAAATCATATATTAACAAGCAAGTACGCTTTTGATAAAATAATGATACAACGTCCATTATTTAGGTTTTTTAGGTGCTGTCCGTTAGTGAAGTTTCAGGCAGTGCCTATCTTTTTTATTTAATATACAAATGTTATACTAAATGTGTAGTAAGTTTATGACGGTGGCTACTCAGGGGGTGATGCCTATGTGCATTTTCCTACTTCGTAGAAGGGAGTAGCATTTTTTGTCTGTTGCTGAAGCAATTGGTTTAATGATTCAATTTGGATCATTCGTCCTTGCTTTAGTCGGCATTATGCTGACAATTAGCAAAAACAACAAAAAATAAACCCGTCATAATCTTTGGCTGGATTGACGGGTTTATTTAACCTATAAAAATACTAGTCACTGTCTTAAACAGGCTACACTTTAGGGGCTATGTTTGCGCATAGCTCCTTATTTACATATAGTATAACTTAGATAGATAAAAAAGTGAAGAAATAAAGGTTAGTTTTATTTTAACAAAAACTAATCTTTATTTTTTTACATATATTTCATTTACATAAAAAAATTAAAGGAAGTGATGTCGCCAGCAACGACTACAACTTGAAAACAGCTGTCTATTAAACTATCTCTTTTTATGTATCTTTTGA
>NZ_JBFOEY010000013.1:0-63242 GCF_040886985.1 Enterococcus sp. C76 | reverse complement strand
AAGTTTTTGACCCTTTTATTTTTTCTTGATATACTTGATTTTAACTGGTGTCAGAAACTTATGTCCAGAAAGGTTGATGAAATTTTGGCAATTTACGGCTATTCAAGAGTTAGCACAAGCAATCAAGATTACAAAACACAAATTCAAAAATTAGAAAATGCTGGCGCAGAAAAAATCTTCAGTGAAAAATATACAGGGACCAAAAAAGAAGGGCGAAAAGAATTGGAAGAACTACTTTCCACTGTAAAAAATGGTGATAAGGTGTTTGTCACTAAAATTGATCGGTTAGCAAGAAGTATCGTAGATCTCAATTCAATTATTTCTACGTTGAATCAATCAGGGGTAACTATTTCGTTTCTAGATAATGCGCTGACGTTTGAGCCCAATAAAAATGATTCCATGCAAACACTCATGATGAACATGCTTGGCAGTTTCGCACAGTTCGAACGTGACTTGATTGTAACTCGAACCCAAGAAGGGAAACAATGGCATAGAGCCAATAAAAAAGGGTATCGTGAGGGAAGACCAAAACGAGTCCTGAATGATCGATATAAGCATGCTTTAGAATTAATGGAAACGAACAGTATGAGAGAGGTAGAAAAGAAAACGAATATTTCAATATCGACATTGAAAAGAATCAAAAAGCAATATAAAGAAGAACAAATAGAACATTCAAATGAATATAATTAACTAAGTATATAATGGTAAGATGGGAGAAAAGTATGGATTCAATGATTCCTAGCTACAAACCTCTTTTTGAATTAACAAAGCGTAGATTATACCGTCTGAAACAAAGAGCGATAAATAAATCTGGAAAGTTTGATGAGCAAGATCAACTTATGTTTCTAATAATAGGAAATATAAATTTACGATTTAATACTATTTGCTTATTAATAGAAAATAACAATTATGATGGTGTTTTCGCTTTGCAAAGAACAATCTTTGAATTGCAGCTAGCTTTGGAAGCTTACATGAGTTCAGAGGATAAAGGCTACGTTAGTGAGAAAGTAAAACAGGACTGCCACGCCATCGGCGTAGACTTATGGACACCACCAAAGAAAAATCAGAAACCAAGCGAAAAGGTAGATAACAGTCTGTTAAGCAAATTTCGGAAGAAAGTAGAAACTGTTATTTCTAGCCTAAGTTTACTTGGTATTCAGCAGTTTAAAAGTCGCTCTCTATCAGGTTTTGAGGCTCATTTAGAAGCTATTTTGTTAACCTATAGTTTTATGCTAGAAAAGGCGCAAACAATTATTCCTGGTACATTTAGATATTCAATTGGTCGTTTTTAAAATTAACTAGCAATACGGGTTATCAATTAATTCTTTATAAGAAAGAGAGTATGTATGGACATTTCAATCAACAAACAATCTAGGTTTATCTGCCTAACCATGGCAATTATAATGGTGCTAAGTATTTTCCTTTCTGCTGGAACCAGTGTGTATGCCAATCAAATTACGCCTACTAAACATTTGACAATTGAGAAAGTAAACGAGGCAGTAGGGGAAAGTGTTTATTATTCAGAAGAATCTCAGCAATTTTTTATTGATGAAGTTTCCGCAAAATATGGAGGTTTAAGCGATAGCCAAATTTCAAACTTAAAAGAGTGGATTGGTTTTTTAAATGAATCCCCAGAAAGAATTAAACAATCCTTAGAATATGCAGGAGTTACTCAAACTACTAGAACGAAAAGAGGAATTCCAGTACCGTTAATTAAAGCTTTAATACATTTGGGTAAAGGTGCTTTAGTTGCTGTTGGTGGTTGGATAGCGAATTATGGGCTAGGCGGAGCTTGCCAAAAATTCGGTGATCGATATAAACCTTTCAGAGATTTTTGTGCTGCAAATGGACATAGAGTACCAAACGATTCTGGAGGAGGCCGACCATTCCGCTAATTCTTTTTTAAGTATGATAAAATAACTTCTAGTAAGATTACTACTACACAAAACCAGTAAGATATTTTAATGTTTTGAAAATTAAAGTAATCAAAAATAAGTTTTATCAAGATTACTCCAATAGCAAATGAAATATTTAAAAATAGTTTTTCCATAATTTTATTTTAACATTAAAGAAAGAATATCCCTATTAATTAGGAAAATATAGAGAAAAATTATTTTAATTTATCTTTGCTAAATTAAAGTATCAAGGAAAAAAGCTTAGAACTTTTTATTTTTGCGTTCTAAGCTTTTTTGTTCATAACTTAACAGTTTTGACTAGATATGCGTTTCAAAGGGCTTTCTTAGCGAATTATTTAGTAAAATCTATGTAGAAGCAAAGCTTACAACACAAATATGATTCTGAAATAAATTTCAAAACTATATTAAAAGATGGTACTAGTACCTAAAATTCGAAAACGCTTTATTTATAGAGACTATTAAGTTAATCTTCATAATAGAAAAAATAACTTGGGGGTACAAGAAAATGAAGAGAAATATTGTTGCTGTCACAGCTTGTGCGGCGGGTATTGCGCATACGTACATGGCGGCGGAATCACTTGAACAGGCTGCTAAAAGTATGGGCTATGGGATTAAAGTCGAGACGAATGGCGCAATTGGAGCGGAAAACGTCTTGACAGCTGAGGATATTGAACACGCCGACTTAGTGATTATTGCGTCTGATATCAAAATAGACCCGATACGTTTCACGGGAAAGCCGCTTTTTATTACAAAATCCATCCCAGCGATTGAAGACTCAGAAGCGTTGATCGAGGAGGCTTTTGAAGGGGCACAGGTTTTTGGGAAAAAGGGTTCAAAGGTCGGAAATATTCAAATCGGTAGCAATAAAGAGAAGATAAACTTCTTCACGCACATTATGAGTGGGATTTCTTATATGGTTCCTATGGTTATTGCCGCAGGTCTGCTTTTAACGATAGCTAATCTATATGCTTTCCAAAGAGATGATTTGGGTAGAATCGTTAAGTGGGGTTTTGATAACAAAACTCATATGGGTTTTTTAATGTCTAAGTTGTTCTATGTAGGGCAAACCGGGTTCAAACTGATGATTCCGTTATTTGCGGGCTTTGTAGCGAATTCGATTGCTGATAAGCCAGCCATTGCACCCGCAATGATTGGAGCATACCTTGTGAACGATCCCGAGTTTTTAAATACAAAAGCTGGTGGTGGATTTATTGGTGCAATCATCGTAGCATTTATTGTTGGTTACCTAGTTAAGTGTCTGAAAAAAATAAAATGGCCTAGATTATTAGTTCCAATTGTGCCAATCATGATCATTCCGTTCATTGCAACAGCAATCATTACATTGATCGTTCTTTATATTATTGGAAATCCAATAGCAATCGGAATGGATGCGATGTATCAAGGGCTAACAAACTTGAATAACAACTATGCCGGAGCACCGGTTTTAATTGGAGCAATCTGCGGAGCGATGATAGGCTTTGATCTAGGTGGACCGATAAACAAAACAGCTCTAATCTTTGGAACCGCGATTTTTACAGATACTATGACTAAATATGGAATCAACGGTGCTAATTTCGTTCCAGGAACAGCTACACAAGCAGCAATTTCCGTTGCACCACTGGGCGTTTGGTTAGCAACGATCCTATTTAAAAAGAAATTCTCTAAAAATGAGAAGGTCGCGGCTAGTGCTGCCTTTGGAATGGGTATAGTAGGTGTTACAGAAGGTGCAATTCCTTTCGTAGCAGCTGATCCAATCAGAATGATTTTTTCTAATATGGTAGGTTCGGCAGTTGCCGGCGGACTAGTAGCTGCAACAGGGTGCAAGTTTTATGGCGGCATTGGATCACCTTTAGGAACCTTTATTGGCTACATTGAACAACCGATTCCTTTTATTACATGGATATTGTGTGTAAGCGCGGGCATATTGACAACTGCTCTGCTGATTGGGTTTACACGAAAACGAGTTGTCGAGGATATCGCTCTTGAGCAAGAAGAGCAAGAAGAACAAGATCAAATGATGTAAACAGTAAACGAATAGGACGGTAGAAAAAATGAATAGAGAAGTATTTAATCGGGAACATATTTTATTTGATGAAATAGCAACCACTCAGGAGGAAGCCTTTAAAAGTATCGCAAAATTTGCCTATGAATCAGGCTTCGTAACGGATGAACAAACTTATTTTGAAGGCTTAAAAGCCCGAGAACAGGAAGCAACGACAGGCTTTAAGGATCATATCGCGATTCCTCATTGCAAAAGCAGTACCAATAAGAAGCCGGGGTTATTTCTAGTCAAATTTGCTCATGCGATTCCTTGGAACGCGCTTGATAACCAGCCGGTAAAAGTTGCCTTCGGTTTGACGATTCCGGAAGAGGGCGCGACCGAACACCTAAAACTATTAAGCCTGATCGCAAGAAAGCTGATCGACAAGGACTTTAGAGACGGTGTCTTGCAACAGGACGATCCGGATGCTTTGGCTGGGATCATTGATCAAATCGATTTTAAATAAATAGGAAACAATAATTTACGAGTAGGTTGGTACTTATGCAAAAAAAAGTTCATGTAATACATCATACACATTGGGATTTTGAATGGTATTTTACTACTAATGAATCCTTTGTTCAGCTGGCTTATCATTTAGATGAGGTGATGCAGGCATTAGAAGACAAACAGATCGACTATTATTTGTTAGATGGACAGATGAGCATTTTGGATGATTATTTAACGAGTTTTCCAGAGCAAAAAGGGCGTTTGTCGCAGCTAGTAAAAAGCGGAAAGCTGGCCATTGGTCCGTGGTATACACAAACCGACGAGCTGATCGTGCGAGGTGAGTCGATCGTTCGAAACTTGAATCTAGGAATGGAGCTGGCGGAGTCATTGGGCGGCTATATGAACATCGGTTATTTGCCTGATTCCTTTGGTCAAAGCAAGGACATGCCTAAAATCTATAACGGATTCGGCATTCAGCAAGCTGTTTTCTGGCGCGGCGTTCCGAATGAGGTTACGACCAAGCGTGAATTTCATTGGGGAGCAGAGGATGGTTCCAGTGTGTTAACTTCGAATATAAAAAATGGCTACTTTGTAGGAGTCGGCCTAATTTACTCAGATGACGCAGAATCCTTGATCGATACGATTTCCGAAGGAGCGACTGGCACCGAGTTAGTTTTACCCGTTGGCGGCGATCAGCGATATATTGATTTTAATTTACGTGAACGGATGGAACAATACAATCAAGAATTAAAAGATGTCGAACTCGTCGAAAGTAATTACGAGATGTTTTTTGAAGAAATCAAGGAGCAGGAGCTTCCAACGGTGGACGGCGAGTTTATTTCCAGCTCGGTGTCAAAAATTCATCGGTCGATCTACTCTTCCCGCTATGATCATAAGTATTTGAACGATAAAGTCGAACGGAGAATGATCTATCAAGCGGAACCTTTGATGGTGATGGCAGAAAAATGCGGGATTCCTTATAAAAAAGGGCTGCTTGATCGTATTTGGAAGCTGTTGAATAAAAATCAGGCGCATGATTCCGCCGGCGGCTGCAATAGTGATAAAACCAATCAGATTATTATGGAGCGTTTGGTTGAGGCGGATCAGCTTTCCTACTCGTTGGTGGATTATCTGACGAGAAAAATCGCCGAGTCGCGAATGGATCTGACAGAAGGCGAACTGGTTGTTTTCAATACCTTTCCATGGAAAAACAAAAAAGTAATGAAGTGTGAAGTGTCTACTCCTTTTGCGGGTATATCGCTTGAAACGGATGGACGCGCGGTTCCTTTTGAATTAGTGAAGACGAGAAAAGAGTTTTGCGGCTCGATTCGGCGAGAGAAACAGGATGAAGATCCTGCGAGCTTTTATTATGTGCATGAATTGCTGCTGGAAACTGAGATTCCTGCCTTAAGCTTTCGCACTTATCAAGTAGTGGAAGATCTTGCTGGAATGAAAGAAGCCGCACCAAAAGCAGCAATTGATTCAATCGAAAACGACTATTATCGGCTGATTTTTGAGGCGGGCGAATTGTCCTTAGTGGACCGAAAATCCGGAAAAACCTTTAAGAACTTTTTAGCCTTCGAAGATAGCGGCGATGAAGGCGATACCTATGACTATTCGCCTCCTTACGCGGATCAGCTTTATCGTTTGGATTTAAAAGAAGCCAGCTGTGAAGCGAGCCAAAGCCCATTACTGTCGAAATTAACTTTTGTCGGAGAATGGCAGGTCGCTAAAGATTTACAGGAACGGAAAGAACAAAAAAGAACGCAGACAATTCCTTACCAGTTGACGATTGAGTTAATGAAGGATAGCCGACAGCTTCAATGCCATTTGGTACTTGAAAATCAGGCAGACGACCACCGAATGAGAGTGTTGATCAATACGCCGCATACGAATAATTTTTCCTATACTGATACGCCTTTTGGCACGATCAAGCGAGCTGTGGAGGATCGTCATATCAATGACTGGAAAGAATTAGGCTGGCGGGAAGAACCCACAGCGATTTTTCCTATGCTGACATATGTGAATAGTCATGCTGAGAACTCTAGCTGGACTGTTTTCAGTAAAGGTATAAAGGAATATCAGTTTGTCGGAGATAATTTTCAGACGATGGCGTTGACATTGTTCCGTTCCGTTGGCTATCTAGGTCGGCCCGATCTGATTAGACGTCCGGGTGTAGCTTCAGGAAATGAGTTCAAATATATTCCTACACCAGATAGTCAATTGCATACAAAAATGACTTTTAAATTCGCGCTTCAGTTAGACAACGCTTATCAACCAGCACAGCTTGCGAAGGATTACTTGGACTATGCAATCAGCAGTCCGTTTTATCAGATTCAGGAGCTGAATCGTTTTACGACGACGCTTAAATATTTTGTTTCGAATCCGCTGAAAACTAAAGTGACCGCACCAACAGGAATCGAATTTAACAGCAGTACCCTTGTTTTTAGTTCCTTAGTAAAAACGGCGAATGGGCTTGGCTTTGACGTTCGTGTCTACAATCCTGATTTCAGCCGAGAAGTTGAAGGCGGAACACTGCAAGGGTCACACGAAATGAACTATACGTTTGTCGATCTGAAAGGGAACGCTATTTCTTCAATGGAAAAAAATGCTATTATTCCTCTAGGAACCTTTAAACCGGGAGAAATAAAGACGATCCAGATCGTCGATTGAGGAGAAATCATATGCAAGAAGACCTTTTTATTCTAATTGAGTCCTGTCGTTTGAACTTTACATCAGTTGAGCAGGTGATAGCAGATTATCTATTGAGTAAACAAGTACCAATGACGATCGATAAATTATCCGAACATTTAGCTGTTTCGAAATCATCGATTACCAGATTTTGCAAAAAGATCGGGTTGAATAATTACAAGGAACTGATTTTTCTCTATAAGCTTTCTTTAGATAATGAGGAATCAACCTTATCCGTGTCCTCAAAAATAACCGCGGCGTACCATTCGCTGGCTACAAGAAGCGACAGCAACTATTCGCAAGAGGTAGTGGATGCCTTTTGCGAGCTGCTGCACCAGCATAAAATCATTCATTTTTTAGGAAAAGGCTTCAATTCCTATGCCGGCGCGGATTTCCAGTTCAAGTTTTCGCGAGTCGGCAAATATGTTCGCGTGATTACAGATGAAAACTCCATTCTTATGTCGGCCCATTTTGCCAATGAAGACGAGTTGATCGTCATTTCTAGTTTACGCGGAGATGATGAAGAATTGCTGGCGGCGATGAGAACCGCAAAGGAACGAAACGTTTCAGTTTTGTTGATTACGTCGAATCGTTATTCACAGCTGATCCCTCATGCGGATGTGGTCTTGATTGCCGCGAGCTTTACCAGAGAAGAAGCGCTGGGAAATATTTCTCCGCAAATTCCAATCCTGATCCAGTTGGATATGGTGTATGAGCGGTATATTCATCTATATTCGGATGCCTTGTCCCAGTGGTTGGAATCTGAACAAATATTGCACAAATGAAAAGGAGTCACTATGAAGGATTTCCCTAAAAATTTTCTGTGGGGAGCGGCGATGTCTGCACCTCAAACGGAAGGCCAAAGTTTAGCTTTTGGAAAGTCAGCAACAACATGGGATCAGTGGTTCCATGAAGCCCCCGAGAAGTTCAATCAAAACCAAGGACCCGCGATCACGTCTGGCGTGTACGATCACTATTTAGCTGATTGTCAACGGATGAAAGAGATTGGCTTGAATTCACTTAGAACCTCTATTTCTTGGGCGCGCTTGCTGCCGGATGGAAAGACGATCAATCCAGCAGCGGTTGAGTTTTATCGCGATTATTTCTCTGCTATGAGTGGCCATGGAGTGGAGCCGATTATTAATCTCTTTCATTTTGATATGCCCATGTGGCTGATGGATCAGGGTGGCTGGGAAAGCCGATACTCTATCGAAGCATTTGGCTCCTACGCTAAAACGTGCTTTGAATTATTTGGCGATTTAGTCAAAAAATGGACGACCTTCAACGAGCCGATGGTGCATGTCGAATGCGGTTATCTCTATCAGTATCATTATCCTGCGGTCATTGATTTTCAACGCGCGGTTCAGGTGGGTTATCATACCTTGCTTGCTCATAAAGCGGCGGTAAAAGCCTTTAGAGCAGTATCGGAAACAGGAGAAATCGGGATTATTTTAAATATTTCGCCTACGTATCCTAAAAGTGAGGCCAAAGCCGATTTATTGGCGGCGTATCGGTCAGATTTATTGAATACTCGAAGCTTTTTAGACCCTGCGGTTTTAGGTTCGATTCCCGAAGACCTGAAAACACTTTTAGCGGAAAATAATTTGCTGCCAAAAGTAAATGCTGGCGACAAAGAGCTGATCGCCGAAAATTTAGTGGATTTTATTGGACTAAATTACTATCAGCCTAGACGGGTTCAGGCACCGCAAACAGCGCATCGCCCAGCACAAATGCCTGCTGATTTCTATGTGTCCTATGATTGGCCGGATAAGAAAATTAATCCTTACCGTGGATGGGAAATCTTTCCCGAAGCTCTTTATGATGTCGCGCTTATGATGAAGGACGACTATCACAATATTCCTTGGTTTGTGAGTGAAAATGGCATGGGCGTTGCTGATGAAGAACGCTTTATGAATCCTTCAGGAGAAATAGAAGACGATTATCGAATTGATTTTATGAAAGAACATCTAAGCTATTTGCATCAAGGTATTCTTGAAGGAAGCAATTGCTTTGGCTATCATGCCTGGACATTTATCGATTGCTGGTCTTGGCTGAATGGATACCGCAATCGCTATGGCTTCTACAGATTGGACTTGGAAACATTGGGGCGATCAGTGAAAAAGAGCGGCAAATGGTTTAAAACAGTCAGTCAAAATAATGGATTTTAGGTGATGATAGATGAGTTTAGCAGTATTTGATATTGGAGGAACTTCAGTAAAACATGGCATTTGGGAAAAGCAAGCACTGAGTGAGGTTTCCGCTTTCCCAACGCCTGATACATTTGAGAAATTACTCGAAAAGTTTAGGCAGGTGATCGATGCCTACGATCGGTCTATCGAAGGTATCGCAATCAGCTCACCGGGGGCGGTAGACCAAGCTAAAAGACAAATTTTGGGTGTCAGCGCGGTCGAGTACATTCATCAACGCCCGATTTTCGATGAGCTTGAACACTACTTCGGACTGCCAGTAACGATTGAGAATGATGCCAATTGTGCAGGTATCGCAGAAGTAGGGATGGGCGTTGGGAAAGATGCACAAAATATTGCTTTTGTTGTCCTAGGAACAGGGGTAGGCGGAGCCCTCTTCGTTCAGCGAGAATTGTATAGAGGGAGTCATCTTTTTGGTGGTGAAGTTGGTCTGCTGAAGAGTCAGAACACTAAAACCTTTAGCTTGAACGGCACCATAGTCAAAGCCGCAAACTTCTATTCGGAGCAAACCGGAACGCAGGTTGAAGGAAAAGAACTGTTCGCTTTAAAAGAAAATGGTGATCCGATAGCTTCAAAATTGCTGGACGAGATGTATCAAGTCATGGCCAATAATCTCTATAATATCCAAGTGATGTTTGATCCAGATTTAATCGTCTTGGGTGGCGGGATATCTAGGCGACACGATTTGGCTGCGGAGCTTTCTACGCGGCTATTTGATTCCCTTAAAAAGGAAGGCGTAGAAGCGATAATGCCCGCAATCAAATGCTGCAAATTTCAAAACGATGCTAACTTAATCGGCGCAGCAGTACATTTTAAAAAAATAAATATGGTTGATGAATAAATTGAAAGATGTGGTTCCGATAAATAAGCAATATGGTGAGTATAAAAAAGACCGAAGAGATTGTAATCTCTTCGGTCTTTTCGGTGTTAAATAAAAGCTAGATTGTCAAATTAATTGCAACATTTCTTCTTTAAATAATTCCCAACAATTTTTCCAGTTTAGCGTTTTTTTAGGACGCGTATTTATCTTACGTAACGCTTCTTGCTTCTCTTCTTCAGTTACTTTTGAAAAATCAGTTCCCTTAGAACCTATTTATAATCTTGGTGTTAGTATCAAATCTTAGACAGCTTTTCGTAGAGACAAGAATAAATTAAACTTATCTACGAGAGGATGAATTTTTATGACCCGATATGAAGAAAATTTTAAACAAATGATTGTTGAACTGAATCAAACTGGACGTTCTGTTCGAGGGTTAGCGAAAGAATATGGCTTATCTGAAGCAACGATTTACAAATGGAAGAATTTATATTTACCTGATCAGTCCACAGGACTGACTGGAAAAGAAGTAGCTGAACTGAGAAAAGAAAATGCTCGTTTAAATGAGGAACTTGAAATCTTAAAAAAAGCCGCAGCCATATTCTCTCGAAAGACCTAAAGTCACTTGTTCGATTCATTGAAAAATGGTGTAAGGAGTACACTGTTTCTTTGTTGTGTCGGTTATTAGAAATTCCTAGAAGCGTCTACTATTTTTATAAAAATAAATCGTTAACAGCTACAGAAGTCAGAAATAACCAATTGAAAAAGAAGATTTCAACGATCTTTTTTGATCATAAACAGAGATATGGTGCAACAAAAATCCATCAAGTGTTGCTAAAAGAAGGAATTTCAGTATCTCTTAATCATGTACAAAAACTGATGAAACAATTAAATCTAAGGTCAATTGTGGTTAAGAAATACAGACCTCAACGGCCTGTTCAGCCGGTTGTTTTAAAAGAGAACATCTTAAATCAGGACTTTTCTACTAAAACTATCTGTGAAAAATGGGTAGCTGATATCACCTACATTCCAACTAAGAAAAATGGTTGGTGTTACTTATCTTCGATTATGGATTTACACACGAAAAAGATTATTAGCTATACATTTTCTAAACGAATGACTGTCGATTGTGTGTTACAAACATTCAATCAAGCAAAGCAACGGTACTACATTCCAGAAGGAATGATTCTACACACTGATTTAGGTAGTCAATATACCGCAATCGAAGTGGAAAATTGGCTTGAAAACGATAAAATAAGGCATTCCTATAGTCGCAAAGGAACACCATATGATAATGCAGGAATTGAGTCCTTCCATGCATCATTGAAAAAAGAAGAAGTATACACAACGACTTACTCAGACTTTGAAGAAGCGAATCGATCTTTATTTAGCTACATTGAAGGATTTTATAATCGTAATCGAATCCATAGTTCGATTCATTACTTAACTCCACAGGAGTTTGAAGATTTAGAAACAGAGAAAATGTCTTAGCAGTCTCTACTAAAATATGTCCAAGATATTGACTCAAATCCAATGTTCAATTCACTAGTATAATAGGCACGATTTACTATTTAGCTTGGTATATTTTTACAATATATTGTGCTGTTATGAGCTATCGTATATATAAAAAAATGTTGGTAAGGTTTTAGCAGAATTAGAGGTATTGGAGTATATTAAAAAACAACAGTTATCGAAGTGAAGATTATTCCTTAATTAATAGAGAGGAATTTTAATAACTTTAAAAAACGTGTTCATACGAGCATTCTAAGGTCAGGTTCATATAATTAGACGTATCGTTGGTCGAACGAAGCGTCATATCAAATACGAATAGACATATTTTTAGGGAGGAACGAAGTAAATGAAAGAACAACAATTAGGCTATACTTTTTGGGGACGTCCATTATACGGATTAGAACGAAGAACGGCTGTATCGATCGATTGTTCTTGCGGTGAGCTGATTCAGCAAAATATTCAAACGAAACAATATCATTGTAAAAATTGTGGGAATTGTTACCAATTCATTGACCAAGACTTCCAATTGCTAAACGAAAAAAATAAGTAGGTTTATTATAGTCAGACAAATAGTCTGACTTTTTTGCTATTTTAGAATGTTCCCCTTTACAAATACGAACGTATGTTTGTATAATCGAATTGAAATGGGGGAGAAAAACATGCTTGATTACTCAAATGAGCCAGTCAATGATTACTTTTTGATCGATATAAAAAGTTTTTATGGTGCGAAACGTTCTTAACTGAAAAGGTTAGGCACACAAGTTCTTCTTGTGGAGAACTGATGATTTGAGGAGTGAAATGATGGCGTAACGTCCTGAAGCGCTCCCTCTGATACTCCGATTGGCAATTTTCTTGGTTAGAATAAGAATTGTCAAGAGCTCGGTAAAGTCGGCTGAGAGTTACCGCAGTTGCATTGCTGCAATCGAAAGCTGTCCAGCGGTGGATAGTGTAACCTATAGGCCGGGAGTCCAAAAATTACTCATGGTGAGAATGTGCAATTGCACTGACAAACTCGCGAATGTACGAATCTATAGGCTTGGGGTGCAGAAATGTATCTTGCCCGCACAAAATCTATATTGTGACACAGGGTGCGACTTGCGGTTTAGTAAGAATCGTAGATATGAATAACCGTGCAGTGTTATAGGCACTGGAAAGTCGCAGGTTCAGAGTGAGCACCTAAAAGTAAATGTATGGATAAAATCATTGGAACGTTGAAAGCTAGTGACGTGGAGGACTAACCTCCTTTGAAGCGGTTGAGACGAAGAATAATAAGCTCATTCACACTAGTGAGAGTAGTGGCAAAGTACCTATGAAGCAGTGATAACAAGCTGTGGAGGGATAGCCACGAGTCAATTAGTTTTACTAACAGTTATGATGCAATCCATAGAATCGAGTATGACAAAATAAACACCGACATCCGAAGGGAGGCGGTGCTATGGAAAACGTATCAGCATCACATTCAATCCGCCATATGGAATACTATGGCATGATTGACAGCTTTGACAATCTATACAAAGAAAGTAGCGATAATCACGTTTTCAATAACCTTATGGAAATTGTAACTTCATCGAATAATATCTTATTAGCGTATAGAAATGTTAAAGGAAACTTTGGGAGCGTATCTCCAGGCGTTGATAACAAGAATATTGATGATTTAAAAGAAATACCTAATGCAGATTTTATCAAAATCGTGCAAACCAAATTTTCAGAATACAAACCACAACCAGTTAAAAGAGTAGAAATCCCAAAACCAAACGGGAAAACTCGTCCACTTGGTATCCCAACTATCTGGGACAGAATCGTACAACAATGTCTATTACAAGTCTTAGAACCTATTATGGAAGCAAAATTCAATGATAAGAATTATGGTTTCCGACCTAATCGATCGGCGCACCATGCGTTCGCTCAAGCAGTACGATTAGCACAAGTGTCTAAACTTACTTTTGTAGTAGATATAGATATTGAGGGATTCTTTGACAACGTAAACCATTCAAAGCTTATCAAACAGCTCTGGACATTAGGAGTTCAAGATAAGTGGCTTTTAGGTGTTGTTAGGGCAATGCTTAAAGCACCTATCATCCATAAGGATGGCCGAATTGAGCACCCTAAGAAAGGAACTCCGCAGGGCGTAATACTTTCCCCACTCCTCGCAAACGTTGTGCTAAATGAACTAGACTGGTGGATATCATCACAGTGGGAAACCCACCCTACAAGGCATAATTATGATTGGTATCATGCCGAGAAAGGTTACTGGAACAAAGGAAATAAATATCGAGCGTTGCGTGGTTCGAAACTAAAAGAGATATATATCGTAAGATATGCCGACGACTTTAAAATCTTTTGCAGAAAACGTAGCGATGCAGACAATATATTTATAGCCGCCAAATCGTGGCTAAAGGAACGTCTGAAACTCGATATTAGCATAGAAAAATCAAAAGTGGTTAATCTGAAAAAACAGAAATCCGAGTTTCTCGGTTTTACTATGAAATTGGTTCGCAAAAGAAAAATCTTTGTCATAGAAACGCACATGTGCCATAAAGCTATGAAAAAAGTATCTGATAATCTAGCAAAACAAATAAAGGTAATTCAACACACCCCCACCAAAGAAGAGTTACAAAAGCAGCTAGTTAAATACAACTCGATGGTGATAGGGATTCATCAATATTACAAAAAGGCTACCCACGTCAGTGTGGACTGTCCGAAAATTAATCAGCGTATAATGATTATCATTAAAAATCGATTGGACGTTAAGAAAAACTATGCACGTTCAAAGCAGTTAAGATGGATTAATGGCTATCCTATGATTCCTTTAGGATTCGTCAAACACAGCCATACATCATTACCCAAAATGGGAATCTGCAAGTACACGCCCGAAGGACGTGTGCTAATACACAAGTATCTTACCTTTCCAATTGATATTATCAACCAACTTATGAATATGAATAACCCTGACGAAAGTATTGAATTTAGGGATAATCGTGTCTCTAAGTACTCTTCGCAACGAGGCAGATGCCGAGTAACAAAAGAGTTCTTGGAGCTAGCAGATATTTACTGTCACCGTATCATACCTAAAAATCTTGGTGGAAAAGATAACTTCCAAAATTTAGTTATCATTCATCGGAACATTCATCAACTTATTCATGAGAACGATAAAGCGAGAGCCACACTCCTTGTAATGGAAATGAGGATTACAGGCACTCAACTTGAGATAATCAACCAGTTCCGAAAAAAAGCTAAAAATTGTGAATTGTCGCTGAATCTATAACTGTATGATACCTGTTAGTAGGCATTGATGGAACGCCGTATGCGGTGAAAGTCGCACGTACGGTGTGGAGCGGGGGAAAATCTGGAGATTGTATCAAAGGATTACCTATCGCTATCAAGTGTCGAATGTATAGAAAGAAATTTAGATCCATTAACAACAGAACTTGTTGTTATGAGTCGAGCTGATAATACTGGTTCAGGATTGATATTAGCTTCTTCTCCTGAAGCAAAAAAGCGGTATGGTATTACAAATGTGAGTAGACCACGTGACTTACCACAACCATTTCCTAAAACACTACACGTTGTTCCACCACGTATGAACCTATATATCAAGCTAAATATGCAGGTAAATAATATTTTCAGAAGGTATGTAGCAGACGAAGATCTATTGATCTATTCAATCGATGAATCAATCTTAAAAGTGACCAGATCACTGAATCTTTTTACGACCGAAAGAACACGAAGTCAACGGAGAAAAAAACTTGCTCAAATGATCCAGGAGAAGATTAAAGAAGAGCTAGGATTGATTGCCACTGTAGGCGTCGGTGATAATCCCCTTTTGGCTAAACTAGCCTTAGACAATGAAGCAAAGCATAATGAAGGATTTATTGCGGAATGGACGTACGAAAACGTTCCTGAAAAAGTATGGAATATTCCTGAAATGACAGACTTTTGGGGCATTGGCTCGCGAATGAAAAAAAGGCTCAACCAAATGGGGATCATGAGTATTAAAGACTTAGCTAACTGGAATCCATACACTATTAAGAGCCGTTTAGGCGTGATTGGCTTACAGCTATACTTTCATGCAAATGGTATTGATCGAACTGATATAGCAATTCCACCAGAACCAACGAAAGAGAAATCTTATGGCAATTCACAAGTGTTACCACGAGATTATACAAGAAGAAATGAAATCGAGCTGGTGGTAAAAGAAATGGCGGAACAAGTAGCAATACGCATTAGGGAGCGTAATTGCAAAACAGGATGTGTCCATTTAAACATTGGTACGTCGATCTTAGAAACGAGACCAGGATTTTCACACCAGATGAAAATCCCTATCACAGATAATACAAAGGAATTGCAGAATTATTGTCTTTTCTTGTTTGATAAGTATTATGAAGGACAAGAAGTAAGGCACGTTGGAATAACCTATAGCAAGCTAGTTTATACTGATTCGCTTCAGCTGGACTTGTTTAGTGATCCACAAAAACAGATTGATGACGAAAAACTAGACAAAATAATAGATAAAATTAGGCAGAAGTATGGTTTTACGTCAATTGTACATGCTTCTTCGATGTTAGAAGGCGCTCGTAGTATTACTAGAAGCACGTTGGTTGGTGGCCATGCAGGCGGCGCAGGGGGGCTTAAAAATGATTGACTATAACGATCGAGGACGATTGAAATGGGCAGGATTCTATTTATCCGATCACACGGAAGAGATCGATGCGGACAATGAACAGCGAGCCAATCAAAACTTAGCAAAAGAACAAATGACGACTGAAGAGATTTCGGAAGTATTGAACGCTGCAGTCATAAAAAATATATTAGTATGTATTCAAAAAGAAGAACGAAATGCTGAAGGATACTATCCAGACGATATCATTGGCAAAATATTAGGTAGTGATGAGCTGGGGATCTACGTTGGCAAAGACAAAATTCACTACGACGAAATACGTCATATCGAATTTTACCAGGATAATAAATGGAGTCGATTAGAATGAACATTATCCAGCAATATGAGCTAAAGTATATAACCTTTGATCAGCTATCAGAAGAGATTTGGGGTTATGGCCAACGTTTGATAAATGAGGTTGGTGTTGAGCGCTTCTCTTTCTATGTAGAAGCTGCAGCAGGTTATCATAATTTTAGGTTTTATATTTTCCCGTTATTTATATAAGGTATTTTACGGATTCTATAGAGTTATCTCTATGAATCCTTTTTTGTTTTTACAAATAGGAGTAGATACTAGAATAATGCGTGTGTTAAACTATTATTGCAAACGCAATAATAAAAGAAAGTAGGCTTACGCACCATGTCTATCAATACATTTGTTTACTCGCACCCGATCAATGTTTACATTATCAAGAATTTAGGAATCACTGTAGAACAATTTTGTGAGTTATATGCCTACCCACAAGGAACGGTTGCAAGCTGGATTACTCGACAACGTAGAATCAAATCACTACCTGCTTCATTTATATATGATCTGAGTCTTGCTTCTAGTATGAATATGACCGATGTATACGAAAAGTTATTAATACTAGAAAATGAATATGATCAATTCACTTCAAATCAGCAGCGAAAAGTAAAGAAACAGATAGACTAGAATAGCTATTTTCGAAAAGCAACATTTAAGGTATAAGTTATATCTTAAACAATAAAAGTATAAGTTATACCCTAAATATATATGGTATAACTTATACTTTTATTCTTAAAAACCGCTATATCCAAACATTTTTAGATATTATTATTTAAGTTATACTTTTAATGTTGACCATTCCCGATATATAAGTTATACTTTAATTATCAATTAAAGATTGGGAGGATTTACATGGATACTTTTCAAGGGACTACATTTACAGTTGGCAATTTTAAAGGAGGAGTAGGTAAAACTAAGATAGTCAGCATGCTTGCTTATGACAATGCAATGATAAGAAATAGAAAAACGCTTATTATTGATTTAGACCCTCAAGCAAACTTAACACAAGTCATAGCAAGAACTTTCGGTATAACCGATATCAAAACCACTATAACAAATGGTGTCGCAAATGGAGAATTAGCAAGTAGTATTATTAAGGTAAATGAAAATCTTGACCTTCTGGCATGTGACACTAGTTTTCGATCATTCTCCGCTTTTGCTAATAAACATGAAAATGAATTAGACCAAGTTACTGTCTTGAAAAAATTACTTCTTCCAATAAAGAACAATTATCAAGAAATATTTATTGATGTACCACCAACCATTAGCGAATTTTCCGATAATGCTATGGCAGCTTCAGACTATTCGATAATTTCATTTCAAACAGCTGAAGAATCCTTAGAGGGAGTCAACAAATATGTAAATTATCAAAAATTCATGGTCGATAGATACGATCTTGATTTGCAAATTATAGATATTGTACCTTGTATGGTAGAACCAAATGATGATTTTGATGAAGAAATCCTAGAAGAAGCAATTGAAAAATACGGAACCGTGGTATCCAAAAATCTCATTCATTATCAAAAAAGATTGAGAAGGTATTCTAAAATTGGTATACATTTAAGAAAATACAAAAATGGAAATTTTGATCAATGGGATTATAAAGCACACCAAGTATTTATAAATATTTTGGCAGAACTAGATGCTAGACAAGAGTTTTTAAATAAATAATAAGGAGTTGCATAAGTAATGCCTAAAGATTTTGATATTCCTAAAATGATGGAGAATGGCGAATTTGAGCCATTATTACCCAATAACAAACGCCAAGATGTGAAAATAAGCGGTGAATATAACTTTAGCAATAGTGCATTGAGTAACACAAGAAATATTACATTGAAAAAAAGAGGCCGACCAGTTTCAATTCCTGATAAAAGAAACAAGGTATCAGTTCCTAAAAAGATTTCTCCGGCATTAAATAGCAAACTCTCAATTTTACAAGACTATATGACGGAGTTACAAAGTGAAAAAGGGAGAATTTCTTTCGAAAAAATTGTTAATACATTAGCAGACTCATATATCCAGCATAGACTAGGAGTAGCAAAAGAAGAACACATAAGAGAAGAAATACAAGAAGAGTTTGAAAAATTGCCAAAATAATTTTTTTGCATGCGGTATTCAATTAAAGTATAAGTTATACTAGATAAATGAATATTAAAGTATAAGTTATACATTAAATATTTAATGTATAACTTAATAAACAACGTGTAAATTTGCGATTAAATCAACATTATAAAATTATTATTTAAAGTATAAGTTATACATTATTTGCATTTAAAGTATAACTTATACTTATTTTTTTAATATATAACTTATACCTTAAATACTGAAAGTGTTTTATTCACCCTTAATACATGGTATAGTTCACTTGTTGAAAATCGTGAATATATACAAGTTTCTAAGAAGAAGGAGAAATTTAATGTCTACAGAAAATCAATCTCAAAAAATGATTATTAAAAATTGGGGATATAAAGCAACGAATGTTTATATTGAAAAATATTATAAATTTCCTAGTTTTTTAATTCAGAATTCTAAATACTCTAAAATGAAAGACAGCTCAAAAATAGCCTATATGCTTTTTAAAAATGAATTTCGTAGAGCCTTACATGAAAAATGGATCGACGATGATGGTCTATTATATTTGGAATTTACACAAGCAGACCTAATGGACAAATTAAATTGCTACCAAGGCAAAGTAAAAACCATTTTAAACGAGTTAGAAACATATAATTTGATTTCAGTCGTAAAAGGAGAATTTAACCCAAAAACGAAAAAAAATGAAAAAAATAAATACTATTTACTTCAACCTGAAATAAGTGCCGATGATCTTTTTATTCAAAATTCTTTCGATGACGATTTAAGCGAAACTATTGATAAATCAACCTCTTCTCGAAATGCGGAAATCGCACGTCGAGAGGAAACTACTAAAACCTTTGATAATACTGGAAATGCGGAAATCGCACGTCGAGAAAAAACAGCTGAAACCCTTGATAACACTGGAAATGCGGAAATCGCACAAGATTATTATATTAATAAATCTTTAGACACTAAAAGACACTTAAAAGACACTGAAACAGACCAATTACAAAATCAAGTTTTGCTAGATAACTTCGTTGAAATCATGAAAGAAGACAGCATAAACACATTTGTACCAGAAAAGGTATTAAGCTTGATAAAAACATTTTCTAACACTTACGAAGAAGCCCAACAAACCGTCACCACAATACACAACGCAAAACATAAAGCCGAGGAACTTGAGAAGACGGTAGTTGTGTATGAAGAACTTGAGTCTTACGGAATTGATGCGGATAAAGGATTATATATGACGTTGCTGAAAGCTTATCAAAAACAAAAGACTGAGAAAGTAAATAATTTGCAGAATTTGATTTTTGTGTATGTAAAAAACTGGTTTATTGAAAAAGCTATTGCGGCAAAGCTTGCAAACGAACAAAGAGAAACAGTTAACAAATTACCAACAGTTAGTACGGAAAATTGGTTAGAGTAGTTGATAAAAAGCAATTACTATAAAAATGATCAATTTTAAATTAGAACTTTTTTATAATTTTAATTTTATTACAAATGTTACAAATGAATAGTTATTATTCCGAATTTTTTAGATTAAAAGTTTATGGAAACAATCACGATCGTAGGTTTTAAATTCATAATCGTTAGATATTTTAGTTATTTTTCATTCAAAAAAACAGGGAACTAGTGTTTGCATATATGCTTTTTTGAGTTATAATAATTCATGAAGAGAGGTAATTCACTTATTTTCCCAAGCTGAAAAGCCTGATATTACTTCTTTTCAGGCAGTGCTGCTAATATTCAATTACACTTTTTTGTATATTTTTAGTTGTTTTAAATTTAATTGTCTGCTATGCTTGTGATGAATTGATTTTCGTTCTGCACTTTTGGACGATAAATTTGGACAATTGAAAATACAAAAAAAAAGAAAGGCCCTGTGAGACTCGGAAGGCTGGTAACCTTCGTCGACGTCCACAGGTGGCATTAAGTCTATACCCCTTAATGCGTTAACCTTTCAGTGTTACGGTACTACCCGCAACGGACCTAGTATAACAGATATTCAAAAGTGATACCACTTTTTTTGGCTTTATTAAAGTTAAAAATACGTGATATTACGATGAATTATGTCAAGGCATAATGTTATAAAAATGTCCGTGTGGCTCTTTGCCGTATGACGAACGCTGAAATTAGAGGGAACGCATGTTTGGATGCGTTCCCTCTTTTTTGTTTGTCATGAACGAAAATCAATTCTCTATTTTTGAAAAATAACAAGAAAAACTTGGTTAAAAATATTTAAAGAAAGTGGGAGGATTATTTTATGTCATATACAGGAATTTTGAGTCTCGAAGATATTTGTCACTACGGTAAACGGTGTACCGCTACAGAAAAGATCATGAAGAAACTATCAACTGGTCAAAGTAAGACCGTTGTGCAGTGTAAGAAATATATAATCCAGAAAGACAAAGTCTCAGAAGAAATGATTTATTACATTGGGAAACGCAAGCAAATAATTTTAAAAGATCCTATCCCTTTGAAAGAGCTATATCCAACAATCAAACATGTTTATGACCAAAACGGTGTACTGATTGGTCGAAGAAAAAATGGAGTCTTGCGTTGTACCGCAAAAGGGATGGGGCGTTTAATCAGCTGAATTGATCATTCTCATAACTTGTATTTTATCGTTTTTCGCTTGCTTGAAAATATTGTCGAGACTTCTAAAAGAACTTAGAATCACTAGAAAAATAAGGAGTAGACTTGATCTATCAACAATTTCCTTCGGGGAATGACGGGGTAGTTTTTTACGATTGGTAACGTAAAAAATTGGTCAATCGAGTAAATGCCCTTGTTTGGATAGTGGTGAAATGAATTTGTGTAAATAATATGCACAGAGTAAACAAGAGGGAATTTAGAAGTTAGACAAGTTAGAATAGCGCCTAGATTAATCATGAGCAGCTACTAAGGGATCTAGGCTTTGACGCAAACTCATGGAATAAGGAGTAGGTCTTCTCGTAATGGGGAGGACGCACAAGAAATTGTGTCGTGTGCTGCAGTACATGTAGATACTTGCGAGGACGTTGGTCATTGGATCAATCGAGCATTTACCGATTTCTACTAGGGTTTCTCGTTTCGGACGCCATAAACGAGTCGATATTTTTTATGTATTTTTAAGTAAACGAAAAACGATAAAATATGAACGAGTTCTGAATAAAGTAAAAAAATTGATATAAAACATAGAGAAAATGAAATTTACGTAATGGAGGAATGACAAATGAAAAATTATGATCCGAATATACGATGGGGCACACATACTATCAAGGTTTCTTTCCAACGTTGGGATTACAAAGGATTTGTGACGTTTAGAAGAGGCGGAAATTGTAAAGGATTAGATGTTTTAGCATTAGACGAGGATGATTTATACGATCAAAAATTGACTGATAATCCCATTGGATTCGGCTTGCTACCTGAAGATGATGAAGGCAATGAATGGTTTAAAATGACGCTTACGAATGATAATGGAGACGAATTATCTGTTGAAGATACTTGGACATATTTGAGTGATTATATTGTCAGCGTTGAAATCATTGAATTTGTAGCGGATAAAGAAGAATAAAAACTGGAGGAATAAATTATGAAATTTTTCGAAGTAAAATCACCATACTATTATGCGTTAATCGCAGCAAAGAATGAAGAAGAATGTGCAGAATTGTATGAACAAGTAGTAGCAGATATCGAGGATCACGAAGAATTTATTAGATGTTTGCATGAGTTAAATAGAAATGAAGCAATGCAAGAGAATGCGAAAACAATTAGTGAAGAAACGTTACAACCAATCGGTATGGAGGAAGCTACAAAAGACATTTTTACAATTATTGATGAACAAAAATCTTGTGTATTAAGCATTGATTCTACATTGGTTTAATAGATCCAAGATTCGATAATTTTTTTCAAAGTAAAAAGAAATTGGGTAATGATTGTCAGGCCAATTACTTAGGAAAATAACCAATGAACATTTATCTTTTTACAAATTAGATTTTACAGATAAAGGCTTAGAAGGAATCACGACGATTAATAAAAAGGTAGTATTACCTTAGGCATTGAGTAAGGAATTTATTTAGGAGGAAAATTAGATGGCGCGACCAGTTTTAGAGGCGATGGATATGGATACTTTGACAAAAGGAAGGTATGTACAGCTGTTAGCTCGTGGTTATTCACCTAAAGATGTATTCAAATCCCTATCTAAAGGAACAGATATGGAAAAAGAAAGATTACGAAAAGAATTCGATTATTGGAGAACCCATAATGGAATCAAGGATTTGAAACCAGCACGGCCAGTAATTAAACGAAAGAAAAAGATAACCCAAGACTGAAGTGTAGAGCGTATGTGATCATAGGCTTTTTTATTTTTGCAAAAAACAAGGAAGGTAGGAAAACTCATGAATTATGAAGAAATCGAAAACAGAAAAAAAGTGTCGAAAGAAATGGAAGAAAAGTTGCTAAAAACGATGAAACAAAAACACCTTAAAAGATTATCTGTCATGGAATATATCAATGATATGCAGATAACAGGAAAAGAGAAAGCTTGTTTGTTAGGTTCAATGAAAAACTTTGAACAATTGAGACGAACTTATGTGAAAACAAGTTCTAATTGTCAACTATTGTTAGAAGTCTCATGACATTCATTAATAGAATTCATTTTTAAAACTTTTTCTATGGAAATGAGAAAAAGATTTTTTGTTTTGTCTGAAAGGGGGTAGATGGATGAGAAAATGGTTATTTGTTTTTTTAGGAGTTGCTTTAATCGTCTTTTGCAGTGTGTTTGGCTATGTTAGCTACCAAAAACATGAAGGAGAGGTATTTAAGCAAAATATCGAAAAAAAGATGCCCGTAGATCAAATCAATGCACACGCAAAGAGTTATAAGGAGGATGCAACGAACGTCAATAATGATATGTCTTTGGGGCAAATGTTGTCCATACAAAAAGAAGCAATCGAAATGGGCGTCAATAAACAAGTATTTGCACAAATTCAGATTCCTGCACTTGGTTTAGCATTGCCAATTTTTAAAGGGGCAAATCAATACACTTTGAGTCTTGGAGCGGCTACTTATTTTTATGAAGATGCTGAAATGGGCAAAGGAAACTATGTCCTAGCAGGTCATAACATGGAAATGCCAGGTGTTTTATTTTCAGATATTCAAAAGTTGGCATTAGGGAAGGTGATGGACTTAGTTAGTAACGATGGCGTCTATCGTTACAAGGTAACGCGTAAATTTATCGTACCTGAGTACTTTAAATTAATTGATGGCGTTCCTGAAGAGAACTCTTTCTTGTCTTTACCGAAGAAAGGAGAGAAACCCTTATTAACGTTGTTTACTTGTGTTTATACGTCACAAGGAAAAGAAAGATACGTGGTACAGGGAGAGCTACAATAACAAGGTTTTAATCAACGCGAGTCGTTGAAATATGAAATGAGGAGAGTAAAAAATGGCAATAAATCGGTATGTAAAAAAAGCTGGAATGCTTGTTGGAATGTTAGGAATCATTGCAGGCTGCTTTCAGGGATATCGAGCATATGCAGAAGATGTCACGCAAAAAACGCCACCAGAGAAGGTCAATATTACGGTTCATAAATTAATGTACGATCAAGGAACGCAATTGAATGTTGATATTGACGGGATCAAAAACGATGGTTATACGCATGATCAATATCCTACAGGTGTAACGAAATACAACAAGGCAGATTATGGTGATGTTGAGTTTACGTTAGGAAATATTACGGATCAAGTATTACCGAGGGAAGATTCTGATCTAACCAACGCGAAAGTGGACGAAATCGTTAAAGATGTAGAAGACAAGGGATCTAACAGTGAGTACGTTAAGAATGCAACCAACAAAATTACTTCAGCTGTAGATGAAAATGGTGAGATCACTTTTGCGGATCAACCAGCCTATGTCAATTCCAAAGGAAATGTATATGTGGTGTATGAAAGTAAATCCGCTGCAGGATTAGTCACACAAAAAGCAAAACCAATGGTTGTGATTGCGCCAATGATTGATAATACAGGTTCAGGTTTTTTAAAAGACATTCATTTGTATCCAAAGAATATTGTTTCTAAGTTGAGTTTTGAATTAACGAAATTTGGTGACGATGGCACAGCTCAAAGCAAACAAACACCTTTAAAAGGGGCAAAATTTGAGTTATACAAGGGCGAACCTGGAAAAGGAACAAAATTAGGAGATCTTGTATCGGACGATCAAGGAAAGCTGACTGCGACTGATTTGACGTTAGGAAAATACTATTTTGTGGAAGTTCCTTCGGAAGTTGTAGTGGGATCAGATAAAGAACCAACAGCAGATCAATATTTATTAGGTGCAGACGCTCGTAACGATGCGCACAATAAATTAACCTTCGAAATTACAAATGATGGCGTGACAAGTGATTTAAAAGCTTCATACGTAAACTATAAAGCACCAGTGATCGATAAAACAGTAACAAATGGAACAGGACAAGAACATTCTTTCCAAATTGGTGATGCAGTAAATTATCAAGGAACGATTCATATTCCAACAGACATTGCAGGTGGCGCAGACGGTATCACAGTAAACGGTGTGAAAAGCGAAACTTCTCCTTACAGTGTATTTAAATGGGGAGATACAGCAGGTAAAGGACTTTCTTATGTCGCTGCTAAAGCAAATATCAAAGTAACAAATAAAGATGGATCAGTGGTATTAAAAGAAAATACAGATTATAAGATCCAAAATTCAGAAAATGGCTTTGTAATCGATTTTATCGTGAACAATGGCCAAGTAAGTGATATAGTTGCGAATTTACATGGTCAAGATCTTCAAATGACTTATAACATGTTTGTGAATGATAGTGCTGCAATCGCAAATCCATTAACAAATATCGTGGATTTCGTTTATAACAACAATCCATTCAATCAGGAAGAACACCATGAAAAAACAAAAGCCGATGCTGTGACTTATGGCGCAAAATTCTTAAAAGCTGATGGCGGACTATTTGGAACAGGAATCAAAGCAACACCGCTTGAAGGCGCAGAATTTACTGTTAAAAACGCAGAAGGAAAATATTATGGTGGATTAGTTGATACGGATAAAGACGGTGTCAAAGAAGCAGTATGGGTAGACAATGTAGCAAATGCAGCGATCCTAAAATCAGATAAAGAAGGTCACTTTGAAATCACTGGTTTAACTGAAGGTGAATATTCACTGGAAGAAACAAAAGCACCAACTGGCTACCAAAAATTAACAGAAGATATTGCATTTAAAGTAAACAAAAACTCATTTAAAGAGGAAAATCGAATCACTGTTAAAAATAATCAAAAAGCAGCTATTCCATTAACAGGTAGTAATGGTTTCCAAACGTATGTATTGATCTCTTGCTTATTGCTAGGAGCAGGGGCACTTTCTGCAGTTGTTTACTTTAAGAAGAAAGCCTAGAAGGATCAGCTAATGATTATTCGTAAGCCCCCAAAAAGAAGAGTCATGCACAAACTGATGATATTTTTTTGGTTGCTGTCGGCAGTAGCAGTCTATTTAATTCCAGTTGTGGAAACAAATGTAGCTAAATTTCAACAAAAGCAAAGAATTTTAGCCATTGAAAATCTTGAAAAAACAGATTCTTCTTTGGATGTTGCGAAAATAGAGTTAGGCGATCCTGTTGGTGTTCTTACAATTCCAAATATTTCTTTAAAACTACCAATTTATGACGGAACTTCCGACAAAATTTTAGAGGATGGTGTAGGGATTACGGAAGGAACTGGCGATATTACAGGAGGAAACGGTAAAAATCCTTTAATCGCGGGGCACAGTGGACTTTATAAAGATAATCTTTTCGATGATTTGCCTTCAGTAAAAAAAGGGCAAAAATTCTTTATTAAGGTAAATGAAGAACAACATGCCTATCAAATTTATCGAATTGAAGAAGTTAAAGCAGAAGAATTACAAAAAAATTATTTAGATTATCTCATGCCTGAAAAAGACCATGATAGGATCACGTTAATGACATGCACACCAAAAGGTGTCAACTCACACCGCTTTTTAGTGTATGGTGAACGAGTTTCATTCAGTAAAGAAGATTTAAAACTACAGAAAAAAGCAAAAAATAGGAAATCAATTTCATTGGATTGGCGATTAGCATTGCTATTCGCTTTTTTTGCGTTCCTATTATTTTTATTTATAAAAAAAATAAGGAGGAGATCGGAATGAATAAGAGAAAATGGCTGTTTGTTTGTGTAGCAGCTCTCTTTGCAATTGCAGCTTACTCACAGATATCTTTTGCTGATAGCAGTACTACTCCAACTACCAGTCAGACAACAGATAGTTCAACAACTGCAACAAGTGACACGGACAGTTCGAAGAACACTGCAGAAGAAACGGCAGATTCAAGTACGAGTTCTACTGAATCAGCGGAATCAACGTCAGAAAGTTCTTCAGAGACTTCCGAAAAACTGCAAGAAGTAGAAGATACGCAAGTAATCAAGCAAAACATTCATATTCAAAAAATTATTTCTTCGAATCGAATCAACAATCAAGGAAGGCAAGTAACTCAACAAGAAGGTGTCAATGGCGCAAAGTTTATTGTCTACGATATCACGAATATCTTAGAAGAAATGACACAAGATGATAATGAGAAAAATCAATCGGTAGAAATAATTGAGTCAAAATTGAAAGATCGAGCAAAAAAACTTTCATACGACCAGTTGAAAAAAGTAACTGAAGGAGAAACCAAAACAATTGATGATCAGGAAGGCGTGATTGATTTTTCAATTGAAGTACCTGCAAACAAAAAACAAGCATACTATATCGTCAATGAATCAAGCCCTGAAAACATTTCAAATAGAGAAGATATTGTTTTATTGACACCTGTTTCAGATGAAAAGGGTGAATTTTTGACGGATGTTTGGTTATATCCTAAATCAAAGAAATCAGAGCCTAAAGAAGAAATTAAAAAAGTTGTATCAACTGGTGTAAAGAAAAACTTTTTTGATAATTGTTGGGATTTTTTCACTCATTTATTTTTTAACGATTAGGATGAAATGATGAAAATAATAAAAATGTTAGCTTTTAATCTATCTTTTTTAGCCGCAACAATATTGTGTTGCGGTTTAGTTTTTTCTCAATTATCAATTTACCCAAGATATCAACGATTGTTCGTTCATTTTCTAAATATCCAGCATGCTTCCATGCCACTAGAAGTGATTAACAAGCTCTTAATCAATCCAATTTTTATGGCTAGTTTGGTTCTTCTTACAGGATTGGTAACGTGGGTATTAGGAAAAAAAGAATGAAAAGCTTGTTTAATAAAACAATAGATGGAGGGCATTATGGAATTTAAAATTCGTTACACTATGAGAAGAGTAATTACTTTAGTGTTGTTTTTGTTCCTTTTTCTTTTTACAAGAGGAACTGCAGTTCAGGCTTTAGAAAAAGTTGATCCGTATGCAATCAAAGAAAATAATAATTTAGTGTTGTATCATGACAGTGATTCATTAAAAAGTATCACAGTAACAGGAATTAATGGATATAAAATTTGTGACGAATACAAACAAAAGAAAGAGAAGACAGTTTGTTGGTCGAAAGTAAGTGATTTAAAAAGTACGTCAAAGATTGTAGCGCATTATAGAAAGGTAGGTACTTATCTCGGGAAAGAAGTTGATTGTGATGTGACTTTTTCTCAATTTAATGTTCAAGCTGGAATAAATGAACCAGGTTATTTTAAAACTATTAGTGGAACTAAATACTATAATTATTTGCAGATAGATCAGAACATTTATCGTGGTTATTTCATGCAGTCAATCCGAGCCATGAATGTTCAATTTGACTTTAATTATTCAGGAGCAAATACCAAAGTGAACTTTGGTATGCCACAAAATGAAGTAAACTCTATTGTAAAAAATAAGGGAATTAATTTAGCTAATACTTATTTGTCTATGTATAGCTTAAATGGACAATATCAGCAACGAGTTTCCTGGTTTGATGATAATAATCAATCGGTTGGGGAACGCAATATTGATATGCGCGAGTTTGTCGGTTATGAAAAAATGGGGCAATTACTGTATTATGTGACGAATGATACAGCGTGTGGCGAATATAATGCGCCTGTTCAATCAGCGAATAAGTTGTGTTCCAAAGTAATTGGAGGAAGATCTGAAAAAAACTATAGTTCCAATGATCACTTTGCAGATGTAGTTGGTTCAGATACGTATCATCGAAGTGGAGTTTGTTTTTCTATTCAAGGTACGTCTCCTACGTTTATGGTTGGATCAAATGTTAATAGTATGATGTTTAGCTTTGATACTGCATTGCTATGGACACCACAACCATCGAAGCCTACAAAAGAAGTGTTTAACAAAGCTAATACTGAAGAGGCAGCACACAATATTGACAAAAAAGTGATTCCACAAGGATCAGATGTTTACTATCATATTCACCAAAAGTTTGATGCATTAACAGTCAACACAATGAACAAATACAAATCATTTAAAATCACTGATACCTTTGACAGCAAAAATTTTGATATGGTATCGGATGGGAAAAACTATGATGGCGCATTGTGGTATGTTGAAGCGAATGGTACTTGGAAAAAAGCTGATACAGGAGGAAAATTAACTGTATCAGGTAATACAGTCACTTATACTGCTTCTGACAGCTTTTTAGCTAACGCTGCAAATTATGGTAGGGATTATATTTTGCAGCTCCATATGAAAGCAAAAAATGATGCAAAAGGAATTGCACCAAATGTGGCTACTGTAACGTTTAACAATGATCCGAACAAAGGAACACAAAAAACAAATACAGTAGAAAACTATTTCTCTCTTAAACCAAATAAAAAAGTGGAACAAGATGGGAAAGATGTTGATGGTCGAAATGATGGTAAAAAAGGAACGCCTACAGCTCCTTTAAATGCAGGATCTGAAGTACAATATCTAGTCACACAAAAATGGCATACAAAAGGTGTAGACATTGCGTCAGATCATTACAAGCAATTTAGTATTCAAGATCCAGTGGAAGCTCGTTTGACGTATAAAGAAGGTTCTGCGCGAGTGATAGATATGAGTACAGGAAAAGATATTACTTCAGAAGGTACACTAACCTATGATAGCAATTCAAGAACGCTGAAGTGGGAAGCTTCCGCTGATTTCTTAAGTAAAAATCTTTTAGATGGACGAGAAATTCAACTGATATTTACAGCTAAAACTCCTTTGAATGAAGAATTGGATATCGACAACCAAGCAAAAGTTTCAGTAGAAAGTATTGAGAAAGCAACTAATGTAGTAACGATTGGGGTAAAACCTAACTTACCTCAGATCATTGTGCCAAAAACTGGATCGAATCATTTAGTGCTAACTGTTATTGGAAGTATATTATTTCTTACTTTAGCATCATTGGGCTATGTAGTTTTAAAACTCAAATAAATATAAAAACAAGGCTGAGAATCAGCCTTGTTTTCTTTTATTTGAAGATTGGATTCGCACTAATAAATACATTATCTACGCCAATTCTACCAGCAGAGTCAACTACAAAATTATGACCTAATCCGAGAATACTTTGGTTATTATAAAGTAAATTTGCATTATGGGCAGGGCTATTTTTCCATCCTACCATGGCATCGATAGCACCATCGTCTGATAAAAGGTCATCAATATACAGCCCAGTTTGACTTATGTTTTCTCCCTTAGCACCGTAGCAGCCTAAGCTTTCCAATAAATCTTGGAAAGTACCACCACCAGGGCGATAGTGACTGAAGCTGACTTGTAATTCTTTAGCTCGAATATCTGCAGCCTGTTGAACAATATCATTGAATTGCATTGGGGCAACACCATTTTGTTGTCGATAATCATTTAACCAAGCAAGTTCTTTTTGACGCATAAAGTTACGTAATTCGTCTAATGAAATCTTTTTATATTTGAATGTGATTGTTTTATTTTGATCGACGTTATTAATGGATCGTTGGCCGTTTTTATCCACGGTAACGGTAGGATCGTCATTTCTGCACAAGAAATAATTTTGATCAGTCATATTTTTCCAAGGAGTAGAGAAGCTATCCCCTTCGTATACTGTTTTTGATTCACTAGAGAGAACAGCGTTGGTATCAGCATTTACATGATTAACAGTCACATTAAATTTACGAGTGTAGTTGAAAATATAATTTTGACTTTCAGTCACATTGTTTAAGGTTACTGAATTTGTTGGTTCTACCCGATCGTCTAAAACATATCCTTGAATAGAAGGAGCAGTTAAAGTGACACTGTCACCGTGAGTGACATTGACTATCTGTTCTTTCAAAATATTAACTCGTCCTTCATTTTTGTAGTTGTTATTGCACAACAAATTGATTTGATGCACTTGATTATAATTGAATGTGATCGTTGTATTACCTGTGATTGTTTTGCTTTGAGTATCATTACCAATCACTTTGTAGCTAAAATTATCTTTAGCACCTTCGCTATATTTAAATGCTTTTGCCTTAGCAGTGTAAGTAGAACCAGAAGTCACTTTTGCTTGATCTGTAGCAATCACTTGACCTGTTTGATTGTCAATATGGTTAATGGTAACCATATATTCTTTTGGCGTTTCAGGTTTGTGTTGCAACCCTTTAAATGCAGCATCTAGACTATTTTTAGCATTATTTACTTGGGCTTGAGAAGCCTTAGAATCGTCTAGTACTTTTTTAGCATTGGATAAAGCAGTCTGAAAATTATTCCAAGATTCTTCTGTAAAATCTCCTTTAGCAGTTGATTTTACTCGGTTGTATAAAGCTTGTAATTTAGCTTTATTCACAGTAGGTGCTGTTTTTTTCTTTAATCCTTTGTAAGCAGAATCTAATTTATTTTTGGCACTATCCACTTGTTTTTGAGTCGCTTTTGAGTCATTTAACACTTTCTTAGCATTGTTTAAAGCGGTTTGGAATGCGTTCCAGGTATTGTCGGTATAGTCACCTTTTTTCGTTCCCTTAACGCTCGTATAAAGAGCTTCTAGAGCCGATTTATTCACTTTGGGTTTAGAGGTGTCAGCGCCATACCAACCGATACCTTCGTATTTCCAGCCATAGTTTTTGGTTAACCATTGTACTTCTTTCCAACTTGCAGTGTAGTGATGTGAGCCAGATTTTACACCAGGAAGGAAAAGGCGGTAGATCGGTTTATTATTTTTTTCGGCAGAACGCCAGGCAGGCCCTTCATAAGTCCAGCCGTAATTTTTAGTCAACCATTTCACTTCATCCCAACTAGCTGTGTAATGGTGATCACGAAGACCTTTATTGTATAAACGATAGACAAGATGACCACCGCTAGTCGGTGCTTCCCAAGCGGGGCCTTCATAATTCCCCCACTTAATCTTCACTAGGTGATCACGTTCTTTTGTGCTAGAGGTGTAGAAATGTTCATGATTATTTGGATTATAAAGGCGATACATGACGTTCGTTGAAGCAGCGTCAACAGATACAGCGAAACCAAGTGTGGCAGCAAATGTTCCAATAGCTAAAACAGTTTTTGGGTTTAATAATTTCATATTTTCAACTCCTAAAAATTAGTTAAAATCGATTACATGATTATTATATATCGGCAAACCGATATAGTCAATAAAAAATAAGAAAAGCCTGACATAATTTTGGCTTTTCTTATTTTATTTGTTAGTTGAAGTATTAATATCATCGATTTCTTCAGCCAATTTATTTAATTTCATAGCATTTATGAATCTCATGTTGTCTATACTAGAGCGTTTGTTGGCAAGGTCACTGACTGTAGTTAAGGGTACGCCAGATTCTATGGATATAGAACGAACTGATTTACCACTATCAAACAGCAACCATTCGATTTTCTTTTTATCAGCGTACATTGCAATGCTCCCTCTTGATTTTTTCTTTATTATAGCTCTTTTTTGTAATAAATCACAATATCAAGAGAGAAAGTTTTTATAGAAAGGTGGGAAATTATGAGTATCCGTTCCCCGTGTATCAAAATGAGGTTTGTTGCTACTTTCGTTATTTGATATACTAAAATAAAACAACGAAAGAAGGAATAAAATGAAGAAAAAGCAACTATGGTTTGTCTCTATGTTTGCAATATTTTTTATTATTTTAAGTGGATGTTCAAGTAATAAGAAATCGGAAGCTAAAGAAGATAATAGTTTATTGCAACCAGGAACTGTTTGGAAAGAAGAAGTAGGTGGTCTTATTCATAATTTAAAAATTATAGATGATACTACCTGGGAATATTCTGAAAGTGTATGGCATCCAGATCCTGTACAAATAACAGTTAAGAGGCAAAAGGATTATGAAGGTTTAGAAAGATACAAAATAGTAGATTCTGCAGGTATTAGGGAATTTATAAACAAACCTGATTCTTTATTTATTGTTGTTCCCTATGAGAAGGATGGCGTAAAAAAAATAATTTTTCTTGGATCTAGCAAGGATGAGAAGCGAACGAAAGAGAAATTAATTCATGATGGATCAGAGTTAAATAAATACAAATTACAAAAGACTAGCGAGTGATTGCTGGTCTTTTTATTTTTCCTGAAGGAGGAATCACAGTGGCAAAAGCTAAAACGCCATTTGAAAAAGCTGCGTCTAAAATCTTAGAACGTCGTGGTGTTTCTGAAACACAGTGGAAACAAGAAGTCCTTGAAAAAGCACAATTTGACCTATTACGGGGAAAAGATAAGGACTTAGAAGGATATATCTATCAACGCGAACGTGAAAAACTTGTTTTCGATGAAATTATTAAACATTAAAAGGAGCGAACAATCTTATGTTACTGTCAATTACAATGTATTTTTTAACTCAACCGAAAGTAGTAGCTGCGGTTGATATTTTTAGAGCATTACAAACTGCCGCAACTAGTTTGAAAAATAATCTAATGATTTTTGCTGGTGTTGCGGCCGTTGCTTCCATTGTTATTGGGGGGCTTTTCTTCTTATTTGGACGAAGAGGTGCTGAAAACGGGAAGATGCACGTGGGATATGTATTGATGGGGGTAGGAATTATTTTAGCTGCTGCCTCTATTGTGGTTTCGTTATTTGGAATGTTTGGACAAACCCCACAGGGACTATAAAAACAAAATGAAGGAGTAAAAAGTAGCTATGTACTTTTTACTCCTTTTTTTATGAAAGGAGAATACTCATGTACTTTACGATTGCAGGCAATACCAAAACAGATAAAGAGTTAATAAAAAAAGCAACGAAGGAGGTAGGAAAGCGTACTTCTTTTTTACCGAAAACAATTAAATATTCTGTCATTGAAACGGAAGAACAGCTACATGTGTTAGGGAAAGTACTGGAACACGAAAGTCGATCTTCTGTTAAGTTGACTCTCACGTTACATGACACAGAAGGAAAAATAGAGAAAGCTGGTACAGAATACGTTTTTGGCCCACTGGATTATCAAATTTCAGAAGGTTTCTATCCTACCTTGATGGATTTAATCCGCCTTGATGTGTTTAAAGAAACGGATGAAACCATGAGTGTGGAAGAGTCTTATCGAAACGAAAAACTGCTACAAGTTTTAGAAGAAGAGTTAGAGAGCGACCAAAGAAAAGTTAGTCAAGTGAGTGAAGTCGAAGTAAATGATGAAGTACCATGGGAACGACCAATCTTTCCAAAGAAGGAGTCAAAAGAAAAAGAGACAGTCTATGTTGACGAACAAGCTGATATTCCGACTCAGAAATCGATATTTGAGGAAGAGAACGATGTAATGGGTCAATTGGAGGTAGATCCCTTTGAAGAAACAATGGAGGATGAAGAGACGGCCGAAGTAGAAGTTGATCCAGTTGAAGCTAATGAAGAGCCAACATGGACTGAAGGGGATTCTCAGGAATATATTGAACCACTTATCAGTGAAGAAGTAGAGAAAAACGAAACAGAGATACAAAAGGCAACAGTATTTGATTATATTTTGGATCAATATCCGCCAGAGCATGAATGGATGAAAGAAAAAAATAAATTATTTTTAAATGAGCTTTATTCGAAATATCAATTACCCCAAACCTATCAAGCATTTTTAGAGAGTAAAGAAGAATTAATTTCACAGGGTAAAGGCACACTTTTAGAACAGTTAGAGTCTGTTCAATCAACAAATTGGCATGAGCTTGCACAAGAAGATTTATTAGCTACTTTTGAAGAACGCCAACAGGAAACAGATCAAGAAATAAATGAGTATGCGACGGAACAGTCGTCGAATTGGGAGAGAACAAAAGAGGAACTAAATAAAGAAGAACAGCAAGTGATTGAAGAAGAAGTACAAAAAATCAAAGAGCGTTACGAAAAGAAACGCGACAATGCTTATTCCTTGTGTGTAGAAAAGATCAACAATTTTACTAAGACGAATCAAGAAGCGCTATCAAAAGAAAAAGAAAACTTGTTAAAAGAACGTATAAGAGAACGAAAAGAAGAATTTTATCGAGGTTTGCGTACAGATAAGCTAAGGATTAGTAAAGAATTAAATGAGCAACTGAATAAGCTCTATCAAACAACAACTGAAGTTCTTATGGAAAAACATGAGCAGATCCAGCAAGAATTACAAACACAAATTCCAAAATGGAAAAAAGAGTATGAAATTTACCAACAAGAATTGAAAGAACAAGAAGAAAAACAACGGCAAAAAGAAAAAGAGCGTGAACAATTAGAACTAAAAAAACGGGAACAGGATCTTGCGGAACAACAAATGGCGATAGAAAAACAACGGTTAGAGCAAGAAAAGGAAAAAGAAGCAGCTGCTCGTAAGGAACGTCAAGAACAAATGGATACATTGCGACAAGCACAGTTAAATTATCTAGCACAACCTCAACCAGTAGCTCCTGTTCAAACGCCAATGAACAACCAGACAAATCTAACTCCTTCCCCACAGCGTTCCTTTAACGGATGGATGGTGGGATGTATTGCAAGTTTAAGCTTGCTTCTAGGTGGAGGGACAGTATTTGCTTTTAATCATATCAATCAATCTTCACAGGCTGATTCTGTAGCCACAACGGCGTCAATCAAGGAAGAAGCCCAGGAACAAGCAAGAAAAGAGTATGAACAACAATTAGAAGAATTGTTGAATCGTACCAATCAGTCAACAACAGAGTCAAGTATGGAAAACAGTAAAGAGAGTGATTCTAGTAAGACCAAAGAAGGATCAAGCGATTCAACTGTACAATCAAACTCTTCCGAAAGTTCAGAATCAAATGAGGTGAAATAATGCGTGTTAGAGAAACAACGAAACGAAAAGACAAACGATTCAATTTAGAAAAGAATAGGTATCTTTCTCATTTCTATCGCTATACTCCTTCAGGAGAAGAGCTACCAGAAAAACATGACAAACGTATTTCTCAAAAAATTTTTTATAGTGGATTAGCTTATCTTCCTTTAAACTATGTTGTTACAAGAATACCAGAAGCATTTCATCGATTTGAGATTATTCCAGGAAGTTTACAAGGAGTGAATATTTTTCAGTTACAAGAAATGCCGCAGTTATTCCATTTTGATTCAACTGGTTTTTGGAATCCTTTGACCCCAACAACAAGTTTAGGCACACGTTTAGTTGTTTCTACGATTTGTGTTGTTCCAGCTATACTTATGGGATTGAAAATGGACATGTGGTTTCGTCCGCTAGCAGATGGGCAAAAAGGAGATAACCGATTAAAAACGTTAAAGGAAATCCAACAAATTTATCCGCAAATACCAGAATCAAAGGGAGGTTTTCCTGGTTATGGCGGAATACCAATTACTCATTATAAAAAATACTGGTATATTCAGACAGATACAGTAAATACTTGTATTGTTGGTACTTCTCGATCAGGGAAAGGACAGATTGAAGTATTAGCAACCATTGACAATTTGTCGCGTGCAGAAAGACAAAGTTCAATGGTTGTTAACGATCCAAAAACAGAATTATATGTTGCTAGTAAAGATGAACTAGAAGCTAGAGGGTACGATGTGTATGCCTTTAATATCACCGATCCACTGCAATCAATGAGTGATAATCCATTGGCCCTCATCGTGAAATACTGGAAACGAGGAGACATAGATACCGCAACACAGTTAACTAACACTTTCACGAATACGATTTATTATGATGCGAATGCTTCAGATAACAAGTATTTTAACGAAAACGCCCAAAAGGCTGTCAATGCGCTTATTTTTGCGTTGCTGGAACAAGCAGATCAGACAGGAGATTATTCCAAATTAACTCCCAATAATCTCGTTGAGCTTCTTTCTGAGATAGGCGGTTTTAATTATTATCCAGATCCAGACAATGAATTCAAGCAGGTCAATGCCTTAGATGAATTTATGAATCAGTTACCACCTGGAAACATAGCAAAAAAACAATATGGGGCAACGAAAATTGGATCTGATAAAGCGAAGGGAAATATTTTATCAACGGCAATCACGGGATTGAATCCATTTACTCTAACGAAAATTGCAAAGATGACTTCTCAATCAACTATTGATTATAAATCGGTTGGGTTTCCAAAATACTTAGATTTGAAATTACATGAAAGTCTTTTAAATCAACGAGTCGTAGTAGAATTTTATCATAAGGGAAAGAAATTTCATGAAGAACGTGTCAAAGTAGGCTATAAAGGATTTTGTGAAATCAATTTTGATTGTCATTTAGAGCAGGGAGATCATGTTTGCTTAAAATACAATCATCAAGGAAAACAATATGTGGCTTGGTATGAGTTTTCTCAAAAAGTATTGAAAGATGAAGAGGGAAATATCGTTTATCGAAAAAAACGAGGAGAAACTCATTTGCCAGAATGGGAAAAAGAAGCCGTTCTAACATTAGATGAGGATAAAAGTAACTTATTAGTAGAGTCTATTCGGATGCACTATACCGATAAACCAATGGCTATTTTTATGCTCACACCTGATTATGATCCATCGAACCATATCATTGTTAGCATTTTTCTTAGTCAGCTATATAAAGAATTATCTACACAATGTGTTAAGACTAAAGGTGATAAATGCCACCGCAGGATTCACTTTATTTTAGATGAATTTGGGAATATGCCACCAATGGATAATATGGAAGGCATCATGACGGTCACAGCTGGGCGAAACATGTTGTGGGATCTGTTTATTCAATCCATGATGGGACTATTAGAATAGGAGAAACAAACCATCGGTGAGTACAAGATTGCGATATAACGAATACTATAACATGCAAAGTACGTTTGATTGGTTGTATCAAAGAAGTTTAAGCAATGCAATGAAAGGTATTAACTTATACGACATTATTTTGTCGGAAAACAATATCTTACTTGCATATAGGGTAATCAAAACTAATACTGGTTCAAAGACAGCTGGTTGTGACGAACTTACGATTGATAATTACAAATATCAAAATAAAATCCAGTTTATCAATGATATCCGTGAGGATTTACGGAAATACCATCCAGATAAGGTAAAAAGAGTCATGATTCCTAAACCAAATGGAGATAAACGGCCATTAGGAATACCGACTATGCGAGATCGATTAATTCAACAAATGATCCTTCAAGTAATAGAACCTATCTGTGAAGCGAAGTTTTATAAACATTCCTATGGATTTCGTCCAAATCGAGCCACATATCATGCAATAGCTCGTAGTAATTTTCTAATTAACCAAGGTTATCAACACGTCGTAGATATGGATATTAAAGGATTTTTCGATAATGTTAATCATTCAAAGTTGTTGAGTCAGCTATACACCATTGGTGTAATGGATAGAAGAGTTCTTGCTGTAATTAGTAAAATATTAAAATCACCTCTATCAAATGGAACCATTCCTACAAAGGGTACTCCACAAGGAGGGATTTTATCTCCCTTATTGTCTAACGTAGTATTGAATGATTTGGATTGGTGGATAAGTAGCCAATGGGAAGCAATTAAAACACGTAAAAGATTTAGAAATTTACCCTCTAAATTAGGAACTTTACGAACAACGACAAATCTAAAACGTATGTATATAGTCAGATATGCGGACGATTTTAAAATATTTACTCGTGATTTCAAACAAGCTAAAAAAGTATATCATGCAGTAAAAGGATATTTAGAAAATCATTTAAAGCTAAGCATATCACCTGAAAAATCAAAAATTACTAATTTGAGAAAACGAAGTTCGGAATTTCTAGGTTTTGAAATAAAAGCTGTTCCGAAAAGAAATAGATATGTGGCAAATACACATGTATCAAAGAAGAATATAAAGCGAATAAGAAATCAGCTAAAAATCTATATTAAAAAGATTCAATATAATCCAATAAGACGAAGTATTTATGATTACAACACTTACGTGTTGGGCGTTCAGAATTATTATAGATATGCAACACATGTCAATGTTGATTTCTCAAAAGTAGCCTATTCACTCTTATATACGATCAAAAATCGATTAAGTCAGGTAGGTAAATTTGGAGTTCCAAGAGATCCTCCAAAAACTTATCAAAAATTGTATCGTGGAAAATGTAGAACTATAAAAATTGGAAAAGAATATTTATATCCTATAGCAGATATTAAATGGCAGATGGTTTCACAGTTTAATCAAGAAATCTGTAACTATACAGAAAACGGACGGTCAATAACCTTTAACGGACTGAAACAAAAGATTTCTGTAGAATTGAGCAAACTATTAACTATATCTAAGCAAGGTCATAATTTAGAATTTACAGATAATCGTATTTCTAAATATTCTATGCAAAATGGGAAATGTGCGGTTACAGGGGAGTTTTTGAAGGCAGACATGATTCACTGTCACCACATAATTCCAAAATACTTGGGTGGAACGGATGAATTTTCAAATCTAGTAATTATACACCCATGGGTGCATCAATTGATACATTCAAATGATTCAAAGACAATCGATAAGTATTTGTGCTTACTCAAATTAAATAAAAAGCAAATTGAAAAAGTAAACAAATATCGTGAGAAATGTAATTTAACATTCATTTAGTTGGAAATAAAACAAGTTGGAACGCCATATGAGGCGAAAGTCTCACGTACGGTGTGGAGCAGGGGAAAAGTTGGAGAATTCCTGCTGGAATTTCAAAGACTTACCTATTGCTATTGGTAGCCACACAATCAAATTTTAATGCATGTGTAGGAAATAAAAGCCCTGGCGCAAGCTTATTGATCTTAGGACGAGGTGGTTATGCCGCTGCAGGAATTACTGAAGATAGTCCGTATTATACAGGTTGTATGTCAATTATCACTTCTAATAAATTAACCGAATATGATGAATTCGCGATGAAACATTGGGGTGAAGGTGGTAATGATAATGGCACAATTACTGGTGAATGGACGAATCCATTCCCTGGCAGCAGTTTAGATAAAAGTTCCTTCAGCGGTGGTCAATTATTTGGAACAAATCCAGGCGGTGAATTCCGTCCGAATGGCTTCCATGACGGATTAGATTTTGGTTCAGTTGATCATCCAGGAAGTGAAATTCACGCGGTGCATGGAGGAAAAGTCGTGTACGTTGGCAATCCTGGTATTTCAGGTTTAGGTGCATGTGTGATCGTGATTAATTACGACGGTTTGAATATGGTATATCAAGAATTTGCGAATAGTACAGGAAATTCTCGTGTGAAGGTTGGCGATCAAGTGAAAGTTGGTCAAGTAATCGGGATACGAGATACAGCACACTTGCATTTAGGTTTCACTCGAATGGATTGGCGTCAAGCACAAGGACACGCATTCACAGATGATGGTACATGGATCGATCCATTACCATTTTTGAATAGCAGCAAAAAATAGATCAGGAGAAAAAATATGGAAAATAAAACGTTAAAAATCGTCTTAACAGCTGCAATTAGCATTAGTTTAATCGGCAATATCGCGTTGTTTTGGCAGCTGAAAGAGGAACAAGCGACAAATACCTATAAAATTGAAGAAGTGGCTAAAAACGCGTCTGAGAAGCTCAAAAAAAATTCCTCTGAGGCACAGGCGAAGATCGACAAGTTAAATCAAACCATCAATGAGAAAAACCAAGAAATCGATCAGCTGAAGCAACAAGATGGCACAAAAGCAAAAGAGGAAGTAACTGAAGCACAAAGTAAGACGGCAGAAGAGTTTGGTAAATTGGCCATTGATAAATCATTAAGTAGAAATGAATTAACGGAAAAACTAAAAGATGTAGCAACCCAAGAAGTGATCGACAAATTAAGTCCTGCAGACGATGATCACCAACATGATGATTACGGAAGTTACTCCTTTACATTAGGTGACGTGCAAACTTACGCTCAAACAAGCAGTGTAAAAGAGGAACAAAATTTTGTCGTATTTGTTGATTATACAATCGGCAATCCTCAATTCAAAGATGTCAAACCGCAAAAAATAAAAGGTGGATTAACTGTCACTGAAAAACAAGTAGATGGTCAATGGAAAGTCACAGACTTTAGTTATTTCACTCGTTAGGAGGAAGAAAATGAGTAAGAAAAAAGGAGCAAGACAACGTTTTAAAAAACGAAAAAGTTATCTTAGATGGCTGGGAATCTTTATGATTCTCGGCTTTTTGATTCTTGCTAGTCCGATTTACACACATAAAAAGGTAGACATACCAGATGAAGTAAGCACGAACGCATTTTTAAACACGAAAGAACTGACGATGGTTTCAAAAGAAAAAGGAGCGAACCAGCAATTAGTTTTTGAATTTGCGATCGACGATGAAGATCAGAGCTTATTAAAAGAACTAGCTAATCTTAATTATCGTGTAGAAGTAAAGACAGCTAAAGGGGATTATCAAGCAATAAAAGCCAAAGTGATCAAGGTGTTTGATGATTATTTTGTAGTGAAGCTATCACATGTACCAGAAGAATATATCGCCATGCGTTTAACCATTATTCCTGAAAAAATTGATTCAAAGGTGGATATGCAAGAACCGCAAGATCTGATTTTTTATATTCACGAAGATAAGGTCAAAGATCACGTGAAAGACGAAGATTATGAACAACATGCAATCAATTACAAAGTGAAAGGATACAAAAAAGAACAAAAAGCAGCACAAAAACAAATTGAATCCTTCCAAGCAACCATTGATTTGAATGAAGAATTAGTGAAGAAGCTAAAAGATCAGTTGCCTTATCAAGTCGCAGAAGATCAGGAAAATACTGAAAATAAGATTAATAGTTACCAGCAAGAAATTGAAACATCGAAAACGCAAATGAAAGATCAAGAAGAGAGCATCCAAAAACTTCAAGAAAAAATTGATCGTATGACAAAAGAAAATATTTAGAAGAATAGGTGGAGTAAAAGAAATGAAGCGAGCGAACTTGGTCGGCAAAGATACTTTCGCTGAGCAGAAAGTATTGATTAAAGCCTATCTCAAAGTTGTAAAAGCTAAAGAAATATGTCAAGAAGTGAATTTATCTAACACAACAATATCTGAGTTGAAGAATGGTAGAAAGAGTTTAGATACCTTAAAATTCAGATCATTTGAAGCTCTATATATAGCTGCTAAAAAATATTTTACAGCTGATAATAAATAAAAAAATAGGAGGATTTCCATGAATATAAAAGAAACAATTAACTACTTACAAGAATTTGAAGTTAAAATGACTGCACCAGGATTACGAGCTGCCATTAGACGGGGAGAAATCGGAGGAGCATCAAAAAAATCTGAAAAAGGTGAAATAGATATTTCAACTTCAAGCGTACTAGAATATGCATTGAATAAAACACACAATCGATTTGCTATATACAGAGCAGGATACGAAGTAGCAAAAAGGCACTATGAAAATAGCGTCATCCAACATGATTTAAGCAGCAAAAAACTAAACACCTTTTTGTTCGAAGGATCGATTGAAAACCAATATCACTATCTGATAAATAATCCGGTCGAAGGATTTATTCATCTGCTTGTTAAGATCGATTGGGCACATTCTGTTATTCACTTAAAAAATGATTTATCAGAGGGGGGAATGTCCGCAGAATATCGAGTAAACGTATTTATAATTAAAGACATTCTTTCGAAGTTTATGGATAAGTGTTCAAAAGAAGAAATAGAAAATACCAAATTATTTATCTATACAGTTCCTATTAACGAGTATTCAACTAAAAAAGATTTTGTTACTTACAGCTACGATAAAGTAAAAGGTAAGTTCGATTACGGCTTATTAGACGAGAAAGAAATAGTAGAACTTAAAGACGAAACCTTTGCCAATGTAGGAGTAATTTCTAAATAAATATATCTTTTATATCTTTATTAAAAACTAAATTAACTGAAAGGAATATCCTATGAAAAAAGCGTATCAAAGATTTTTATGGATCAGCTATATTGCCCTATTTATCGTTGGGTTTCTCGTCAGTGTGTCCGTGATTGCGGGAACAATTTTCCTTTGGGTTACCACCGAGGATCTGACATCTAAGGGATTTATAAGTCTATTATCGTCATTTAAAGGATTTATGAGTTTATTGTCGTGTGCCATGATTCTTTGTCTATGTATACAGATTTACGAAATCATGCCTTCTCGATGGTCAAAAAAGAAGAAAGAGATCAAGGAAGAAATTGAAATAAAATCGACCGACTGGATCAAACACACTTGGCTTCCTTTGAAAAGAAATAGCAAGCGAAAAGAATTTTGGATTCTACAATTATGGCCATTAGGTAAACTTTGTATCTATTTGGCTCGTCTTATACTTGATTTAATCATTTACTCGATTGGAGTATTTGGAACGGCTTATTACTTATTAAATGATCCTAATAGGATTGCAGCATCAGACATTTTTACAGTGCTAATGACGTTGATTTTTGTCATGCTATTGACTATTTTTACTCAAATAGTCATGCAATTTACCAGGCAAAAACTAACAGCAGGAAAACTTTTCAAAAGTCTATTCGATTTAATTATTGTAAATGCAATTCTAGCAACTTTAATAAAACAACTCGAACAATTTGGAAGAACAACAAAAGGAGTGAAGGAATTTTTAATGACGTTTGTTCACTTTGTAAATGGACACATGTATTTGTTTGAAGTGGGTATTATTCTCTTTTTGGTAGGGTATGTATCCACGAAACTTATTAAACGTTCAATTGAAAAAGAAATTGAGATTGACTTGATTCCGACACTTCTTGGTTATGAGTACTATGTTGATTTTGGAAGATATGACGAATTGATCAATACAGATATTGTTCACACGAGTATCCATGAAGCTACCGTTAAGGGAATCAGAACTACGTTAAAAGATGACCAGGAGACGAAAGCAATCGACCGAAGAAAAGAGGTCTACAATTTTTATGAAGTCGAAGCAAATCTAAGATATGGCATTGGAAAATTGTCGTTAAATGGAAGAAATATTCCACAAAACAAACCATACATTGGCTGGAAAAGTGATGCTTTAGAAGTAACTAAAAAGCTTCCTATGGAAGAAGATGAGATTCAATGAGTCTAGTCAATTTGAATCATTTGTTTGAAGATATCAGTAATCATTTTCAACACTATTCAATTGAAGATAATGATGAATTGATGGGATTATTCCAAATAGAAAGAGAATACGACTATTTGACATTTATTTGTCGTGAAGGAAGAATCATTGATCCCAAAGAATCAAAAATCATTTCCCATTTAAGACGATTCAAAAATTATATTAGTAAAAATAAAGAAACTATTTCAGAAATAAAATTTGATGGAACAACAAACTTAGAATATTTAGTAAGAGTCACCTATCAAAGAAACCGCCGACTGATTGAAGATGATCAGGGAGTTTTAATATGCGCTGGTGAAGAATACGATAGTCTCAAATTTACTCAGTTAAAATTTGAAAGTATTGGTCGTTCTATTTATTTTGAGTCACGACCATTTTATATCCGTTATAATGACTTTCAACATTTGTTTTTACAAGATGAACCAAATGGATTAACCATTCTAGAACGAAGAGGGAAGAAACAAATTACATTATCCTACGAGAGACCCCTCACATTCATGGATGGTTCATGTGAATCTATTTTTCAAAAAATCAATCCGTTTATTAAAGAAATGATGAAAGAAAAAGATTCCTTACCTTTCACTTGGGCCGAGATTATAGAAGCAAAAAATAAATATGAATTATTGTGTAAGAAGTATCCGTCAAAAAAATTTACTAAGAAGGTAAATAAATATCCTCTACGTCATACTTATGCGCTGATTAAGTTAAAACCAAGAGTAACCAGAAAACAGTTTAGAAGAATAGAAGCTGCAATCGAACAGGAAGACATTGATGTTTTTCCTTCAGAAAGATTTGATTTTATAAGGAAGAACAGCCGTGAATTCGTAAAATCTTTATTAATTAGTTATGTTCAAAACTGTATTTTACCAAGTTTTGCAACGATTATTCTATCTGATTTAATGGACATGAGTTTTTATTTAAATCAGAAACTAGAATTTAATTTTAAAACAGAACGAGGATTATTAAGACAGCATAATCAAATTGTTGAAGAATATAATTTGAAACAAGCTAAAAGATTAAAGACATTCAAATTGAAACAACATGGTAAATACAGGTTGCTTGTCAAACATTTACAAAATCATCCTCACTTTACTTTGATTAAAACAAATAAGGAACTCTTTATGGAAGGATCAACTATGCACCATTGTGTATATAGTTACTTAGAAAAAATACAAAGAGGTGGTTCAACTATTTGGAAATATGAACGACAGAAGCATCGTTATACAGTTGAAATAGAGAAAAGAAAGTATGGCAATTATGAAGTGGTACAGTGCTATGGAAAATACGATTCATTGCCAGATAAACAAGAACTTGATGAGATCAAAAAGGTTGTTAGAGCTATTCCGTACAAATGATCTCACCTCAAGTTCTTCTTAATTTTTAAAGAGCATAAGGAAACGTGATATCACTTTCTTACGAAAGGTGCTAGGTAGGCTGTGCCTACCACGTTTCTAAGGAAAAAATCTGATATCAAAAATTGAGTTTCATGGATAGTCTGTGGATAGCAAATACCTATATTATGGATAGCTTGTGGATACTATCCATAGACTATCCATAATGTAAAAAGGAGAATCATATGGATATCATTATCAGAGATATTAATACCAAGTACATTAATGAAATTGATAAACGTTGTGAAGAGTTAAGAAAAAAAACAGACTCAAAATGGAGCAGGAATGACTATTTAAAATTATTGATTGAAAACGACTTTGAACGTCCTTTAATGGACTACAAGAAAGATCAATTTGATCGTTTATTGGAAAAATTTACAGATGTTCAGCTGCATAATACAAAAGTTTTGGAAGCATACACGAACGAGGTCAAGAACTTAATTGAAATATTAATCACACATTAGGAAGGAGATAATGTTCTATGGTTAAAGCGATAGAAAAGCATATTACATTTTATGAAGCGCACGATGAAGTTTTAAAACATATTATGGAAACTCAACCTACGGTAAAAAATTATTCTGAAGCCATTCGATTTTTATGTATGAATTACGATCCAGAAATTGAAAAAAATAATAATATGACGAACGCAAAGTTGAATGCAATGGGAAAGGAAATTTCTATTTTAACCGAAATGGTTTCAGAGTTTGCGGATCTTCATTTGAAAGATACAGGAATACTAATTGGTACAAATTCAACTGTCTATCAAGAAGCAAAAGAGCGTGTGGAAGGGAAAATAAAAGCGAATCAAACGAAAAAGTATTCTCCTAAGATCAAGAAACCAATAAATGAATCTGTTCATGCCAGAGTAGACCCGTTTGATCCAACAAAGTTTTTAAAAAGATAAAAAGTAGAAGGGGAACATGATGAATAAATCGCCTGCAGTCATTCTCACTTGTCAATTTACCTTGCCCAATAAAAAATCTTTTTCAACATACATTGATTATATGACAAGAGAAAAAGCGCTGGAAGAAATGGAACGACGTACGCCTGAAGAAGAACAGGAACTGCAACGAATCAAGAATGCTTTAGAGGATTTTTATATTCCTGAAGGAGAAACTTTTTCGGAGAGTAAGACGGATAAAGAATTCAGTGAAACGGCGAATGAAGCGCAATCGTTGATGGGAAATGGAATCAACTTTGACAAGTTAGAGGAACAAGATTTTACCAAATATCTTTCTTATATGACCCGTCACTATGCGTTAGAACAAAAGAAAGAACTGACGCAAAGTGAACAAAAAGAATACCAACGCTTGAACCAAGCAATAAAAAAATATCAAACAGAGCCACACAAAAAAGCTTCAGGAAACCTTCCTGGAGTTTTTTCTATGGCTTCAGACGAAGTAAAGGGAAGTGATCTGAAGGAGATTAAGCAAATCTTCCAAAGAGGGCAACAAAAAGGCTCAATCATTTATCAAGATGTTGTCTCTCACGACAATTCCTATCTTGAAAAAATAGGCTTGTACGATCCCAAAACAGATACCTTAGATGAAGAAGGGTTGAAAGCAGCAGGAAGAAAAATGATGGAGACATTATTCGAGAAAGAGCAACTGAACGAAACAGGCTACTGGATGGCAACGATTCACCGTAATACCAAACATATCCATATTCATTTTGCAGTTGTTGAAAAAGAAAATACGCGTAAACCTTACACGGAGGTTGAAAATGGTGTGAGTTATGTTGTACCGAAAGGAAAGAGAAGACAAGCAACATTAGACGCAATGAAGACCAATTATGTACATGAGTTAGAACGTTTTTCTTATGAAAAGGATCGAATGATTGGTATGGAGAAACGAAATTTATTGACGCGGAAAAGTGATTTGCGTAACACCTTAACAAAAGTGGTAAAAGAGCCAGCGCGTTACGATCGACACGCAATGAACTTATTAAATGAAGTATATAAAACCCTACCTGACAAACGTTCGGAATGGAATTACGGGGATGAAAAACGAACCAAACTTTCACCATACACAAGAGAGAAACTCGATGAGTTAACCAAATATGTTTTAACAAAAGAACCTGAATATCAAGAATATATACAGATTTCAAAAGCATTGAAAGAAGAAGCAAAAAGTCTTTATGGGGAAAGCAAAAGAGAATCAAAGGATGCAGAAAAAAACGCCCTCTTTGATTTAAAAAAGCGCACAGGAAATGCCATCCTAACAGAACTGAAGAGACAAGATAGTCAAATAAAACCATTAATAGAAGGTGTCGATCAGATGCAATCTATTTACAATGAACGATCCTTTCGAACGCTTAAACAGTTACCAACGAATGAATACAAATATAGTTACGAAGAATTCATGAAGCGCAGGAAACAATTCCAACAAAGAGTTGTCACGCAACGGAGTTTGCGTCAATTAAATCGAACGATTAATGCCCATGAAGAAAAATACCACGCAAGTAAAGCCTACGAAGAGCAACAACGAAGAATCCAAATGGAACAAGAAAGACAGTAAAGACAGTAGGAGGAATAGCAATGAAACAATATTTAGATCAATGGAAAGTTATAGAAGGATCATTAAGAGAAGAACGAATCGAACAACTTCCCGATTGTTTAGAAAAAGAGCATTTGTTTCAGATAAGAGAAATGTTGAGAAACGAACAGTTTGATCCAAATCAATTTTTAGTCGTTGAGTACCCAGCTACTGGTGTGTATTGTTGTAATCATGTGAATGGTGAAAAATATTTTATCATTCAAGAATATGAGGGCAAGTTAGCACCTTATTATACTACTTGGGAAATGAATGAAGAGGGGATCAATAACTTCCCGTGTAAAAGCATTGAAGAGTCCATTTCACTCACAGAATGTTAGTTGTTAAGTGAATAAAAGAAGTAAAAGAGTCCTGAACGTAATTGTCCAGGACTCTTTTTTTCAATGAATTGTTTTCCGCCAATTCAATGAGTGGTGCGATTTGCGACTACATTATATCAAAAGAAAGAGAAGGGAGGAAGAAGAAATGGCTTATTCAACGATTGGAGTTGTTGTTGAAAAAAGCAGAGACAATCTCGTTTTTGTGACAGAAATTCAAACGGGCAGAGCTTTTGTCGTCACAGACAAAGCGGCAAAAGCTTATCAAAGTGGCGATATTTTAACGTTAAATCTGACTACGAAGACGTTCGTCGATGCGGTAGAAGATTATCCATTTGTTTAGGAGGAAAAAACATGGCAGAAGAAAAAGAACCACTAGACAATAGTCGTTTGGGAAAATCCAAAAGAAAATTAGTACGATTGCAAAATGAATTAAATGAACAAATCGAAAAGATGTTTGAACACCAAAAAATGACGAACGGTCAACCAATGAACGACAAGAGAAATGGCCGTTCATGGTTTAACCAGCAAGAACGAATCGAAAATAAAGTCCAAAGTCTGAGAGAAGAGATCAAGCAACAAGAAAAACAGGTAGAAAAACTTGAAAGACAAGAAGAGCTAAAGGAAATGGGTTATAACAAGTACGGCGGACTAGATATGACGATCGAAAATATTCCAAGAATCAGAGAAGAAATCGAACGCTTTGAAAAAGGTGAATCGTCTTTTTCAGCCGCCACGATCCGAAAATATCAACGGAAGTTGGAAACATTAGAACAGCTGAAAGAAAAATCAGAAAAAGGAAAAGAAAATATCCTCCCTGAAGTACAAGCGATCATTGACAGCGGACGAGTAACGCAATGGAAAAAAAATCCGACCATTTATTTTCTGAAAGGCTATCGAAAAGTCGCTTTAGAACTGAATGAAAACGGGGAATTTGAGGAATCTAAAAAATACCAAGCCACGTCGGAAGAGGAAAAAGCAGCTGTTCGTGAATTACTTGAAGAGGCTGCGCCAACTGATTCATTGAAGGAGAAAGAAAACGATCATTTCTATCGAGTAGAATTCAACGAAAATGATCCAGAAAAAGGATTGAAAAGTTATGGTGGGGAGATCGTAACATTAGAATTGATCGATCAACTTAAAGCGTTGGATAACCAGTACGCTGCAGAAGCAGGTTATTATAAATTCTATTTTGAAGAAGTGAAGAACGGAGAAGTAGTCGATCAGATCCGAATGGATCTAGGTGATGGCGTCAACAGTAATCAATCCATCTATTTAGAGTTAGCAAAATTGTGCGAGCAAGTACCTGAGAAGGAACAAAAACAAACGGTCAAAAATGAACCTGTTTCGAAAGAACAAATGCAGTCGAAAGAAACAGAAACAAAACAAAAGGGCTATCAAAAACGAACGGCAGAAGAGATTAAGCAAGAAGTCAAATCCCTTTCGCAACAGGCACTGGACGCGGTGAAAAAGCATACCCATTCTCCTGAAGACGTGAAAGAACTTCTGAACTTTATGTCGCGTTTTCCAGAACGATCCTTTAGAAATCAATTATTGATCGAGGAACAATTTCCAGGCGCAACGGCTTGTTTAGGTCGTGCCGCGTTGAAAAAAGAAGGAATCTATATCAAAAAAGGGGAACAAGGGAACAAGATCTTTGTCAGAAAAACGGTCAAAGGATTTTATGAGAAAGGACGTGGTTTTGTTCGAGAAACAGAAGCTACACCAGAAGATAAAAAACGAATCGAAAGTGGTCAAATCGAAGTGATCAAAAAGCCTTACTACACGATTGAAAAAGTGTTTGATATCACACAAACACAATTGAAGCCTGAAGACTATCCGAAAATCTTCCCGAACCGTGTCTTTGATTTTCAATTGGATGCTAAAGGTCAGTCAGAACTTCAAGCTGGGATTCAAGCGGTAGCCAACAATATTGGAATTCAAATTCGAGATATGACGGAGAGCGAAATCTATCAAAGAGAATTAGGACAAACACGTGGGGCTTATGTCTATGACAAGGTCACTGGTGCAGAAGAAATCGTGATGAATACTCGAAATACTCCTACGCAGCATTTAGCCACAAGTATTCACGAATTAGCCCATGCTAGAATGCACAAATTTTCAGAATTAGATACTGCAACAAAAGAACTACAGGCAGAAATGACCTCCTATATTGTGTGCAAGCATTTTGGGATGGACACCTCGGAGAAAGCTATTCCTTATATTGCGACATGGACGAAGAATGGTCAGACGTTGGATGATAAGGAAGCTGCGGAACGTGGGAAAATCATGAATGATGTCAGCCGTGTCGCAAATGAATTCATTCAAACCATTTCTAATGAAATCAATCAATACAGAGAAAGAGAACCAGAGATCCAACCAGCAGAAGTGAAGCAAGAGCATAAAAATACTGTGGAAACGGCAGAACAAAAGAATATTGTTCCTGTTGGCTCACTTTGGATCGACAAGAAAGACGGGAAAGTAATGGAGGAAGATACGGGTCGAACGTTACATTTGAAGGATGCGGCGTTTATTGAAGATCCGCAGCATAATCAAGTAATTTTAAAAGGAAAAAGTTATGGAAAAGAGATCCAAACGGCGTTACCTTCAGAAGAATTTGCGCTAGGAAATCCATTCCGATTTTCACTTGAGACAGTGTCAGAAGTGGCCAAACGAAAAAATGAAATCTATTATGAACAACAATTGTCACAAAAAGAACGTGTATAAAACAAGTAAAAAAGACTATCTGAAAAACGGATAGTCTTTTTTCTTTTGGGAGGTTTTAAAATGACAGAGAAAAAAATGAGTCTTATTGATCGATGTAAACAGATCGATATAGTGGATTTTGCTCGAAACAATGGAATGGCTGTAGTCAATAAAGGACGAGACTATCGCTTAGAAGACCATGATTCATTTGTTTTTGAACGAAGAAAACAACGTTTTTATTGGAACAGTCAAAATATTAGTGGTGACATTATTGAATTAGCTAAACTTTTTTTCATAGACAAAGAGATCCAAGACCCTAAGCAACAATTTAAAGCAGCCACTGATTTTATTCTAAAGAATGAAGACAAAACAGAACGAGTGGAAAATCTTCATTTTGAGACAGAAAAGTACAAAGATCACCCCGTTGATTATCAACCACTCACAGAAAAAGGAAGGAATTATCTGAAGGAAGAACGAAAACTACCAGAGTGGCTGATTGATTATGCAGAAAAAGAAGGATTGATTGCCGAACTAAAGCCAAAACATGAACGGCAAAATTTCTTAGTTCGAGACGATCGTTTAGATCATACGGTCGCCTTTTTATGGAAAGATCCACAGACAAAAGAGACAGTAGGGGCGAGTTATCAAGGAACGTTCATTGATTATGAACGTTTTGGTGAGAGAGGCACATATAAGCATATAGATAAAAATTCGACAGCGAATCATGGCTTTAACCTAAAGATTGGTGATCCTAAACAGTTAAAATTTTTTGAGAGTAGTATTGATTTACTTAGCTACGCGGCACTGAATCGTGATCAGTTAAACGATATGTGGTTAGTCTCTATGGAAGGGTTAAAACACCATGTGATCAGTCATTATTTTGGTGAGGCAGTATCTGAATTGAGAAAGAAACAAGCCTTTCCTCAATCCATCGAGATTTGTGTGGATAATGACCGTGCAGGACATATTTTCTACGAAAAAGAACAATTAATGGGCGCAGTCGATCCATTTACGAATCAGAAAGTACGTTGTGAACGAGGAATCGCTAATGATTGGCAAGTGCCAAGAGAATACAAAGTCATTTATGAAGAAGTCGCAAAAGAAGAAAAGGTCACACCAGAAGCTATTATGGCCATACACAAGACAGAAAACAATCTGCAATTAACGAACCAACTGGTTTCCGCTCACAAAGTCAATGCGTCTTTTGGTCAGCAACTTTCTGTTAACGATTCAATAGAAGTCATTAGTTTGAAAGATATTTGTAGAGAAGTCGCAAAAGAATTAAAAGATTGTGAACGCTCGAATGGTACGTACGATTTTGATCGTTTTTATCAAGGAAAAGGGGATATTAATTCTCAGATTCTTTTCTCTTATAAAGCAGAACAATACTACAAAGGCTATAAAAATCATGAACATGAATTTGTACCTGAAGTGAAAAAGGATTGGAACGATCAATTGAAGCATGAGATCCAGCAACAAGAAATCAGAAAGCAAAAACGTGCCATGTTGTTTCAACAAGGCAGACAACAAGAAAGGGAGTGAAATCGTCATGATGAAAACCGTTATTTTAGCAGAAAAGCCGTCACAAGCGAAAGCTTATGCCGATAGCTTTTCTAAAGCCACTCGAAAAGATGGGTATTTTGAGATCCAAGATCGATTGTTTACAGGAGAAACTGTGATCACGTATGGTTTTGGTCATTTAGTCGAGTTAGATTCGCCCGATATGTACGATGAAAATTGGAAACAATGGTCATTAGAACATTTGCCTATTTTCCCTACACATTATCACTATCATGTTCCTAAAGATAAGAAAAAGCAATTCAACGTGGTGAAACAGCAACTTCAATCGGCCGACACCATTATTATTGCGACAGATAGCGATCGTGAAGGGGAACTGATCGCTTGGACGATCATTCAACAAGCAGGCGCAGAGCAGGGAAAGACTTTTAAAAGACTTTGGATCAACTCCTTAGAAAAAGAAGCCATTTATCAAGGATTCCAACAGTTACGAGACGCAGAAGAGACCTATCCAAAATTTGAAGAAGCACAAGCACGTCAGATCGCTGATTGGTTAATTGGGATGAACGGTAGCCCACTGTATAGTTTACTCTTGCAGCAAAAAGGCATACCAGGAAGCTTTTCCTTAGGTAGAGTCCAAACTCCAACGCTTTACATGATTTATCAGCTGCAGGAAAAGATTAGAAACTTCCAAAAAGAACCATATTTTGAAGGAAAAGCCCAAGTAACCACTCAAAATGGCACATTTGGTGCGAAGCTTGATCCGAATGAAATACAAGCGACGCAAGAAGCATTTGAAGCCTATTTAAAAGAAAAAGGCGTTCAAGTAGGAAAGCAGCCAGGCACGATTCTTGAAGTCGAAACCGAGAAAAAAAGCGCGGCAAGTCCACGTCTTTTTTCTCTATCTAGCCTTCAGTCTAAAATGAATCAACTCATGAAAGCTAGTGCCAAAGACACTTTGGAAGCCATGCAAGGCTTATATGAAGGGAAATATCTAAGCTATCCGCGAACAGACACCCCTTATATTACGGAAGGGGAGTATGCGTATCTGTTGGATCATTTAGATAAATACAAGCATTTTTTAAAGGCCGAATCAATCCCAACCCCTATTCATACGCCGAATAGTCGGTATGTGAATAACAAGAAAGTCCAGGAACATTACGCGATCATTCCTACAAAAACGGTTATGACAGCAGCGGCTTTTGAACAACTAAGTCCACTGCAGCAGGCCATTTATGAACAAGTGTTAAAAACAACGGTGGCCATGTTTGCGGAAAAATATACCTATGAAGAAACAACGATCTTGACGCAAGTCCAGCAGCTTCAGTTAAAGGCAATCGGAAAAGTACCGATAGATCTAGGTTGGAAGAAGTTATTTGGCAAAGAGAGCGACGGAAAAGAGAAGGAAGAAGAGCCGTTACTTCCTAAAGTGACAAAAGGAGAAACGGTGACGGTAGATCTACAAGTTCTTGAAAAAGAAACCAAGCCCCCACAACCTTACACGGAAGGTACACTGATCACCGCCATGAAGACAGCTGGGAAAACCGTGGATAGTGAAGAAGCGCAATCCATATTGAAAGAAGTGGAAGGAATCGGTACAGAAGCGACACGGGCGAATATTATTGAAACCTTGAAACAAAAGGAATATATCAAGGTAGAGAAAAATAAGCTCGTGGTGACGAATAAAGGGATTTTGCTTTGCCAAGCCGTGGAAAAAGAGCCGCTGCTTACGAGCGCCGAAATGACCGCCAAATGGGAAAATTACCTATTAAAGATTGGTGAGCAAAAAGGGACACAAGGTACTTTTCTAGCTAATATCCAAAAATTTGTCTCTCACTTGTTGGAAGTCGTCCCAGGGCAAATCCAAGCCACTGATTTTGGATCGACGTTACAAGAGGTGAAAGCAGCCAGTGAAAAGCAAGAAGCGGCGCGTCATTTAGGAATTTGTCCAAAATGCCAGGAACAAGAAGTCATACTTTATCAAAAGGTGGCGGCTTGCACGTCTGAAGCCTGTGATTTCAAACTATGGACAACGATTGCCAAAAAGAAACTTACAGCGACACAGCTGAAAGAGATCATTCAAAATGGCCGAACAAGCCAACCTGTGAAAGGGTTAAAAGGTCAGAAGGGTTCGTTTGAAGCAACGATCGTTTTAAAAGAAGATTTCACCACAGGGTTTGAGTTTTCTGAAAAGAAAAAAACGAACTATAAGAAAAGAACACGCCGCACGACAAAATAATGGAGGGTTAATCTTATGCGTAATACCACACATAAACAACAAGAAATCGAAAATCAAAAAGCCAAAATTCGTTCAGAACAGGAAAAAATGCGTGCCAGCAAACGAAGACTGCAGCAATTAAAGAACCAGCAACGGATTCAAAAAGAAATCGAATTAGATCGATAAAATCTTCCTGATTGTTGTATACGTATAAACTTATGTTATACTATATTTATAAGTTTATACGTATACAAAGGAGGGAGAAAATGACAAAAGCAATGGTATATAAGCTACTAGAAGAATTTAATGGAACTTTGGCTTTGAAGGATGCTAAAAAAGCGGGCATTTCTCCTGTTACGATCAAACGTATGGTAGATCGAGGGGAGCTGGATCGAGAGTATCCAGGCTTTTTCACCTTACCTGGTCAATTTCCTGATGAATTGTTTATGGCGCAAAAAAAATATGAACGCGGCATTATTTCGCATATCACCGCGTTGGATTTATATGATTTAACGGATATGATCCCTAGACAGATCGATCTAACCGTACCTTACGGTTATCACGTTTCTGAAAAGGGGTTGAAGGAATTCGCGGTTGAGTTACACTATTCAAAAGCGGAATGGTATGAATTAGGCAAGATCGAAATAAAGAGTCGCTATGGAAATCCTGTTATAGCTTATGATCCAGAAAGAACCTTATGTGACATTTGGAATCCCTGGTATAACGTTGAGGATGAAATCAAAGTAAAAGCAATCAAAAACTACATGGAGTCGGACAGAAAAAATCTTAGAAAATTGAATGAGTATCGACGAATTTTGCCTACAGATAAAACGATGCGCTCTTATATTATGGCTTTAAATTAAAGGAGAATACACATGACACCTACGCAATTAAAAGCAAAAGTGAAGAATATTTCTAGAGAAAAAGAAGTTGATCCGCAGCTTGTTTTAAGACATTTTATGATGGAAAAATTCTTGGAAAAAATCTCAGAGTCTCCTTATCGTGAAAATTTTGTGTTAAAAGGCGGCTTCTTAATTGGCTCAAAGTATGGCATTGAAAATCGTACAACCAAAGATATTGATACGACTTTACGGGAAATGAAAGTAACCAAAGAAACATTAACAACGGTTCTAAACGATATTTTTTTAACGCCGACGAAAGAAGGCATTCAATTTGAGATTCAAGGAATGAAAGAAACGAGAGAAGCCGATTACTATCCAGGATTTAGCTTACGTGTGCTGGCACATTTGGAAAATATGCGGCCAGATTTTAAGGTAGATGTGACGACAGGTGACTCGATCTATCCTGCAACGATCACTCACAGTCATAAATTGATGTTTGAAGATCGAACGATTCCTTTGGAATCTTATCCTACAGAACAAATTATTGCCGAAAAATTAAGTGCAACCTTTGATTTTTTAACAGATAATTCGAGAGGAAAAGATTTTTATGATCTCTATACTATTCCTAAAATGGAAAAGATCGATGAGAAGACCTTGAAAGATAGTGTGAGAAATACATTTACATGTCGAGGAAAAACTGATCCGTTAAAGATTTATTACGAAAAGGATATGGATGTACTGAAAAATAGTCATGAGCTAAAAGATACCTGGAAGAAATATCAAAAAAGCAATCCTTATGCTGCGTCAATCACGTACGATGAGACAATGGATTCGATTAGTAATTTGATGGAAAAAGTGATTCAGGTCGAAGAAAAAGAGCGAAAACTAGCTTATCAAAGACACCAACAGATGAATAAAGAAATGGAGAGATAAAGATGATTAATAATGTGACATTAGTAGGACGCTTAACCAAAGATCCCGATTTACGTTATACCGCAAGTGGTACTGCAGTAGCGACTTTTACCCTAGCTGTCAACCGTAATTTTACGAATCAAAACGGCAATCGAGAAGCTGATTTTATCAACTGCGTGATTTGGCGCAAACCAGCAGAAACAATGGCGACATTAGCTAAAAAAGGTAGCTTGATTGGTGTAGTTGGGCGGATTCAAACGCGGACTTATGACAACCAGCAAGGACAACGTGTGTATGTGACTGAAGTTGTAGCAGATAACTTTCAACTATTAGAAAGTAAAGCAGCGACAGAAAGCCGTATGCACGCTGATCAATCGTCCACCAGTCCAAGCACCGCCACCTTTGAACAACGGGATACAGCGACGCCTAACAACAATGGATTGAACGCTTCACAGAATCCATTTGGTGAACAATCAATCGATATTAGCGATGATGATCTACCGTTTTAGTTTGAGAAAGAAGGAGTAAGCATGGCAAAAAAAATTAGTCTGACGATGGATCTATTGATACCCGTAATTGCATTTATAGACGGGATTTCTTTGGGCGTCACTGAAAATCCTTTGGTAAATAGAATTGCGAAAGGATCACTATTTCTTGTATTCGTGTATCTTGTCTGTTCTTATCTTTTAAAAAGAGCAGGAAAGGATAATTCCTTTTGGCGATTGACTAAAGTCACAGTAGCAGCGACAGCTGTTATACTTACGGCTATTCTACCGCTTTATATGTAGGTTTAACGGGAAATCGTTGAACTTCTTGCGAAATATTGCTATAATGAACATGAAAAAGAGGAGTTGCGCGAACAACCCCTCATTAACAGCACCGTTTAAAGAACGGCGGCTCAGATTAATTATTTATTGAGAAATAACCGATCCTCGCTAAAGTGACGGTTATTTCTTTTTGTCATTTTTAAGCATATTTACAATCAAACTAATCAAAGCAATGGTAAACATACCAAAACCAAGAATGGTTTGAATTGTCTCATATGCGGACAAAAGGCTTACTCCTTTCATAGATTTTAGCACTTACATTCATAAGCACCACCACCTTCCAGAAGTCGCCACCGTCATTAAACTTTACTGTCTTGATAATTATAGCATATCTAAAATCGAATAAAAATTCTCAATTTTAGCTGTTTTTGCTATAATTTTAGCGAGGTGATCGTGATGAACAAATATGTTGGTTTGCTTGATAAAATCCGAGTAATAAAAACACAACCATTATTGGTTCGCTTTACTTTACAAACAATTCATGAATCGATTAATTGTGTAGTTGCAGATATTGAAATTATCGATAAACTGCTAATTATGGATGATGGAAAATACAATATTGCCGTCACAGGTCACTTCAATAAACGAAATCAGCTAGTTATTGCTAGCATGTATGTTAGAAATCCCGATCATTTTACGCGATCGATGGGCATATAAAAAAAGAAGAGTTGCAATCCTAATGTAGGACTGCAGCTCTTTTTGTTTTACATAGAAACAAGAAAAATGAAAAGGCCTTTTTAGGAAGGCGCAAGCGCCTTCTCAATTGAAAAACCTCTCTCTCACTCCAACCGCCACCGCATAAATGGAAAATAACACAATTTACTTTTTTTGAAGATAAACCAATAAATTTAGAAAAAAACCAGAAGATATATGAAATTCTTCATATATCTTCTGGTTAAAAAAGACCAACAGGGTATGCTTTTTTGGCCATTCTGTTTATCTGCTGAAAAACTTAATTTAGAAAAGGACATTGAAGTTGAGCAAGAGAAATAAAAGATAAAGTAAGGCTTCTATTGGTTCAAAAATTCATAGAATGTTAATCTAATTTAACAGGAAAGGATAATTATGTATATACATTCTTTCTTGAATGTGTTATACTATGTATATACAGAAAGAGGTGTCTAATATGGAAATGCTACCTATAAAAAAATGGGGAAATAGTAATGGTCTTAGATTGCCAAAGTATATTATGGAATATCTTGGAATTCATACAGAAGACAAAGTGAAGATAATACAAGAAGAAGTAAACGGTCAAAAGCGCCTAATCATCGAAGCTGCTAATTTAGAAAATGAATTAACAATTGAGCAGTTATTTGAAAATTACACTGACGAAAGAAATCATGTGACGATTCAAAACTTAGGTGAAACAGTAGGTAATGAAAAATGGTGAGAAAGCCTAGACAAGGCGATATTCTATTATTGAATACAGCACCTCGATCTGGACACGAACAAACAGGAAAAAGACCTTATATTGTTTTAAGTCATGATATTATTGCAGATTATAGTAATGTTGTTACAGTTGCTCCTATTTCTAGTACAACTAGAAACTATCCGTTATATGTAAATATTAATTCAAAATATGAAATGAAGACAACAGGAAAAGTATTATTAGATCAATTAACGACAATTGATTATGAAGCCAGAGAGTGTATTTTCTTGGAAAAAGCACATGATAGTTTGGTTGAGGAGTTATTGATGAAAGTTAGAACAGTATTTCAAAAAGTAAGTAAATAAAATAGAAACAACAGCATGACCAACTATCCGACGTTGACCATGCTGTCTTTTTTTATTCTATATACGGTTTGTCTCGTCACATTGTAGTCCTTCGCAATTTTAGCAATCGCAATACCTTTTTTAAAATCTTCAACGATGCTTTTGTACACTAAGCGTTGTTGGGGATCTTTTGCGTTAGCACTGTATAGCTTTGGACGGCCTTTATAGACACTGTTAGCTTTTGCAATTGCTTGGAGTTGTTTTGATTCGGTACATTCTTGATCAGCAATCATGGCTAAAATTTGAATTATTGGATCCTTAATAATTTATCCACAAATGAATTACGCTTCAGTCTGTCGCTATCCATTTAATCAATACTTTTATCAATAATAGAACGTAAAACTTTTTCTCTTAATCCAACCGAATCAATATTATTATTTTGTTCATAGCCCTGTACTAGTAGATCACAAATATAAAGTTGGGAGATTTTTCCAGCTAAAGATCCGCCATTCAAAAATTCCTCAATAGCAGTTTGTAAAACTAAATCAGCAGATTTTCCTATAGGTGAATGAATATAATTAGTGATTGCAATAATTTTTGCGCCATTTTTCTTAGCTATTTTTAGTGAATCATAAGTGTCTTTTGTTTTTCCAGACAAAGAAAAAGCGATCACTAAATCATTAACAGTCAATAAGGAAGCAACTTGAGCTTGAAAATGAGGGTCTAATACAGCTTTTGCTTGAACTCCTACTCGTAGAAACATACTTTCTAAATCAAGGCTCGTATTTCCACTAGACCCAACACCAAATAAATATATATTTTTTGATTGAGTAATCATTTTAACGGCATCATTCAATTTTTCCTCGTCCAATAGTCGAATGGTCGAATGAAGAGCTTCGGTTAAATTATTAGCAATTTCGTCATAGTATTTTTTACTAGTTTGATGTTCTTTTTTTTGGCTAAAGTCTTCCTTCGCAATTTCAATTTTTAAATCAGAAAAACCAGAAAAACCGATTTTTTGACAAAAGCGAATGATAGTTGCATCACCAACTTTTGTATTTTTTTTGATGTCACTCATTGTACTATAAATGATGGTATTCCCAGAATTTAAAATATAATCAGCAACTTTTTTTTCAGACTTCGTTAAAAATGGATAATTTTCTCTAATTAAATAAGTGTACTTCATATAAACCCCTCTACAATTGAAGTTTTCTCCATTATACTCCAATTTGTTAAAAAAAACTCCTAAAAACTCCATTTTTATCTTTACATTTATGAAAGCGGATGCTATATTGTCTTTGGAGTTATTATCCGAAAAAAATAAAAAAATGGAGTGTTTAGGATAATGAATAGAAAAGATTTTTTAGATAGTATTTCAAATGGCTTGATTGTTTCATGTCAGGCATTACCTGGTGAACCATTTTATAAAGAAGAAGGGAGTTTAATGCCTTATTTTGCTTTAGCTGCTCAAAGAGCCGGTGCAGTTGGAATACGTGCAAATTCTGTTCGAGATATTTTAGAAATAAAAAAATGCGTCTCGTTACCAATGATTGGAATTATTAAAAGAGATTACCCACCAGAGTCTCCATTTATTACTCCAACCATGAAGGAAGTAGATGAGTTAGTAGAAACTGGCGTTGAAGTGATTGCTCTTGATTGCACTCTCAGAAATCGTCATGATGGTTTATCTATCAATACTTTTATTACCAAAATAAAAGAAAAATATCCTCATCAATTATTTATGGCAGATATTTCTACTTTTGAAGAAGGAAAAAATGCTTATGCAGCAGGAATTGATTTTATAGGAACGACTTTAAGTGGCTATACTGAAGAAAGTAAGCAACAAGAAGGTCCAGATATAAATTTGATTAAGAAGTTAGTCGAAGATAATATTTGTGTAATTGCCGAGGGGAGAATCCATACTCCAGAACAAGCAAAAGAAATAAAGAAATTAGGAGTTGCAGGCATTGTTGTGGGGGGGGCTATTACTCGTCCGCAAGAAATTGCTTCAAGATTTATTAAAGCACTAAATTAGTTAGGAGGAGAAAAAATGTTTAAGAAGTTTTCACAATTAGGTCGTGCGTTTATGTTGCCAATTGCTATACTGCCCGTGGCTGGTTTGTTATTAGGGCTTGGAGGAGCATTAACAAATGAGAGCGCTATAAATGCTTATCCAATTTTAAATCAAACTTGGTTGCATACGATTTTGAGCATTATGAGTTATGCTGGAAATGCAGTTTTTGCAAATTTGGCACTAATTTTCGCAATTGGGATTGCTGTAGGACTTTCAAATGGAGATAAGGGAACAGCCGGTTTAGCTGGAGGGGTAGCTTATCTAGTATATACTGCAACTATAAGTGGATTTCTGGAGCTTTTTTCAGCAAAAGATGCAACACTTGATACAGGAGTAGTTGGTTCTATTGTTATTGGAGGAACGGTAGCATTTTTACACAATCGATATAGAAAAATAGAGTTGCCACAATTCTTAGGATTTTTCGGAGGGTCAAGATTTATTCCAATCGTATCCAGTTTAGCTGCAATTGTTATTGGTGCTTTCTTTTATTTGATTTGGCCGCCAATTCAAAACGGTTTAGTAGTTGCTGGTGAACAAATTGCGCAAATGGGTAGCTTAGGAACCTTTCTATATGGTTTTTTACTTCGATTAACTGGTGCTGTGGGCTTACATCACACAATCTATCCTTTGTTTTGGTATACATCTTTGGGTGGCACAGAAATGGTGGCTGGCCAAACAATCTCTGGTGCACAAAACATCTTTTTTGCTCAACTAGCTGATTCCAATCATACTGGTTTATTTACTTATGGGACTAGATTTTTTGCAGGAAGATTTGCAACAATGATGTTTGGTTTGCCTGCAGCATGTTATGCAATGTATCGTGCAATTCCTAAGAAAAATCGTAAAAAAAATGGTGGTCTTTATTTTAGCGGAGCCCTTACATCATTTTTAACTGGAATCACTGAACCTGTTGAGTATATGTTTTTATTTGTTGCTCCTTGGTTATATGTAATTCATGCATTTCTAGATGGATTATCTTTTTATTTTGCTGATATATTAAATATTCGTATAGGAAATTCTTTCTCTGGAGGATTAATTGATTTCTTATTATTTGGGGTTCTTCAAGGAAATGATAAAACTAATTGGATGAAATTAATACCTTTTGGTATTGTGTGGGCACTTATATATTTCTTTGTTTTTACATTTTTTATTAAAAAATTTAAGGTAGCTATTCCTGGAATGGTAGAAGATGCAGAGGTTCCTTCTGAAGAAATAAAAAGTAAAAATACATCGCTATACGAAGAAGCTATGATAATTATTGAAGCACTGGGTGGAAAAAATAATATTGTATCTGTTGAAGCTTGTGCAACTCGTTTGCGAGTAGCTGTTTTGGATGGTCAAATTATACAAAAACAAAAAATAAAAAATCTTGGTGCGACAGCTGTTTTTGAGGTTAATGGAGGTATTCAAGCAGTTTTTGGTGGGAAAGCAGATTTATTTAGCCAAGAAATTAATCAAATATTAGAACAAGATAATTAGGAGGCATTCTAGATGTTTCAATTTTTTAAAAAGAAAAAAGAGGTAATTTATGCTCCATGTTCAGGACAAGTTATTCCAATTACAGAAGTAAAAGATCCTGTATTTTCACAAAAGTTATTAGGAGATGGATTTGCTATTATACCTAATAATAAAAAAATTACTGCCCCATTTACTGGACAAGTAGTTTCAATATTTCCAACGAAACATGCAATTAGTTTGAAAACAGAATCGGGTATAAATTATTTAATTCATATTGGAATTGATACAGTTAGGCTAAATGGAGAACCTTTCTCAATTTTTGTTAAAGAGAATGATAAGGTGAAAAATGGAGATTTAATTGCTGAAGTTGATTTTGAGCAAATAGTGAAGGCCAAAAAAGATCCTTCGGTTATTATAGTTTTTACAGAAGAAAATCAAATCAGCAACTTAAATGTAAATAATGAATTGATAGAAAATAATCAGTCTTGTGGGGAAATTTATTCTTAAAATCTATTCGTTTTCTGATGCTAGCTGGTTATCTATGTAAACAAGGTGACTATTAGTTTAAAAATGCATAGTTGGTTATTTCTTATATATAGAAGATATGAGAAAATTTTATTTAAAATAAAACAACAGCTTCTAGTTAACTACTGAGAAGCTGTTGTTTTTGTTTCCTTTATCTTGTCTAGGTATCTATAAATGGTC
>NZ_JBFOEY010000012.1:0-65689 GCF_040886985.1 Enterococcus sp. C76 | reverse complement strand
AACCATTTATAGATACCTAGACAAAATAGAAAAAACTAAAGAAACAACTTCCATTTAGATCGATAAAAAATAAAAAAGTTTAGACTTTTTTCAGCTCAAATAGTGTATTCTAGTTAGTGGGTATGCATATCTCTTCTTGTCCAAAGAGTTTATTACCCAGCCACCGGTTTTCTAATGTCTCCGGTGGTTTTATTTTTTACATAAGAAATCAAATAATAAAAAAGTATCAGATAGATGATTAAATTAGCTGTTAAAAATGATTATGATTTATCACCAAAAAAGTAAAAAGTGTGAAATGTGATTACTCTCTTATTTGTTATATTTGTGATTGTAAAGGAGAGTGACAATAATGTATTACTACTACTTCGAGAAATTTACCAATCAACATTTTAGACATGCCATTCACACGAATGAGTGCCCGTTTTTAGCCTGTTGTCAAGATAGAGTACTAATAGGCTTTGAACTTTCCTACTATTCCGCTATGGTTACTGCCCAAAAGAAATATCCGTTAAACAATTTTTATGGCTGTCCCTACTGTTGTCGTGCAAGCTATGTCAAATGACTTTTTTACATGCTCTTTCTAGAAAAAAAGTTACACATATCAGAATATATATATAAAATAAAGGGTCATAAACTTTTAAGTTTCTGACCCTTCCCTTACTTCCGATTGGTTAATAGTGATCTTTTGCAGAATAAATAAATATCGTTTCATTTTCAACTCTATATATCAGTCTATGTTCATCTGTAATTCTTCTGGACCATTTTCCAGATAAATCATGCTTTAATGGCTCAGGTTTTCCTAATCCAGCAAAGGGAGAACGATCGATATCTTTTATTAACTTGTTAATCTTTTTTATATTGCTTTTGTTTCCTTGCTCATGCCAATAAAGATAATCATCCCAAGCATCATCAGACCAAGCCTTAATCATCAGATTCAACCTCAATTAAGTCATGTGTTTTAAATGCACCTTTGGAGAATTGTTCATCTCCTCGACGAATTTTTTCCATGACGTAATTATTAGATAGTGTTCTCAAAGTTTCTTGCATAGAATCATAATCTCTTTTTGATAATACAACAACTGTATCTTCTACATCTTTACTTGTTACAATAAGTGTTTCAGCATCTTCATTGACTTGTTTCATATAACTACGTAAATTTTGGCGGAAATTTGAATAAGCTACTGCTTCCATTTCATTCACCTCTTACTTATTTCTATAAATACATTGTACATTATATTGTACAACTAATCAATTAATTATAACTTTTATCATTTCCAGTTGCCTTGAAGAGCATGATCTTTATATTTTGTTCTCAATACTTCCTGCTCTTGCTTAACTAACAGATTAATCACTTTTCTAAATTCTGTTTCATCGTAATGCTTTTTCATCATCCGTTTATAATCACGTTTGAAACTTGGTGTAAACTTAATCGTCAGCATTTAATTTCTCCATCAGCTCATCTACGGAGGATACTTTTGTAGTGATACCATTTTCTGCTTCATAGCTAGCTATGATATCTTCTCTAGGTTCAATACCTGGTTGAAAAGGTAATTTTCTCTCCCGTACACTTTGTTTCAGAAAAACAATGACTGCAGTTGATAAGTCCATGCCGATTTCTTCGTAAACTTCTTTTGCTTGTTCTTTTAATTCATCATCAATTCGAATATTTAATCTTGACATCTTATCACTCCCTTTAATAGCTATATTATATTACATAGTCATCACGTTGTACGTACAACATATGTACAATGTACGTATTAAATCTCTCTTAGTAATTAATACTTGCCGCCAACCTAACTTGTTTTTCTTATTTTAAAAGGACGTTTACGATTTATTTGTTGATTTTTCTCAGAAGTTACAATGCTTTCTTCCTCTGGTATAGGGATATAGTCTGTCTTTTTGAAGCCTTTCGCAGCTTTTTTTAAAAAGAACGGTTTAAATTTTGGTTCAAATATAGATACTTCTTTATCAAATTGCGTTGATTTATAAACTTGGATAATCAAAGCATGGCAATTTTTACCTTCAATAGAAAAAGGGATAATATCCCCTATACCAATTTTTTTTAAAACAGTTTCTGGTGCTTTAAAATAAACTTTTTGTTTAGTTTTGTGTAATGTCTTATCTTTTACTTCTAAAAATAATCCTTCAAAAATTGTATTTTTGTTTATTAGGCGCATTTTAGGTACTCTTTCTCCTTTTCTTACAGGAAGAATACTTGGTGCGGCATTAAAAATTTTACTAACTGTTGCAGTATATTCATTTTCTTCTTCTTCAGATTTACCTGTAATTATGTTTTTTACATACACTAATTGACCATTTTTAGAAAAAACTAGCATTCCCTTTTGAATCTTTTTTTCTAGTTTTTTAGCCACACGAAAAGTAAAGATTCTATTTTTCAAATAAACTGAATCATTTATCCTTCCATGTGCTAACTGAACATGAACAGTTTCTACTAACAACTCGTCCACTTCCTTTTCTATCAATTGATTGAATTCTTATATTGGCAAACTGCCAAATAATATGCTATATTATGAATGAAAAGGAGCTATGCGCTAACATAGCCCCTGTGTAGTCCGTTCAAAGCGGATGGCATATATATAAGGCTTTAGAGCCCGTCTACTTCGCCAAAAGTTGAGACGGCTCTATTTTTTTTGTTCTTTTTTGAACTTTAACCAAGCCAAAATCGAATCACTAGCTTTCGCTACGGCAGTAATTACTACTGCGACTGATCCAATGATAGCAATGATTTGATCCAATGAGAACAAATCAGGCATTTCCTTTCTACAGAGTACGTCCGATAAGCTAATAAGCCCATAGGCAACACGCTCCCTCAATTGGATTTGCCAAACCGCCACAAACTTTCTACATATTTAGTATAACATTTGGAAATCAATTAAAAAAGATAGGTACTGCCTGAAACTTCACTAACGGGCAGTACCTAAAAAGTCTATAGTATGGACGTTTACCAATACTATTTTATCAAAAATGTTACTCATTTCAACTTATATATTTTAACAAAAGAATTTTTCACTTTTCGGAATAAATAATATTTTCAGTTATTTATAATATTACGATTACACATGCTTTCTTCTATTTCTTTTCAATCTTGTCTACCAGTAATGAAAATAAAAAGACAATCCAATAAGACTGTCTTTTTTATCTGTATTCTTATTATGTCAATAATTTTTAATTATAGTATTAACTAATTTTATCTTCTTGTAAAGATTCAAAAAAATTGTAGTCTATATCTAGTTTTGCTACTATTTCATTTAGTTTATCAAATCGAGAAAAGTATTCTGGTTGTAAATGTATTCCATTTTTCTTAGCGATATTTATCGTATAATTAATTTTATCCTTATCTCTACCAATTCGTAAATATGGAGGCATATATTCACAAAAATCTCGATATGCCGTAACAGCGCTCCTTAAGGCTAGAAATTCTAAGTTATGTGAATACATTTGAGTACTAAAACGAATTGTTTTTTCTATATTTATATTATCAGGCAATATATTAATACTTCCAAATGTTATATTAGCCCAAGAAATGTTTTTTAATTGGCTTGCTTGATGAAACCAGTCTCTAGCTAATTTCATCAAAAAAATTTCATCTGCAGAGTAAGTACTAGGTGCATAAATAACTTTATCCATTTAATCAAATTCTCCTTAAATAATTTAGATTTACAATTACTTATTGAGTCTATGAGTAATTGAATATATTGTTATATTATCAAATACACTTTCTAAAATAAATAAACTATTCTGCAATTCTTTAAAATGCTTCGCCTCGTTTCATTCGTGTTAGTTTATAGCCAAAGCAAGCATAAGCAGATTGCTTCGTTTTATAACCATAACCTCGACAATCATCGACAATTTCTCCAGTATCTAAATTAACCATTACATAACGCTCATCTTTTCGTTTAGACAGAGTTGGCGACAATTTTGCTCGATATTTTTTATTCATCTACTTAATCACTCCTTTTCCATTTATTTTACCTGAAGTCTTCTCCTTTTTTTATCAAATTTATTTGGAAATTCTTCTACAATGTAGACATCCCATAAACTAAACAAATACATAAATGCACCTGAAGATAAAATAATTTTCCATTCAATCGATAAAAAACTAATCCAAACACCTACTATCATTATCAAAATTGCTAGATTGCTGTTTATTTTAATCACGTTGATTTCTCTCCATTCTTTTGTTAGAATGGGCGTAGCTTTAAATCCATTTGAGGGACTGTTTTCACCAGAAGCAGTCCCTTTTTTACGCCCTTTATTTAATTTTTGAATTTCCTGTTTGATAATCGATATCATAACCTTCTTGTATATTATGAATATAAACATTGAAAGAAATGACATTATCCTCAATACTCTGTGCTTCTATTTGTACGCCTCTCGCAACTAACTCATTTTCTCTAAAATCTGGTGTTACACGATAACGAACATGATTGCCTGTTCTCCTCAAATATTCTGCTACTTGGTTTTCATATTCGACCATTGCTGGTGTATTGAATGATCGTGTACCTGTCATAAGATTTTTAGGATTATTGTTTTCTCCAGTCATTTGATAACCAATTAAATGACAACGGTTATACAAATAATCGCCATTCTTCATTTTCTTTTGTTTCCAACCAGTAGGCTTGATATAAAGCCGTTCTCGTTCTTCAGTTGGCATCATACTTTTATGCAACATCGCATTCGCTTCTCCTACTCGATTCAACGAATCTAAATTAGAAAATCGTTGCCAATTTCCCTGGTCTAAAGATAAGTCTTCATTCAAAAAATGTGGGTGATTTTGATTAATTATTTCTACTTGCTCATTTGTATTTTTCTGTATTGTTATATTAGACGCTATACGTTGATTTTCAGGCAATAAATTTTTTGAATGATTGAACACGCTACATCCTGTTCCGACAAGACTAAATAGTACTAATATGGTCGATAAACGACGCTTTATATTCTTCATGAATAGCTTAGCTCCCTTGATTCTATTTCCATTTTTATTATTGCCCTATGACCATTTCATAAAGTCGATAGGGCAAACCGTTACCGTCATCATCTAAAAAAACAACTACTCTTCAGTAATGTTTTCAAAATGTGTTGTTCCGTTTACTAAACGATATTGACTTTGACAAGACGGACATTCCCAAATATACGTATCATAAGAATGACCATTCTTCATATAAGTTTTATGTTTTGCTAATTCAGAACAATCACATTTGATACATTTGATATAAGTAGGTGGCCAACAATACTGTTTGTTAAATTGGTCGATAGGGATTTGATATCTTCCCCAAAAACATTCACGATTTGAAAACACGTCTTGATTCTCTCCTTTTATCAAAATCCTTCATTTTCTTGCTCATAACGATCAAACAGTTTTACCTTTTTGGTAGAAACTTCACCCGTTTGCTTTGCAATCAATAGCGGGCGAATCTCTTCTAGCCATAGCTGGTCAGGAACATAATTCAAAAAATTACCAATCGTTGTTAGCACGATTTCGTCACTCGAATAATCAATTAATCTTCTGTTTTCAAATGGTAAAAGTTCTGCAACATAATCAATAATATTTTGGTTCGTATTCTCAAAAGAGCCAATATATTCCAATGTTACCTCGTCATACACATCAATAATTTCCATTTTTTTATCCTCCAAAAAAACTCATCATTATTTCATTAATTATCTCGACACACTATTTTTCGTAGTGTGTCGAGGTTCAATTTTACTTATGGCCATAAAGTCTAGTAAAATAAACATCATTTCTAATAACTGGTATCAAATCACTTTGTAATAGCGGAAAGGGGTCTTTCAAAAGATCCATGTACCAATTGATCTTTTGTTCCTTGATTCCTTTCATATCAATTCCAGTTTTTTCTTCTAAAAATAAAATTTTTTCTTTTAACGTCATTTCATTCACCTTATTTCATTAAACGTTACAAGAGAATAACCTCTTGTAACGCTATTTTAGTAACTCTTTGACAAATTGTTTTTCACTTTCTGTATAGGTTGGATAACGTTCAGAAATATAAAAGTTTCCTTTATCATCAATTTCTAAGGCTACTTTTCTCAGTCCCTGAACAAAATAGTAAATGGGTTTCTTTTGCCATTGCTTTACTGCCCCACTGTCTATCAGTTGTTGCGTTTTCTCACTCACAACTTTCTTTTGGTCTTTTTCTACCATTTCTTCTAAATAGGCAATTTTTCTTTTCAATTTCGTAATTTCTGCCCCATATGTTTTTTTCTTAATCGGTGGCTTTGTCTTGTTATAAGCTTTTGCGGCTTCATTCTTTTGTTCTAAATCAACTAACTTTTGTTTGAAATAATCTAAATTGTTCACGCTAGTTTTCGCACCAATAGTAGCGTAAGCTGTTTTTCCTACAACATGGGTATCCTTCAATAATTTATTTTCTTTTTTGAATTCTTCCTCCTTTTCTAGCATGGCTACACGGTCTTGTTGTTTTTTCTCTTCTTTCATTAACTGACAAGACTTGTCAAAATAGCGATTAACTTGTTTATAAATATTGGGACGCCCGATGATATTCGGCTGTCCGAGAGGAATTTCACTATACTCATTTCTAATTGACTGACAAACTAGTGCTTGTTCCTTTTGTAAACGTTCCAACTTATTTTTTGCTTGTGTTAATTTTTTCATGTTTGCTTCACTCCTGAAAAAGTAATTCTTTGATTTGGTTGCCCCCCTCCCACCTTTTCGGTTGAGAGAGTGAGGCGCAGGGTTTTAGGGGGTGCGCCCCCTAAGGTCTTGAAAAATGATTGATTTTTAGACGAATCCTATTCATTCATCAGGGAATTATTCAGTTTTCAAAGATCAAATGAGAAATGAACTTTACATTTCCTTTTCGTCTATCGGTCGTTCGGCATAACCGTCTCGAAAACATGTTCTGACAATTGACAAGGGCACGTAGTGTGCATTTTACCCTTGGCAATTGGCAGGTTATGTTTTAGGTTAATCTAGCCGAATGACTGATAGACGATTAGGAAATGTTTGTCGTTTCTTTATCTTGGAAAACTGATTCCTTATGTATGGATTGTCTATGAAAAATAAATTTTTCGAACGCTTAGGCGGACGAAAACCTTTCGTCGGCTTGACGACGAAACAATCAGAATAAATGGGACATTTATTCCCTTCCTTTTTAGTGAGCTTTAGCGAACATCTCTCAATCACTCGTTTGGTTTTTTATGCTCTGCATAAAAATGGGGCAGTGTCCATGTGCCGACTTTGCAGAGGAACGGCGCAAACAAAGGCAAATTCGACTAACGGAGGAACGGAGTTACCAAGAATTTAATGGACAATGAACCAACAAACGAAAAAGAGGTATGCTCTGAGCCAAGGGCTACTGCACCGCCGGCGAAATACCTCTTTTGTTCCTTCTGTCTATTTCAAACAAAAAAAGAACAAGCAATTACTTGTCCTTTTTCATCCTTTATATTTCAATTTTTCTGTAAATTCTTGATAAAATCAATCAATTTTTGACTATCCTCGTTTGTCAAAATACCTACTTTAGTATATTTTATTTCTGTATTTTCTTTAGGTATCGCTCTAAGAACACCTACATCTATCCATGATGGTTTATTCAATCCTGATTGCTTCCAATTTTTTATTGGAAAATAGACTTGTTGTATCTTTTTGGACTTATTTTTATATTTACTGGTAATGCTAAAAAAGTCAATACGATCATTTCTATCTTGTACAACCAATATGGGTCTTCTTTTTCCGCCTTCTTTATCGGCAAATGCAACATAAACTGTTACTATTTCATTCGTCTTCATTGAACCACTCATTTAACTTTTCGTGTGTATCAAGTAATTGTACAGGCATATTTTGAGCTAACTGACGTAACTTGATTGCTTGCTTTTCTTCTTCACTTAATTTGATTTCCATTGGAAATTCCCCTCTTGATACCACTTGCTTATATAGAATTGTAATAGCTGTAGTAGCATTTAAACCAAGTTCTTCTAAAATTTGTTCTGCATTTTCTTTTAACTCTTTATCGATTCCTACTTGTATTCTTCCTTTTTCTTTGGTTTTCATTTTCTTCTCTCCCTAAGAGTATATTATACTCAAAAAATATAAAAATACGCGTTATTTGATTATATTATACTCATAAAAATGAACAAATGCAAAATATTCTTTCTACTTTTTCTTCTATTTATTCTAACAAACAAATCGTATACTCATGTATACGATTCATTCTCTATACTGGAAAACTCCTTAACTAATTTTTTTTACCCACTTGTTTGCTACTTCTCGCACCTTTTCTGGTATGACTTCTTTGTTCTGATAACCTTGAATTTGTACAATATGTTTATTTTTGTATTCAATCGTATATAGCGATTGGTTTTGTGCTTCTTTTTTACGCATAAATATAATCGTTGTTTCCCCATTCTTATGTCTTTCTACATAACCACCTACGCAATGATTTAAATTTTTTCCTTCCTCAACAATCTCTTCAAGCTTTTTTAGGCACAAGGAAAGCATATTCATCAATCTCTTGTTCTAATTTTTTTAGTTTTTCTAATCGTTTTTTGTATGCTTTTTCTTCCAATTCGATTTTTAGCTGGTTAAAAGTATTTACTGCTTCGTCATGCTTCTCTTGGAAATTTCTCGGCATTAAAACTAAACTATTGGTTAGAGGCGTATCCAATAATTTTAAGATTGAAATGTAGTCTAAATAATACTTGAAATTCACTTCATTTTCGATTATCCAACGTTGAAATTTTCTGAATCCGACATGTTGAGGAATTTTTGAGAAATCACGATAGTCAAGGTATTGCTCAATCCCTTGTACAATGTGACTTTTTCTCTGTCGTGCGATTTCTTCTATTTTTAATTGAGAGAAAGTCTTACTTGTATTCTTAATTCGCCATTTATTTTGTTTCAACCATTTCATTGTCAGAAAACGCATATCTACACATTTTCGATATTCTCCACCAATAAAACGATAAGAAGGAAACATGATTTCATTTGCCAATACTGGTGCATTTATTTTCTGACAAAATTCAATCTCTAACCGATATTTATAGATATTAGCAATTTCTCTAAAATCTAATAATGGTAAGCGTAAATAGCGTAATTCTGACCTTTTTTTGTAGCTGTTCGTTCCAATTGTTTGGATAAAATTTCGTATTAGTATAGGCGCTGCTCATCATGCCATAGTTACTCAAAAGACCTTCATACCAATTTTCATTGTAATAGTGCGCCTTGATATGTTCTCCTTTAGAAAACCGTTCAAAATTAGTCAATTCATAATGTAATTCCTCTTTACCATTCGTAATTTTAAGCCAAAAATCATATGATTGTATTTCAATTCTCGTGGAAGAAACCAAGATAATAGCAAATGAATAAAACTTAGTCGGAAATGTTAATCTTGAAGCTTTCGTAAGTCGTTTTTTTATCAAGAAACCGTTCGTTCGGCTAGACGAACGAAACGTTTCTTGCTTATTACTCCATTCATAAATAGGTAACTGGTCGTAACACCAATTGAGAAAAGCTTTTGGTGGTGTTAAAGGTTTTCCAATTTTTTTCGTTAAATTATTCTTCATGCTTCCTCGAACAAGCTAACTTGTCCGTCCACCACCTTTTCTTCTTTCTTTTTTGACTTTCTCTCTTTTGGTTTATTCGTATTAACTGAGCCTTGAACAGGTGTTACTTCTACCTTTTCTAATAAAAAGTATTCCCTTACCCAAGAAAAAACGACCTCATCAGAAACCATTGCTGATTGATTTGTGCCAGCTTGTTTTTTGGCTTCAGATAAACAATACATAACAGCACCCTTGATTGTACGGTCTTCTTTTAAAATACCTTGAAATAATTTTTCATCTTGTTGTTGGCACAACCATGAATGGATACAATCTTCCGTATCTGAATGTTTTTGCTTCATTTCCTCTAACATTTTTTCTAACGCTTTATTTTTCCAATTGATTTCGTTTTCCTGATAATATTCTTGATACGTCAAATCATCTACAATCATGACCCATTTTTGATTATCTAGTTCTTCTAAAACTAAAAATAGTCGTGAATATTTTCCCTCTCTATTTCTTAATGTCACAATCATTTGTTCAGGATATTGAGCGATTTTTTCTTTAAAGGTTTCAACGGTATTTAAGTTCAAGGAATGATTCGCTACTAATTTTATCCATTGATACAATACATTCTGTTTTCTACCTTTTTCCTTAACCCACTCAATATCTGAGTATCCATTTTCATCATCTACAATCGAAAGTAATAGATTTGATTCATAAGTATCTGATTGTTCTTGCAAGTCTTTTATTGTCTTTATTTCTTTCGACATCTATGACCCTCTTTTCTCAAATTTTTGTTTTTTTGCTACGCCTAGCGTGAGCCAAAAGGCTGAATTTTTTGCGTTTTGTTGCGGAGCTTTTACTATTTCCTCAAAAAAAGGACAAGGTTCGCTTAGCGACTTGCCTTGCCCTTGTCCTTTTTTGAAGCTTCTTACGAGAAACAGGTTGAACAGCGCTTGCGCTGAAGCTTCGACCTGCTTTCGCAGTTAGAAAGCGTAGGAAATGGTAAAAATGGAGCACAAAACCAAAAAATTGAGAATCAAACAATCATGGAATGATTGTCACCTTTTTCCAAGTGTGAGAGTAACGATTCCATTTTTTCACACTATTTGTTTTCTGTAGTCGAAAAAATAAAAAAAGAAGTATCTCTGATCCCAGTGAAATTATATTACTGGTGAGATACCTCTTTTTTTAAACGATACTTGAAGGAATTAAAAGAAGTATGTGCGTACTTCCAAAATCTTATAGAAAGGAGACGCCTTTTTTATCTTGCGGAAATCACTGCTTTGATTTTAGCTCTTTCGCCTTGTGGCAAAGCTCTATTTGAATTTTCAACTGCAATCGTGAAACTATTTCAAGCATTGACTGAAGCGAAAAAAAGTAAAAAGAAATAGCCGTCACTTTAGCGAGACGACCAGCTATTTCTTTTATAAATAGTTAATCTTGCCACCGTCTTTATCGGTGCTGTCCAAAGGGGAGTTGTTGACGCAACTCCTCTTTTCGTTTTCATTATAGTATGCCTTCCTTACAAAAAACAATAAATCTTAATCATAATGCCTCTGGATTAAATTTCATTTTTGATTTACTAGATTTATTTTCTTCTTTTTCAGTTTCTTCTTTTCCTTCTCTTTTTTTCTCATCTTCAAATAGTTCCAAAGTCTCCTGTACCGAACCATCTTGATAAATATTATTTTCTTTTTCTGGTAACCAATTGATTCCAGGATCTGTTTCAAGTAAATATTTTAGTTCAGTTTCAAAGTTCTTATCAGACAAAATATGGAAACGGTCGAATAGTTCTCCTAAACGAGCATCTTTTTTCGTTTCCGCTTGATAAAATACTCGTTTGAATGCTTCTAATTCTTCACGAATTGCCCCACTTGGTGTCACATAAATGACATGAGAATTTTTATTTTTTTCAAGCTCTTTAATATATTTGGGAAAAATCGAATTTCGATAACGTCTGCGTGTTTTCATCGTTAACTCAATTTCAAAAGACCAGTTGATTTCTAAACGATTTTTATCTCGAAATCGTACACGAAAATCTGGTACAAAAAATTTTCGACCTTTGGCATTGCTATTTAAATCCTTTGCTTCATAAACAATCCTTCGTTCGGAAATAATTCGTTTTAAATGTTCATGATCTTTTACCATACGAATTGTTTTTATTAAATAATTATTGATTTGAAGATGATGATTTAGATTATATTCCGGAACTTTTGGAAAAGTATAAAACCCACCAATACTAAGATGACCTTCTTTTGTCAGAAAATAATATACCTCTTTCCCATTTTTCTTTTTATCAATTAAATTGTTAGCTTTTAGATAACGTAATACCTTTGTTAAACTGCTGCTTCCAAATGAGATTTCTAAATTCAATAAATCCAATAACTGTGTTCTTGAAATCACTCGCAACTCATGAAGTAAACATAGTACACAAAGTTTCGCCTTATTTTCTGAATGATAATCAATATAATAACCATGCAATAGATATTTCATTTGTTAATCTCTTCCACTCCTAGTCTATTTTATCTATATCTCTCTTAAGTTTTACTCTCCTACAAATTTCTTTCATTTTGGACAGCTCCAAGAACATTGGGGCGTTGTCCCAGGGGTTGATTCTCCCCTCTTTCAAAAGAGGATGAAAGAGGGGTTAGGGGGAGTTAGTTTTGAGACCCCAAAGATTGGGGTAGGGGTTGATCTTTTCTCATGTGTTCTATACTATCTTTTATTATTTATTTTTACTTTTTTGTTGTTGCTCTATCTTGTTTGGCTTGCGGCGCTTGGTATGTTTTCTTCGCCGACCGTTTAGGTTCCTGACCATTTTCTCTCATAAGTGGGATTTTTACCACGTTGAGAGAAAATGGTCAGGAACCTGGGAGGCGAAGAATGCCTTTAATACCAAGCGCCGCAAGCCTCTCCCATACTTTATTCGATGATACTACCATGATCTCATAATAATCCTACAATGATCCTACGATGATCAAAATTCTCAAAAAAAATAAACGAAATTTCAAACGATTTTTTTCAAATTCTATTAAAATCACATTCGTTTTTTTATTATTTTTTCAACAAAATTGATTAGAATTTATTTTGTTTTTACACCAAAAATTGAGTGAGATTTCAACCTATTTTAAGCAATAAGTCACCATATAGTTTGATAGTTTATAACTATAAACATTAATTGTTTACAATCGTAAACCATTCTTTATTTCTCATAAAAATTTGATTGATCCACCCATCAGGTAGTACAACTTTCTCCTTTACCATCCGAATTTTTCCCCTTTTGATTTCTAAAAAAGTCGGCACTGTCTTGATTTGATAGTTAGATAAAAATTGTCTTAAAAGGTCTTGTTGTGTCTCTTCTTTCGTGTCTACATAGTAAACATCCATGGGCAATGATTGAGATTTTTTCTCGATTTTTTTGTTGACTCGTTGACATTCTTTACAGTCTTTTCTTCCAAGATAAAGATAAAAGGATTGATTTTCCTCTTTCTTTTTTATCACTTCTTGAAAAGAATTCTCTGGATAAAAGTGTCCATTCCCTTTAAAAGAAATGGACACTACCCACACAAAAACAGTGAAAATAAATACTAATCCCCAAAGAAAAAAGCTCCTTTTCATCATTCATTTACTCCTTTACTTTTGGCTTACGAATATAAACTATACGAGGAATTTCTCGAACATTTAAGGCAGTTCGATAAACAACGAATTCTCCTTGTCGTAGATCACGAAGACGATTTGGATTGATTTTGAAACGATCCACTTGACGTTTTGTTCCTTTATCTCCTTCCCAAGAAAGCTTACTTGCATCAGAGAAACCTGCTTCTTGTGTAATCACATCTGTCACATCAATATCACTATAAGTTCCCATCACATTGCCCCAAAATTCAATTTCATTTGGTGCATTCGTCTTTCCGATAAAGAAAGTATTTACGTTTCCGACCAATTGATTTTTTAAGTGAATATTGATTTTGTCGATATCTGCCATTGTTTGTGGCCCAAAGATTGCATGTATCCCTGCTCCTCTTCCTTTATTGACTAAACTGATAAAATCATCGTTCAAATAGGAAGAAGGCTCATCAAAAATGACCAATACATTCTTTATTTCTTGTTGATCTTTTTCTTTTTTATAAACTTCTGAACAAAAGAAATTAATGTCTCCCACAATCATTTGTGCTAAAACTGTAATGTATTCGCTATATAACAAACCATCTAAAGAGATATAAAGAATCTCATTATGATTTACCACTTCTTTGATGTCTAACTCATTATTAGCTCCCATTGTTTGGAAAAGCTCCCCTAATTCACTATCCAGTAACATATTGATATTGTTTTGTAAGTTTTCCGACGTCACATATAAATAAAATGGATCTTTCTTATGTTCATACCGGACAAATAACCGATTGAAAATATCCTGTTCTTTCTCATTCATATAGACCATATTCTGTTTTAACAAATAATAAAAATCTAATAGATGAATTGTATCAGGATATAAAGTAACAATTTCAACTTCTAAAGAATCGACAAAATCTTCCATCATTTGTTCAAATTCGTCATGATTCTCTTCTTGTTTCTTTTTGTTTTCAGACTTCTTTTCTGGTTTTGATTCCACTTTTACCTCAAATAATTTTGGATTTTTTTCTAAAATACGATCTGCAAAAAGCTTTAATACATTTCTTGGTAAGAAATATTTTTGAATAAAAGGAAGACTTCGTTCAATCTCATGTGTCTTTTTAAACTCATCAATTAGTTGAATAGTAACCATCAATAACGATTTTGCAGCAGTAGAATAGTACACACTTTCAGTTTCTGCCAGTCCAATTAATTTGTCTCGAACAGCAACATCATTCCCATTTTTCACTGGGTTATAACGCATATCTCCATGATCGACGAATGCTCGAAATGGACGATCATAGGCTTCCGCAATCTCTCGAACAGCTTCTAAAGTATCTAATGCACCCTTACCATCAATCAAAATAACTGGCATCGAAAACTTCGCCGCATGTTCTATTAAGACTTGAATCAAGGTCGTTTTCCCTGAACCTGTTGTCGCTGGTAAAATGGCATGTTGATTCAGTTCTTTAAACTCTAGGATATAAGGCAATCCGTATTCATCCGTTCCTAATAACAAGACTTTGGACAATTCCTCTAACCGTTTATTTCTAAGTGCTACATCTTTAATGACGATTGCTAGGGCATATTTCTGCTGATATTCCTCCGTATATTTTTGTGATTCTTCGTATTTATTTTTCAATCGTGCTTTATATTCTTTCGAGTTTAGAATTTTTTGTTGTCGTTCTTCTTTGGAGATTACTTTTCGCTTTTCTACAAAAGAAGCATAATAAATCAGCCAACTTCCTGTACCTAACCCGCCAATAATCAAAGCACAAATCGTTGAAAAACCGAATCTTAATGTCGTGTGAAGAAGATTGAGTGGAAATAGTAAATAGCACGATAAATAGCCTCTAGGGATCACTGAAGCAAATAAAAAGAGATTTAGAACGGTCAATAAAAGGGCAGACAATAAAAAAAGAGAGCTTCTTCGTTGTAAGAAGCTCTCATAATCAAAATCATATACATGATCCTGCTTATCTTTTTTATCGATGGAAAACACAATTGCTAATGGAATAACTCCTGCAAATAAAAAGGGGTACAATAGTACCCCAAAAAAAATCCCGATTAACATCAATTGTTTATAGCGAGACAAACTTTTCTCTTCTGCTTTTTTTGTTGAAAATGTTCGTTCAAAAATATTATTTGAATTAGGTTGTTTCATCATTAGGTCATTATCCTTTCTTTCTTGGCTTCACTTCTCGTCGAATTTTTGCACGTTTTAAAGCATCAGATTGAGTTTTAGATGATTTGATTGGTCGTCTCATTTGACGTCTTTCTATGCGTGATACAGGCTCTTTAGGCGCAATAGGTACTCTTTCTTTAGCAGAGCTTTTTGTTACAGCAATAGGAGTAATTTGTTTCGTAACACGATTGACACGATTCATTTGGTTACGAACACTTGCTGGACGCCGAATTCCTCCACCTTGATTTCCTGCACGTTGTCTTGTCTGACTATCTCGATGAATTGAAGTTGGCATAGTCGCTCGTTGTTTTTGACCTGGAATATGTCTAGTTGCTTGTTTTGGTCGTTGTTGATTTCCATTTCCTTGTTTTTGACGGTCTCTTGACTTATTTTTACCTTCAGAATTCATATATTGTTGTTTCCGCTTGTGACTCGATTGGCCGTTTCTTCGTTTTCGTTCTTTTAAATCCGTTCGTGGCATAGGTTTGACTTTTTCACCTTGTCTTCTCGTTCTGGAAACCAAAGGTAAAACGGTCAAACCTGAAGGACGATAACGATAAGGACTGCCTATTTCTTCTGCTTTAGAACGAACTTTCAGTTCATTTGAGCCTCGATTTTCCTTCTGTAATAGTTGACGAACTTCTTCTGCGCCCTTATCAAATGAGCGAAGAACACGTTGTGAATGAAGTTGATCTTTTTCTTGTTGTTCCGCTTCTCTAGCACGTTCATGCAAGTCATTCGATTTTTGAGCCATCTTACCGATTGTTCCTGGTGCTTTATGCCGAGGCTGATTCTTTGTAGAAGCTGCTTCTCGACGGTACAAACTTCTCGTTTGATTTTGTGCATTTTTAGGTTGTTTGATATTTTCTCCAGTTTTTCCTTTATTTCTTTTCTCTTGCTGTTTCTGTTTCTCTTTTTCCTCTTGACGACGCTTTTTCTCCTGTTCTCTTCGTTCTTTTTGCTGTTCTAATGCAGCACGTCGCATACGACGTTCGGTGCTGAAAGGATTAGTCGCAAAAGCTAACGCATTTCTAGCTGTGATTCGTCCAGTAAAGAGACTACCTAAGAAGGTTCGGAAAAAGTAAATTCCCAAAGGTGCAAGTAAATAAACCAAAATGATCATGATTTTCTTCCATGGATCATTTTCTTTTACACTTAGTTGAAAGCCAAAACTCAAAAATGAAGTGAACAGGATACAAGTAAACCCAGCCATACTTTTTAAAGCTGTCAATATTCCAAAGGCTTTCGCATAATTGTAAAACGCATTTAACTCTGTTTTGAATAAACTAATAAACAAAAGAATCGGGAACAACGGAAGCAGAAAGACCTGCATGACACCAGTAATGATTCGAAACATGGATAACACGAAATAAACAAATGATTGTAAAATATTGATAGCCAGATAAAAGAAAGCATATCCCACATTCGACCAATTGTTATAATACTGGATATGCTTATTCTTCAGTTGTTCAGCTTCATATTTTATTGCTTTCTCGTGGATATCCTCACCTTTGCTCGTATCAACATCATTATCTAAAAGAAAATTGATTCGGTCATATTCCTTATTTTTGTAAGCAATTTTGCTTTTTCTTATAGTATCCACATCAGTTTTCCCATAATTTAGCAATAAATAAGGTTCATAAACATTACTGTAAAATACCCTTGCAGCAATGGTTTCTCCTGCTGTTTTTAACTTTTTATCTACAGTTTCTTCTTCAGTTTCTGAAACATTGTTATATTTTTCCTCTTCTTCTGTCGTTAAAACAGGTGTTGTTTTTAGAAAGGCCGTTTCGACAGTAGAATCTAAAGAAAAAATCGTATCGAATAACTGATCATTTGCTTTTGGATCTTTAAGAAAGACAAGCCCTGTAAAGACAAGAATAGTCATCAAAAAAACAAATAAAGATTTTTTTATTTGTCCTTCGCCAGCAAATTTTACAAACATGATCAAAGCGGTAAAACTAATGCCGATCGTTCCAGCAATTCCTAACATATTATTCGCAATGTTTGAAGTAAATTTTTGAATAGAATCTCTGATATTGGATACAACATCCATATCAAATAGAAATTCAACCATGGAAGCATTAAAACTTCCAACCATTTTCACGCCACTCCATACAAAGCTTTTAACAACGCCTGATACATTTGCAATAGCTGCTTGTATTTTTCCAAAGAAACCTCCGTCTTTATCTTTTGTCATTAATTCGAAAGAGTTATCTTTGTAAGTATCATAAATTTCATCAATATCTTTTGTTACTGGATTGACTTTTACTTCTTTGTTTTCTTTGCTTTCTTTATCTTCAGTTGTTGTAGTTACACCAACCCCATCATTATATTGATCTGCATAAATTGTTACTGGTGCTTTCCATAAAAAAAAGCACCCTAAAATTAAGAGTACCAAAGACAATGATCTTTTTTTCAAGTGATCACCTCAAAACTTATTAAAATTTATTTCAACCTTGTTCCATTGCTAATGCTGCTTGTGTTTCCTTGTCTTGATTATCTGTCGATGAAATAGCTAGTAACCAACTATCAAATAAAACATCGATGGCAATCGGCTGATTACGTCCTTTATGGTCTTGAAATAGGCATGTTCCAGCTTTTAACTGATTAATCATTTCCTGATTTGCTTCATTAATTTCCATATCAAAAAAGCCTAATACTTTCTTTCGTGCTTCTTTTTGCTTAGGACGAAAAGCAAATTTATAAGAAATTAGCTCTTTCTTATCTTCTCTATCATAGTCCATAAATGCTTGAGTTACCGCGTAAATATCTGTTCCATTTGCACGTCCTTTACGTAAACTATCTTCAATCAAAAACTGTCCTTGCGCAGTATCTTCAAACCCTTTCGCTTCATCAAAAATAATCGCGGCATCTTCTTCCTTATTCGTTGAGAAAACATACGTAAACTTCATAATGACTTCCATAATAGCCATTCCAGCAATTTGCTCTGGCTTTAGTCGTCCCGCATCGATTTCTTTTTGTGTAGGAATTTGTAACCCTTGTGTTCCAAGAACATTGATTTGTGAAGAAAAATCAATCGGGTGACTTTGATCGTTTCCTAGAAGAATTTTTCCTAATCCTACTTGGTGTCCAGCTAATAAATCTGCCAATTCAACATCAGTTTTTCGTATTTCTTCAATCACATTCGTTAAATGATTGTTTTGAAAATTATCTAAAACAGCTACAATCGCATTTTGTATGGTTCGTTTCTTTTGACCTGATGTAACTGGATTCTTATCTACTTCTCCTAAGAGTTCTAAAATACTTTTCGCTGTTTGAATGGCTTGTTCTCTTGGCAAGAATAGTAGTGGATCAAGCATACCTCGACAAGATTCGTCTTCAGATAAAGAAATAAAATTAATTCGCCGATATAACTCCAAAAATTCAGGAATATGGCCATATTTTTCTAATGCTTTTGAGAAAAATAAGTCTGTTTCATTTTTAGGATCTATATATAAAATCTTTTGTCCCAAAAAAGTTAACCATAAAAAGATATATTTAACTAAAACAGATTTTCCTTGTCCTGGAGGACCAATAATTAACGTATTTCCGTTTGTATGAATCGCACCTTCAATGTATTTCTTTGTTAAATTAGGATAATACCAAATAATTTTACTAGACAATGCCAACGCTTCTTTGACAGAATGATATTTTTTGGAAGTAATGATACGCCCTAAAGGAATCCCCTGAATATTTCCGACTTCTTTTTTTAAGTCAAAACCTAAATCGGCAACTAACCCAGTCGTTACGATTTGATCATAACTTCTAAAAGTTCTGTTACTTCCAATTAAGCACTGATTAAAAAGAGTCAATTGATCTGCAACAGAACGATAAATTTTATAATCTGTACCATCTAAAGCAAATTGAAGGTCTTTCATTCGTTGTTCTAGGACCTCTTTTGAGTCTGCAGATAAAACAAATGTCAGAGATAGTTGGCAAAGTCGAGTATCTTTGTCTTTTAACTTTCTTTTCAAGTCTTGAAGACGTTCCGTACCAAATGCTAATACATCGTCTTCATCTAAGATTCCGTCAATTTGACCTTGTTCCTTATCTTGTTCATAAATTCGATTCGCCATTTTTCCAATCTTTCTCAAATCTGCTTTTTCATGGTTAAAAGAAAGACGAGCATGTGTTTCAATAGGGAAAGAAAGACTATCCTGTAAATTTTGCACAAAGCCACTGCCAAACATCGCCATTGGTAGCTCAATCAAACTAACAAAAATGGAATAATGCTTCTTGTCGATTTGTTCCACAACTAAATAGCCATTCTCATTTGAAATAACCCCTTCATTCATTTCAATGGGTGATAAATCGCGTTCTGGAATCCTAGTATCTGCCCTATGAAAAAGATAATAAAAAATACGCCCCATCATTTGAGTCGTTAGACGTTCTATTTCCTTATAATTTGACAAATCATGAAATAATTGTTTTTCCATGCGATCGTAGGTGATTGGTACATTGGTAATTGGCACATGTTGTGCTGTCATTTTATGCATAAGACGTTTCCCAATATCTTTCAACAAATCCATGTACTCTAAGGGATCTGCAACTTGAACAACTGTCGTAAAACGCACAAATAAATACGTTTCATATTCATTCATTTGTACTTCGTCTTTTAATATTTTCCCTGCTTGACGAAAGTAAACTTCGCCTAAATCTGAAAATTCACCTTTTACAGTTTCTTTGATTGTTTGTTCGATATGTTCTTCTATATCAAAATAGTTAGGAATATTCACCAAATGATATTCATATTGATCATGTTCAAAAATCCCTTTACCATCTTCGATATATTTTTCAAAAAATTCTAGATCATTTAACGGAAAACCTTGAGGTGCAAGCTTATATCCTACCCATATATCTTGTGAGGTTGTGAAGATGAAATTGCGAATAATCGTCTCAATTGGAAATTGCAACTTGGGTTCTTTCTTCTTTATCAACGTATTTATCACTCCTTTTTATTTTCTGATATACTCAAATAAAAATAATTTTTATTGAGGTGATATTATGATTTTTACTAATGTCATGAAGAATTTAGATTATCTTTCACAATATATCAACACTCCTTATAGATATGATTATGACTATAATAATCAAAAAAATTTAACGGATGGAAAAAAAGGAAAAATATCTGTTCTAATAAATTTAGTTAATAATCAATGGAATATTCTTGTCATTATTACAAATCCCTTAGGCGCGCAATCAGTTAAGCAATTATCTATTTTCAGAAGAAATGATAATGAATTAGTTTTTAATAGCTATTGGGAATCATTGTCTTTTCAAGATGTTAAAAAAATTATTTGCGAAGATCCAAACTGGTCTATGTCAACTTTTTGGGAGGATTTTATTCACCGTTTAGAAACTTTAACTTCAAATATGATTATACAAATGAATCAGCAAGAATTTGAAAATACTTTATTTGAAGCTCATAATAATCAAATCAATCGTCATCGCAGGCGTAATGGTACACGTGATGAAGAAAATATTTTTCCCTGGTATTTAAGAACAGCTAGAAATATGAACAAAGAACATCGTGATAAAATTAAAAGAAAATATGGATATGAAGTAGTTAACTGGTTATACTCTAATAAATTGACTTTAGTTTTCACATCTGATTTATCTAAGAGCAAAGGTATTTATATTAATGATTTAGAAATTCATTTGAATTAACGAATTTTACTTTTTCAATTTCCATACATGTTTCAACTTCTTTTAGAATCTGATCAACTTCATCTAGTTTATTAAAAATATCTCCTTGATTTTTAAACATAACTATCGAAGATAATTCTGATAATCTTCCAGTAGATATTCCTAATAATCCTTTTGCATGGGAAATAGATTCTGCTATTTTAGAAATTGACCAAAGTGCGCCTCTTTCATATTCTTCTGGTGGTTCATAATCACTAATACGTTCGATGATTTCACAGACTCTCATTTCTTCTTTAGTAGCAGGAATGAGAGTGTTTTTATTTATATCCAGACATTCGATAGACATAATTTTATATCTATCTGATTCAGATAAATCGAACACTAAAAAGCAATAATGATTTTTATAAGATTCATCTTCTTTTTTATCTGCATATTTTTCCGTAACAGGTACACTGTCCTGTGACCTATAAATAAGTTTTTGATTCTTACCTTTTATTTTGTAGTAATTCCCTTTAATAATATTCATGTATTATTCCCCTTACTTTTGAAGAAATCCATAAAATTAATGTATTACTAATAGCTTCTTTTCTGTTTTTTTGCATAAGTTACTTTTTGGTGAAAAATAGGGACATATAAACCATGCTCGTAACGATTTTTTCGTTTGCTAAAGTATGTTCCTCTACCAATTAAATAATCTATAAAATTTTTATTGTCCCACTTTAATGAAAAAAGTGTCCAAACTAAGACACCTACACCTGCAATCATTAAAATCCATGACTTAGTAACTAAGGTATGCAAAAATCCATTTCCACTAAGTAAACTAAAAAGAAAAAAGATCCCTAAAATCATCAAAAAAATACCAAATACAACGATTTGTTCCATCCGCACACCATTACTAAGAAAAGGAATCTTATGTTCCCCAATTCCGTATATTTTGTGAGGTTGTTTAAATTCCTTTGTATAGTTATATTCCATCATCAACACTTCCCAATCTAAAAATTAACTATCAGAAGCATCAAGCTCCTGATAGTTCTCTTTACTAACTATATCCATCTAATCAATGGCAAGATGGTTTGAACTGTACCAACATTTTCAGTATTACCATCATTACCAATCCAAATCTGATCTTTCAACCATTGTCCAATTTCTGTTGCATTAGATAGCAGAAGAATTAACATTATTAAAATAAACACACCTATAATGGTAAATGCAGCTCTTGCAAAGCCTTGTGTAGCATATGCTCCTATCATTAAAGCAATTGCAACAAGCGCTAATAACCAAATAATTTGTGTAGATACACTATCAAATAATGATTTAAAATCAAAAATTTTCATTTTTTTGTTCCCCTATTCATTAAATTTAGTTATAAAATAGCTATCACTACTTGGCTTGATATCTGCTGTGAAATTAGAAGTAAAAGAACTATCTTTTTGGAAACTAAACGTATATTTTCCTTGTGCTACATAGTTTCCTTCTTTTGTTTGAACAATATGTTCCAATTGCATATTGTTAAAAGTTCCTCCTTCTAAACCATTCACATTAGCAATCAACGCCAATTTCTCGTCATTTTTGACGTATAATTCAAAGTATTTTTTTAAAAACTCTTCGATTTTTAGTTTTTCATTGTCTGAAACATTTGTCCCCTTCGCAAAAAATCTTTCTGAACGATAATTCACATTATTTTTACTTTCTGTTACTTGTAAGTTCAAAAACTCAATAGAATCAAGTATTTTCAGTTCTTGTTCTTTAAAACTAACTGGAAAAGAAATCTGACAATCTTGCCATTGATTCCCTTCTGTAAATGTCACATCGTAAAATAAACGATACATTGCCTCTGCTTCATTCAACGTTTCAGATTTAATAAAGGAAATTTGCTTTGATTCTCTTGAATGCGTAGTGGATGAAAAACCTAAATCTGAAGCAGTTAATCCTTGTGCTAAATAAGGGGAGAGATTGTTTTCCCACTCTCCAATTTTTTCTTTGTTCAAATCAAAAAGTTTTTCAACAAACTTTGTGCCGTCATATTTCATTTGTTCCGTATTAGATAATCCTTTATTGACTTGTGTTAACAATACAGTTGGATTAACTTGCTTGCTGGCTGCTAATCTAGTTAACGTATCGATTCGTCCAAAATTCAGGAGGAGCACGATCCCCATTACAAAAAACAAAAAGAAAAAAACGCCTGAGAAAATACTCATAGCGCTTTTTTGAGAAAATTGAATCATTCGGGTGGAACTTTCTGGCTTTTTTTTAGAAAATATTGCTCCGAATGAAATCTTTTTTCTTGTTTTTTTGGCTTTTTTCGTTGCTTTACTTTGGACAAATTCTGGATTGAATTTTGTTTTACTCATGTCCGATTTTGTACCGTTGAATCAAAGTACTCGGTACTTTTTCGATAATAATTACTTCATTGACTGCTGCACCTGCTCCCTCCAAAAAAGCAAGTGCTTCTTTATATGCCGTTAAACTATAAGAACGGTTATTACCGTCTAAAGCATGTTTCAATTCTTCATAGAAGATTCTTGAGCCAATTTGATACTGTTTTTGATGAATACGCCATAATACAAATAATGCTAATTGAATTGCTGGACGATAATTGTCAAATCCTGAAATCTTAATATCTAAACGATTTTTTTTATCAACTGACAATTGATTTTGATTATTGTTTGATGGATATTCCATATTTTCCCTACTTTCTATTTTATTTTAAAAGTGAGCCATTAAAGCTACTACCTAAATTTTGAATATCAGTTAATTTCTTTGAGGAAAGATCATAGGTAATTTGAAAAACATTCATTGCCTTATTCCATGAACTATAACCGATTTTATTCTGATATTCAGCGACAACTAAACCTTCTAATTTATCATTTTGTACACTTTTTGTATAAAGCGAACATTTTTCTAGTTCTGAAGAGACTCCATTAGAGTCACCATATGAATCTCCTTCTTTAAAATACTGACTCATTAACTCTTTTGAAAGATACGGTTCACAAGCATTCTTTCTTTCAGAATAGGTGTCAGGATAATAGTCAAACAACGCATGAAAAGCTTTATTGACAAACTCATTAAATTGTTTGATATTTCCTTTTTCTGAAGCATCATTGTTTTTCAATACCTCATTTTCTTTTTGTAATGCCACCTTTTCTTTTTCTAATTTTTGAATCGATGCTTGTAGTTCACTGATAAATTGTTTTTGATCATTTTTTTGATCTTTAAACACTTGTTCTTGTTGCTTTAACGCTATTTGTTCACGAGAAAGATCATTTTTTTCTTGAGCAAGCCAATAACCACCTACACCAGCGAAAGCTAGCACAATACTCAAAAATTTAATCAACTTTTGTTTCTTCACAATTGAACCCCTTTTATTTTTTTATTGGACGTGCCAGACAAATATCACCACCATTTAATAGATAGCCAAAAGATAAATCTACTTGTCCTTCACCTACACCATTATGATTCATACCACCTTGTTCAACTATTTTTGTCGTCAGTCCATGCCAATCTTCCGCTAAAATTGCGGTATGTCCATCGTCACCCACACCTGTTCCTAAGTTGACAATTACTACATCACCGGCTTTTGCTTCATTCGGAGAAACTTCTTGTAGATACTGTTTTGCACCTCTTGCGTCACTTGTCATACTTCCGGTATACCATTGAACGTTTTCTGGTGTTCGATAGCCCGCTTTGGTCAAAACTAGCCATACAAAACTAGAACAATCGGCATATCCATTCTTATCTGGAGAATCTATACTACCAAACTGTGTGCGTAAAGGTTGAGAATAATGAAAGTATCCAATAAAACTTTTGGCTACTTTTAAAACGTTTCCGTCTGCACTAGAAACAGTCGTTGAAGTTTCAGACAAACATTCTTCGATTTGATCTTGCTGACTCGCTGTTGCTCCATTGCTCAAAGTCATTTGAGAAATTGGATCATTTGAACTAAGCTTGGCATACCATTGATTGGCATAATTTAATCGATTCCCCATCATTGGATCTCCAGCACGTTCAAATAATGTTTGCCATTGCGCTGTTCCTTCCTCGACAGTTGAAGCTTTTAAAGCGGCTTGTGCTGCTTTTTCTGTTGTTTCTAATTCATGGATTAAAAATTCAATTTGTAAGCCTAAGTCTGTCCAGTCTTTCCCTTTTTCTTTGGCAAAGTTCATTAAATTTGTTGTTCTTCCTGCTGTCCATTGAGCAATTCCATGTCCAGATAAAGGATCATTAGGTCGTTCAATAGCTGTTGGCATATTGTTCGATTCCTGGTCAAAATTTCCTAACATTCCTGCTAAACCTTGTGGAGTTGTAGGAAATTTCTTACTTATTTCAGTCGCAATTTGTAAACCATTTTTTTCTGATCCTTGATTCGTAGCTACGACATTTGCAGCTGGTGTATCAACGATCGCCGAACAATCTACTGTTTCATCTTCAGATAGTGTGGTACAACTAATCAACAGTAGAAAAAAAAAGCCAATAAAAAGAAGTACGGGCAAAAAATTTAGCCCGCACAAAATCAATATTTTTTTCTTGCTCATTCATTAATTCACTTTCATTCGACGTTTTTTCCAGAATAACCAACCACTCATTGAAGTTAAGATTCCCCCTATCAATGCAACTATGAAAGAAGTTGCTTTTTCATTAGTTTTTGGCAAGACTTTCAATTGTCCATCCGATCCTTTAACTGCGATATTTCCACTTGGTAACTTCGTTACATTTGCACTAATAGAAGTCAATCCTTTTTCTGTTTGTTTATAAGGTACACCGTCTACCACAGAAACAATTTTCTCACCTGTATCTGTTTCTACTGGTGTAGAAACAGTAGGAATATGTGTTAATTCACTTACATTATTTGTTTGAATAGGTGTAGTTTGCGTACTATTTCCAGTATGATTGATTGAACCATCAGAATTTACACCTACATTTGTAGTTGGCGGTGTCATTGTTTCTGTGTTTTCTCCATTGGTATTTGTGTCTCCTGTGTTTGGTGGTGTTGTGCCTGTATTTCCACCTCCTGTATCTGTGTCTCCTGTGTCTGGTGGCGTTGTACCTGTGTCTCCGCCACCTGTATCTCCTGTGTCTGGTGGCGTTACACCTGTATCTCCACCACCTGTGCCTGTATCTCCTGTGTCTGGTGGCGTTATACCTGTATCTCCACTACCTGTATCTGTGTCTCCTGTGTCTGGTAGCGTTATACCTGTATCTCCACCACCTGTATCTGTATCTCCTGTGTCTGGTGGTGTTATACCTGTATCTCCACCACCTGTATCTGTATCCCCTGTGTCTGGTGGCGTTGTGCCTGTATCTTCACCGCCTGTGTCTCCTGTATCTGGTGGCAATACTGGATCAGTTGGTTCTTCTCCCTCATTTGTTGGTGGTGTTATTTCTCCACTAGGTGGTGTTGTAGGCTCTTCTGGTATAACTGTATCTGCAAATGTTCCTGTTGTTCCCATTAATAAAGTGGCACTAAATAATGTGCTTAAAATCATTTTCTTCATGTTTATTTCCTCTTTTCTATGAATTGATTTCAAAATTTTCTAATTGTGGTAATTTAGTTACCTGATATTTTTGATCTTTTTCTTTTAACATAAAAGTAACTTTTTTTGTTACTTGTTTTTCTTTGCTTTCTTCTAAAGAAACAATATAAGAAACAACCCATTGATTTTTCTTTGGTTGAACATTCCAAGATAAAATCGATTTTACTGGTGTTTCAGTTGGCGAAAGCTGATCAATCAGTTGATTCGATAAAAAAACTTTATTTTTGTCTTGATACACTTCCTTATCGGACTCTTTTGAATAAAAGTTCGTTAAAAAATACCGACAAAAAGTATCTAATTGTCCTTGTGAGTTTACTTTTTCTTGCATAGTTTCCAATTGATCATGAAGTTGTACAATCTCTTGTGTCGACTGATTCATTTTTATTGAAAAATAAGTGGTTTGAACAAGTAACAATCCAGCTACTAGAGTAATGAAAACAAGAAACCATTTATGTCGGTTTTTTTTAGGTACTTCGTGAACAGCATGTTCCATTTTTACTGATAACTCTCTTGATTCTTTTGAAGCAACTTTTCTGACCTTCTTCTCTTTCACTGGCTTCACATCTTTTTCTGATTTCAAACGATAGTATTTTGGCAAGCTCTGATTCAAAATCTCTAAAAATGCTTGAACTTGACTGTCAATCTCTCCTTCTTTTTTAAAGTTTTTTTCAATCATTCGAACTAAATGAAAGTCTTGAACAGGTAAATCAAATTCCCCTTCATAGGCAGGTATTTTTTGTCCCTCTGCATAGATGGAAAAACTACACCAGCCAATTTCTGATCGAGCAAGTAATTCCTCATTTTGACGTTTCAGTTGTATAAAGCCTTTATCTAAATCCATCTTTTGATTCAATGGAAGTTCCAACCCACTTGTTTCTAAAAATTCAATGATCATTTTTATTCCACCATTTCGTCACTACTCATTTCTAATTCCACTGCATAGACTACCTTAATAGGATTATTCATAGAGAATTTAATTCGATATTCTTGATTTTCCACACTTAAAATGTAGGAATCTTCCACTCCCTCATAAAAGTACGTATAATCGTTGGATTTTAGATTGAAATAAGCTTGTATAGCACGCCTTTGTTGCAGTTCTTTAAACTTCGGGAAATAAGCAACCTGATATCCTAAACAACCTCCAATAAATAATAAAATTATCCCTGAAATAATAATCATTTGATTCTCTCCTTTTTTGTTTTATAAATAATCTACTTTTACATTGGCTTCATCCCTCCTTTGGCATATTTACAAATCAACGGATCAGACCAAAAATTTTTCTTTAATTGCTCATAGCCTAATCGTTGCATTTTCGAATTTTTTGAAATGCGAAAGGATTCATATCCTGGAACATATTGATCTCGTTCTTGAAAATAATCTTTTGCTTTCTTTTTTGTATATCGTTCAATAAATGTGAGATCTTCTGGTGCAAAAAAAAGAGAAGAAAGCCATTTTTCTTCTCTCAAACGTACGATATAGCGATGAACAAAATTATCGGCACTAATCCAATCACCTTCTTCCTCTTGTGTAGTCTGTTCAAAAAAAGGCAATCGAAAGATACCAAAATCAATGATTTCATTTTGTAAAAAATGATAATCTGGTGCACGAAAGTTCGTTTCATAATACGTATACCAAATCGTTTCTGCTCGAATTATTTCCATCTTTAACAATTTTTGAGTAGCTTGATCTGTTAAATTAACAAATGTCATATTTTCTAAGATATATTGAATATGACACTCATATTCTTTTAAATAATCAGTTAATCGAATTGGATCGTCGATTTTTTTTAATTGAATCATTTTTATTTTTATCCATTTCTTGTGTAAAAGTTTTTCGATCAATACAGCAAGTTAACCCACCGCGTCTTGTTTGAAAAACTTTTAAAATTGGAACTTTTTGAACTATTTGTTTTTGCTCATTTAAAATGTGTAGCCATTTAACATATCTGACATGTGGAAGTTGAGAAGAATAAAAAGGATTCTTCTCAACTGATTCTTTAGGAATATGATAACTATATTCTTTTTCAATTAAACTACGGTGTCCTTTTTTCAATTTTTTGGATACTGGAACTTTAACTATATCTTTTAGAAAAACTAAAAGGAACTGTTGATCTTCTCCCAATAACAGTTCCTCTTTTTTATATAAATTATTTGCTTCTGTTAAATTCATTAAAAAATCTCCTTAAATAATAAATTAGAATAGTGATAAAAAAACAGTCTTATTTTTAAAATAAGACTGTTTCCGGATCAACTAATTGTGATTGAACTAAAGTATTATCTATACAAAGTTCAAAGTGTAAGTGGCTACCTGTACTATTTCCAGTAGAACCAACAAAACCGATAATTTGACCTTGTTTTATGTGGTCTCCCACTTCCACTTGATATTCTTGTTGGTGGGCGTATAAAGCCGTTGTACCATCTTCATGCTCAATGGCTACATAATTCCCCCAAGAAGGGTGAAACTCGGCTTTAACCACTGTTCCTGCTTTGCTAGCGTAAATTGGCTCGCCTTGTGCTGCTGCTAAATCAAGACCTCTATGAAATTCTCCCCCACGAGTACCAAATGGACTTGAAATCGTATAGTTTTTCACTGGTACGATATACCCTTCTTTACTTAATTGCGGCCCTGCTACTTCTTTATCATATGTGGTTAAATCATATGTTTCGATCAAACCATTTAATTTTTGGTCATACTTTGTATCTGTTGCATATCTGCCAGTTAAGAATTTCGTTGCTTCTTGATAAGTTTTTGCATTTGTTTTCCAAACTCCATCGTAAAAATGACTATTTCCTGTTAAGCCCTCTTTTAATAGTTGAGCATAGTCATTTAAGCTGTCTTCGTAGTTCTCATACTGTCTAAAAGTTGCCTGAGTAGTATAAAGTGTCCCATCACCTAAATCTTCTTGTGTCGCAAAAGAGACACCTTTTCCATTATGTGTGCCTTTGATTCCAAACAAATTGTAATTTGGTGCTTGTGCTAATTGACTTTGCCCACTAGCTGATTCCAAAATGGCTTGGGCAATCATAACAGAAGCATATAAGTCATTTTCTTGACCTATTTTTCGAGCAGATTCTCCAATTTTACGAATAAAGCTTTCTACTGATTCATCTTTTTCAAAATGAATATTGCCTTCGTTATCCTGTTTACTTGAAGGCACTATTTCTTGAATCGGTGCTGTTGGTGCTTGATGATAGCTTTTTGGCTCTTCTTGAACTGGTTGTGCTTGTTCTTCTGATTTTTCTTCCTTTTCTGTAGAAACTTGCGGTGTATCTGACTGTTTGGGTTGTTCAGGTACAACTTCCACAGGTTTAGACGGTTGAGTCGGTTGAGTCGGTTTTTGGTTCACTGAATCATTAGGTTTAGTCGTTGGTTTTTCTATTGGGCGTTCAGATTGTTCTGGTTGCTCAGGTTTTTCAACAGGTTTGTTTTCTGAAGGTTGTTGTTCTGGCAAGGTCGCTTCTGAACTCGAATCAGTCGTATCAGTTTCTTCTTTTTCTGATTCAGACGATTGGGTTGAATCTGTCGTAGAATCAACTGATTCTTGAATTTCATCCGTTGTAGACGAAGCTGTTTCTCCTGTCTCCGTTGAATGATCTGTTGTTTCTGTGTTAGTAACATTAGTTGTTTGCTCCGTCGTTAGTTGTGGCTGTTCTTCGTCTGCTAGAACATTAGGTGTATAACCTACCATTTGCCCTAGCAGTAACATTGCTGATAATAGTTTACTTGTTTTTTTCATTCCATAACCTCCATTTTTTTTAGTTTAATTGTATATAAAGTGAAAAGTTATTTATGGTTCATATATAGCATAGATATCAATACAAAAAGGTAGATAAAAGAAAAAAGCAATAATACTCCAATATTATTAAGCTCTTTTACCAACCAAATACAGTACCTTTGAAAAGAAGAATAAACATCTTGACTCTCTTTCAGTACCCTATTTTTTTCATTTATATTTGCTGAAGGATTAGTATGTTTGTTTGAATTGGTTTGGTGTTTATTAAGATTTGATTCTGTTGTATTAGAAGACTTTACTGATTCTTCTTGGTCTTTAACAACAGAAATAAGCCCTAGCCTTTCCTTCAAATCATTATTTGCTTCACTAGCAGAATAGGAAGAAATCAATTCTCCTTGAACAACCGCACGTTTATCCGTATTCAATCCTCCTTCACAACGAATAAGTGTGATCAGTGGTTTTTCATTTTCTTTTGGCTCATTTAGCACTTCTCCTGCTGATTGATTTACCACTTGATTCATGGTTACTCGATATTCATAAATTTTTGAAAAATCTGTAGCATAGATCAATGAACCTATTGCGGTTTGGCGAATATTATTTAATACGCCACCGCCTTGCGTAAGATTATGAGCCAATAACACATAATTGCCTTTTCCTAATCGTTGCTCTGAGCGATACGTGCCAACACCTACCATTAAGTTATCATTACTCATACCCGATAAAATTTTCGTTTGAACAATTGAACTAGGTATGTAAATCGAACCAATCCCCCATTGATTGATAATTTCTTCATAATGTAATTGGGCATTTGCAAAATCTTTTGCATGTACGGGTTGAATTGATTCAGGATCAAATAAAGAATCAGTGATTTTAGCTTGTTGATTTTCCTCTACTTGTTTTTCATTTTGTATTGGAAAACTTAATACGCTGCTACGATTATCATTTTTTTGTAAAAGATAATAACCATAAATCGTTGATCCTACAATAGAAAAACCAAGTAATAACCAAATAATTGAAAAAAATTTTAAGATTTTTTTCATGAACAATCATTGCTTTGTTCATAGTTTTGGAAGTTTCTATTTTCTCCTAAATCATCTTTTCCAACAAAAAAAGTACATAACTTACAATAAAGATTAATTATTAAATAACGATATTCTTGCTTTAAACTATTTTTATTTATTTTTTGTTCCACAATTGCTTCCTCACAGTCAAATTAAGAAGAAACTTCTTTTTTTATTTCTAAATTTTTTGCAAAAAACTCCGTAAATATTTGTTGAATCTCAACATGTTGAGAAATCTTTCCTGATTCTGTTGCCTGCAAAATATCTTGAAATAAACTCCTTGATTCCTCTAAAAAATTAAGAAAGAGAGATTTTAGAACACTTCCATCTTCTATCAGAATATAATCAATACCATATTCACTATTTAAAAACTCCTGTTTTGCTTGTTCTAGAGTTTCCTGATTTCCAGAAATGAATTTTGTAAAAGCAATCGATTCATACTTGTGTTTTCCTTCTAAAATCTCTTTCAAATAGTCACTTCTATTTTTTAATCGTTTTAGATATTCTTCTACACTAACTAAATAACGTTGATAGTGATACATGTACCCTTGAATATTTTTTTGATAATGAATGGAAACTTTTGTTAAATCAATCGAATTTAATAACTGGTAATTGATCTTCATAGTCTCTAATTCTGTTACATAAACTTCCATTGTTTTGACAGGAGCATTAGAAGTATTTAAGTGATAAATCAATAGCTCATTTGAAGCCAATGAATAATTCAAGACATTTAAAAAAAGATTTTTTGTTTGAGAACTATAGATTTTACGTTCATTTAACGTTCTTGTCATATTAATGGCTGAAAGCACACCTCCTATAATTGAAATTATTTGAATAATTACTAAACTAATCATTTTGATCATAAAAGTACTCCTTTTCTATTCATACAAATAAATTTTACAAATAAAAAAGGAATATACAAATTAAATATAATGAGCTAAACGCCTTATTCAGACGTTTAGCCTAGTTTGATTTTATTTGTTTGAACCTCGTTTTTTCATATGAACAAAAGTACCTACAGCAATCACCATTACTACGGCAAATACAACAAATACCATTGCACCATTCAATTCACCTGAAGTTTGAGGAATACTTGCTTTCGCAGCTATTTGAGTAGGTTTGCTTGTTGGTGTGTTTGTTTTGTTTGAAACAACTGGTTTCACCGTTTCTTTTTTCTCAATTTTTGGTGTCACTGTTTGATCTTTATTCGATAAATCATTGTGTTCAGCCACTTTTGTACCAGTTTTATCGAAAAGCTCTTCTGTCCACACGTAACTTGTGTTTTCATCGTCTTTCGAAGTATCTACCAATGTATCGATCACTTCTTTTTCATTTTCTGCTTGAGCGATAAAATCTTTATCTGTTTCAAATACAACTTGTGCTTTTTCGTAGTTTCCGTTTTGGATTCTCCAAAGTTTTATTTTTAGGTTGTATTTGTCATCTTTAATCAAGTTACCCAAGAAAATGTCATCGTGCATTGGTATATCTTTTGCTGGCGTGAATGTTTTTTCGCCATCTACAGTCGCTAAAGTACGGATTGTTGGTACTTTGACTAAGTTGTTTGTGATAAACAATTTACTTAATTGGATCACATTTGATCCATTGTTGATTTCTTCTTCAGAAACAGTTAAGACTTTTAAAGGTTCTTTTTGACCTTTTTCAGTCACAGTAAACGTATATTCACGTTTTTCTGCGTCAAAATCAGAAGTAATCGTTAGTGGTTTAATGATTTGATAGCCTTCTGGGGCTTTCACTTCTGTTAATTCATAGTCACCGTAAGGAATACCTTCAAATGCAAAGTAGCCGTCATAACCATCTTCGTTTGTGATAGTTTTTGTAGTGATTGCTTCTCCTTTTGTATCATTGATTGGTGTTAATTTGAACTCGATTCCGTTGTAACCAGATTTTGTGCTACCTGTTTTAGATTCTACATATTTAAAGCCATCTAACGTAAATTTCACAACATTTTCTTTTGAAGTAGATTCTGTTGCAATGACTTTTGTATCTTGATCCTTATAAGTGATTTCAAATTCACGTTTTGTATTGTCAATTTGGTAACCTTCTGGCGCTTTTGTTTCTTTCCAGTAATATTTTCCTAGTGCTAAGTGTTTTACACTAGCTTTTTGAAGTTTATCAGTCATTTCAAAGGCGATTTCGTCACCTTCTAATTTGTTACCTTCCACATATTCTGGTTTAAAGGCTTCTGACCATTTGACTGGTGTTCCGTCTTCATGAAATAAACCGTATTGAGCGCCATTAAATGTTGCTTGTCCTTGTGTTTCTGAACCTGTTTCAGCATCAACTTTTGTTAATACAGTTGATCCTGTCACTTCTTGGTTCGTACCTTCAATATTTTTTACAATGACAGCAGTAGATTGATTAGCGTATTTGATTTCTACTTCAACCGGTTTGAAAGTATTTGCAAAACCGTTAGAAGCTGTTTTTTCAGTCACTACATAAGTGCCTAAAGGCAATTCTTTATTAGTTTCTGCGTGTCCATTTTTGTCTGTTGTAACTGTTGCGACAACTTTTCCTTTTGCATCATTTTCATGGATTTCAAACACATTTCCTTCTAAAGAATAGTTGTCGTTCCACATATCTTTACCATATACACCGGATTTTTCAATATTGATTTGACCTTTTGCTTGTTGGTTACGTTGTGTCAACGTAATAGTTTTATTTGCGACTACATCGCCTTCTACCACGTCAGAATCGCCGATCGCAGACCCTAAAACGTAAGGTGCTGGAACGAAAATTTCTGTTGCTTTCACATGTGTACCATGTGGCGCTTCAATTTTTGGTGTTACCCCATTTTTATCAGTAGTCACTTCTGTTTCTTTTGGCGCAGTTGTACCTGCTGGAAGATTACTATATTCTAGTTTGAATTTTGTACCAGGTACAGCTTTTCCAGTTTCTTTATCGATTTTCTTGATTTGAAATTCGCCATTTTTTTGTACCTTTATAGTAAGATCAAAATATTTAGGATCTTTTGTTCCACCTACAAATACATTTTGTAAAAAAGGAGAATCATAAACTAAAGCAGGTCTTTGATACTTTTCGTCAATTAGATATCTAAAGCGAATAGTTCCATTTTCTTTACTATCATTTTTGGCATTCAATATAAGTTTATTATTTTCAATCTTATATCCTACATTTGCTTTATTATCAATTACTTGATAGTAGTTTAAAACACCTTTATTGTCAGTTAAAGTTTTACTCTCACCAACTTTTAAATTGATTGTCTTACTCACAAAACTTGGAGTTGTATAGAATGTATTGACTTTAGTCATTACATCTTTTTTAAATGCTTCATAGCCAGCTTGACTAACCTGACCATTGATATCTGAGTGAATTGTCGTTGTATAACCATTCATTACTTCATTAATCAATGATTCTGTATAGAATTTATTAGCTAATGAAGGTTGTTTGTAATGTCCATAGTAATCTACTAAAGAAGCTTTTACTGCACGATCACTGTTTGCTTCTGAAATAACATATCCAGGATTATTACCAGTATTTAATGGTACACCTGGTTCAATACAGTAAGCTTCACGTCCGTCTGCTGTTTTCTTACCATACCATCCATATTCAGTTACATTATTTCGTGTAAATCGAACGGCAGAAAGATTTTCATTAGCAGGAACAACCACAACACCGTTTCCACGTCCCAATAATAAACCATATGAAAGAACCGCACGTGCTTGTTCTTTGCTTTGTTGTCTTAATGAATCAATTTTTTGCATAACTTCAAATAGATTATCTCTATAAGAAGATTCATTGGTAATATGAAATTTGCCTGATTCATCAATTGACAAACCATTTTCTGATAACAAGTTATCAATTTCTGTTTGAATATCTTCATTCTTTAAGACAGGCATTTGATTCACTTGTTTAGGACTGTCATTCGCATTGGCATTTTCACTTTTACTGTTTTCATCTTCTATGGTAAAATTTTCAGGATTTTCCGATTCAGTTTCTTTTGTAACAGTACTTGTTCCTTGTGTCGATTCGACTTGTTTCTGTTCTTCACTAGAAGTATCTTTTTGAACGATTGAAGTCGAATCAGAAGTAATTTCTTCTGCAAAACTAGCACTTGACCCAATCAATACTTGACCTAGCGTTAACAATACCATAAGCCAATTAGCTATCTTTAATGTTTTCTTCGATTTCACTAAAATTCCTCCTAATAAACAAATCAAAAATAAAAACGCATCCGATTAAGGTATGCGTTTAATATCAAATATATTTAATTAGATTATTTAAGGATCTCTACACCTCATCACTTCACTCCTTTAAACAAAAAAGAGAGCTTAAAAGTAAGCTCTCTTTCTTATTAATAAACTTCTAAATAGAATTTATAAGTTCCATCGCTCCATAGTTCATCTACAATTCTATATCCACCTGAAGGATTAGGATTGTTTTTCATGTACTCTTCTCCTGCTGCAGTTGCTTCTGCTTCAGTATTGTATTGTGTTCCTGTACCAGTATATGGATTTAATGGATATGGTTTTTCTGGCGTTGTTGTACCACCATTATCTGGTTGACTAGGTTCTGAAGGTGTTGTTGTTCCGCCATTATTGTTTCCTGGATTTGAAGGTGTTGTTTGACCATTATTTGAACCATTTTGGTTGTTATCTGGTTGTGTCGGTGTTTGAGTCGTTCCACCATTGTTTTCAGGTGTACTTGGTGTTGTTACTCCTGCATTTCCAGTTTGACCACCAGTTTGTGTATTATCTGCAACTGTATTATCAACTGAAGGTGTTACTTCAGATTGCGTTGCTGAATTAGTTGTATCTTGTACTGGTTGTCCTACTGGTTGATTTTCAACCACTTTGTCTTCATTTTCAATTACTGATTGTGCAATTGTTTCTCCATTGCTATTTTGAACACTTACAACATTCCCATCAAACCCATCAAAAACTAACTTGTTGCCTGCGTAGATCAAGTCTACGTTGGCAATCTCGTTCATATCTGCTAATTTTTGTACGGTAATATTTGTTGCTTGGCTAATTGCACTTAGAGTGTCTCCCCAAACGATTGTATATTCGTTACCATTCATATCTGCTTTAATTTGTTCTACTGTACGTGGTGTCCATTCTGCTGCATCTACTTTCTCATGAGCAGTTGCTAATGCAATTCCCCCAACTGTAACTCCGATTGCTAATACTTTTAATATTTTCATTTTTTACCATTCCTACTTTCTTTAATAAATTTCTCTATGATTATAAACTTATGATACTAAACTTATAATCATTTGTAAACAGGTTTTTGAAAAAATTTTTTCTTTTGATATAATAAACTTATGATCATAAGAAAAAGAGGTGGCTATATTGGATAAGGAAGCGATTGAATCATTTCAAGCTTGGGCTCAGGAAAATCTCGTTACTAGAAGAGGAGCTGCTAAGATTACTGGTCAAAGTTATGCCGGTATTTCTCAAGCAATAAATAGAAAAGTACTAACTCCTTTTCTAGAATTTGACGGAGATCCTGCAACATCACTTGTAAGATTATATTTAAAAAGTGACGTCGAAGCTTACGCTAAAAAATTGAAAGCTAAAAAGCAGAAACAACAATAAGTCGTTTCTGCTTCTACATTGAAAAAACAATTTTATTTATGGAGCTTGTAACTTATGAAGAATAAATCACTCATAACCTTACTACTAAGTATTTTACTTATATCTGTACTCATCATTGCTTTTTCTCTGTCAAAGAAAACAGAAACAAATAGTCAATCAACCGTTGAAACTTCTTCTTCGGTTGTTCAATCTAATCATCGCTATCCATCTTTAGATAAAGTCAAAGCCTGTCAAGGCGCGGATATACAAGTTTTAGGAAAAACACAAATTACTACAGTACTTTTCCAAAACAAAAAAATTGCCATTCTTTCTCCTGAAGACAGAGAAGACATTCAATTTCCAATTAACATCACTGATAAGAAAAATAATTTATTTGAAATTCCAACACTTCATTACTCTCCAAAAGATTTAAAAATCGGGGAAGTTTTTGGTTTAGCAAAAAAAGGAAATAAATACTTTTCTTATCAAATAAAATAGATTATAAATATTTTTAGCAAATCATAACTCTAACCTATTTCGTCGGGCAAATTATAACATAACTTCATTTTCGTTAATTATTGAATTCATAAAGTGCTTATTTGGGTTCATAATCGTTAGAAATCGAAAGTGAAGTTATTCTAATTTTTATTTGAGATAGGAGTACTATAGTTATGACAGATAAAAATAATGAAAACAATAATTTAGTGAACTACTCACCACTTAGCTAAATCTAACGGTTCTTAACGCTTGAAGTGGGAGCTTCTTGGGAAGAGAGCATACTTGATAGCGTATTTCTTTACTAACAGCGGTGTCTCTTATTTACCAAGCTATCCCCGTAGTTCCTACGGTTCTTGATTATATCTAAGCCAACGCTTGTATTCTTAGACCTTCGGTCAGAATATTGATACTAGCATTGATATCTCGGTCGTGATGAGCATGACAAATAGGACAAGTCCATTCTCGAATTTCGAGAGATTTCTTGCCATCTTTATGTCCACATTCTGAACAAATTTGACTTGATGGAAACCATTTATCCACTTTGATGATTTCACGTCCGTACCAGTCAGCTTTGTATTGTAACTTAGTCACAAAACTTGACCAAGAAACATCAGAAATGCTTTTTGCTAGTTTATGATTACGCAACATACCTTTTATGTTTAAGTCTTCAATACAAATAATATCGTGATTTTTGATAATTTTTGTACTCAATTTATTCAGAAAATCAGTACGTTGATTCATTACTTTTTCGTGCAAACGAGCGACTTTACGTTTTTGTTTTTGGTAGTTTTTAGCTTCGAATAGATGGATACCCTTCTTTTTAGCTAAAAGACCACGTCTAGACAACTTACGTTGTTCACGTTTGAGTTTCTTTTCCATTTTTGACGTGAATCGATTATTATCAATTTTTTGACCGTCAGAAAGAATGGCAAAATCAGTTATACCAAGGTCAATTCCAATAGCAGAATTAGTTTTAGGAATCTCAATTATTTCTTCTTTACACAATAAGGAAATATAATATTTACCACTTGAATGACGTGATATTGTAGCAGATTTGATCATTCCTTTAGATTGTCTATGAAGCTTAATTTTGACTAAAGACTTCAACTTAGGAATTTTGATAAATTTATGATCAATCAAAGCGATTGTTCCATTTTGATTGTTGGTTGTGTAACTTTGAACTGGATTTTTCTTGCTTTTGAAACGAGGAAATCCGACGGATTTATCGCGAAAGAAGTTCTTGTACGCCTTATCTAGGTTAAGTTGTGCATTCGCTAAAGCCAGACTATCCACTTCTTTCAAAAATGGAAATTCTTTTTTATATTTTGCTGGCGTTGGAAAACTCATTTTTTTATATGAATCGTTTTTAGCCTCTTCGTAAGCTTTCATTCGGTCATCAAGCATTAGATTGTAAACCTTACGAACACAACCAAAAGACTTGGCAAAGAATATTTCTTGTTCTTCAGTTGGATATAATCTAAACTTGTATGCTTTTAGCCGCTCCATAAGGTTCACCTGCTCTCTATCTATGATTGTTTCCTTGATTTTGAATATATTTCTTAATCACATCAATTGGCGCACCACCAGTTGTCAAAAGACAAAAACTTTTAGACCAGAATATTTCTTTCCAAAGAAACTTCTTGACCCTTGGAAAGTCTCGTTTTATCAAACGTGAACTGGCACTTTTATAAGCATTGATAAATTTTGTCAACTCTGTTTTAGGTTGGGGTTTGAACATGATATGAATATGGTCTTTATCATGATTTCACTCAACTAAAGTTATGTGATACGGTTTGTTATTCGTTCAAAAGTTGCTTTAGCATAATCAGATATTTCATCATCAATCACTTGTCTACGATATTTCGTTACTAAGACAAGGTGATAATACAGGAGGAATACTGAATGATTATTTGTATCTAATTCCATGTTGTATCAGCTCATTTCTTTTATAGACTGATTATAAATGAAACAAAATAAAAAGGTAATACTGCCTGATTTACGTTAAATCCATCTCCTAAGGAATAATACATATAATTCATCACATAAACTCCTTATTTCTTTATAAAATTTAACTAACAGTTTTTAGTTTTAGAATACGGACTATCTGACCATTTTGATCTTTTTGATAATTTGGAGGGAACGCGCTACTTCTTGATAATTCAGCCAATAACTGGCGATAACGTCTTTCTGACCATTTTTGTCCCCTCTTTTGCAGAGAAATATATTCAGACATCGAAATTTCCTTGCGTTTTCCAGATTCTAAAAAATAAATCAATCGTTGAATTTCCGTCATTTGAACACCTCCTAGTAAAAATTTCTCTTGTTTACAAGTAATCAAAGAAAATATAGTGTTCGTTGTTAGGTAAAACGATAACCTGGCATGTTAGGTAAATGCTCAACCTGTGAATCACAACTTGTTTGAAATGAATCAAGTATCAGAAGTCCTTCTGCTAACAGATAGTTACTACCGTAACCCTTACCTGTGCTACTTATTTCTACACAACTTGCCTTCACAAAATTATCCCAAAGGTTCACTACGCCTTCAGGCACTGTCCTTCCAAACACGACCGTAGATTAGACAGCAAGAATATCTACGACTGGTAAGAAAACATTCTTATCTCCTTCTAAATCTTTTGCACCTCCTCATTTAGAAACCAGACGGTTTTCTTACACCCTTAAATTGTGTTCTTTTTATTTAGTTTTCAAGGAACAAGAGTGTTCACAAGTAAAAAGAATTACTTGCAAACAAGAAAAATCTTTATGTCCTTACGCATATTTTGCTTTGTAAGGTCTCTCCAGAAAAATGAGTCCTGCTCGTTTCTTTTTACGTTTCGCAATCACTTGATAATTAGCTCCAACAACGGTTCGAGTGGAACGATAAAGCAAAGAAATTGGTCGGATTTGCTTTGTTTGACGATTAATAAATCGTCCGTCCCCTAAATTAGCCCAAACACTGTTGTTATAAAGCTTGATCGTAATTGCTTGACGCTGTAGATCCTCAACTGTACAAAACCTTTCAGACATTATTTAAACTCCTTTAAAAGTATTAAACTATCATTGCTCAACATGTTGTTGAACAATGCAGAACCCAACAAAAAAAGAGAGAAACTAGCTACTACTTCCAAAGAAGCAATAACAGTTTCTCTCCGAATTACAGAACCTCTGATTCAAACACAAGCCAAATACACACTGCACCTAAAAATACTTTTTTAGATACACTACAACATAAAATTTCATTAATACTAGACCAAGTATAAAATACAAGATTGTTCATTAACTTAAATTTATGGTATCATTGTCCGTGTTGCAGGGAAACCTGTAACTAAAAAGGAGTAGAACCGTTGATTGCTTTGTTTCGGAACGGTCCGGTTAGAAACTTATGACCCTAGAAAGAGGTGAGAGTCTTTCTGGGCGAGGTTTCATAACCAGCTCCTTTTTTTGTTAGGCTCTACATTGCACAGCAACGCATTATAACAAAAAAAGTATATTTACTTTTAATATTCATTTTATTTTTAAAATCACTAAAAAAACGATAACATATTCATTCGCAATCTGCAAACAAATTTATCATTTTATTTTTTTCACTTTTAAAAATCGATAACAGTAGGCTTTCGCCCTCCTTTATTCACAAGTTCATTCATTCATGAATAAATTTGAACAGCTGCTTTATCAATTGAAAAATAAGGATTACATATTTATTTCCGTACAAAAAATTAAAAACCAAAAAATAACATATATTTTTTTATTGTACTAAGTCAACGGAAATAAACCGTTTTTTCTTGTAAAAATTTTTACAAAAACAGAATAGCATAATTATTTTTAGGGAACAAGTGTTCACTCGAACGATTATGCTTCTGCTCTGTACGATTTTGAATTCAAAACAAACGATTATGATTTCATATAATGAATTTCTAATAACTAATTATGATAAAATCAACAATAATTTTTATAACATTTGTAATATTTAAAATTTAACTAATACTAATCTAAACGTTTTTTCACTTTCTTTCCCTTCTTAAACCCTACTCGTTCACGATAACGATAATAATCATCTTGTAGTTTTAACAATTCCTCATAGATTTCCCCCATACTACGACTAGAAGCCAAAGACAAAGCATAAATAAATGACGCAGGCAACGTCTCAACCTTCCGCTCCCTTGTTACCCAACTAGCGACAGTACCCTGATTAAAACCATAAAGCTCACAAAATTGTTCCACCGGCATTCCTAAATATCGCAAAATATAAACATTAACCGGATGACAATAGACGTACAACTTCATAATCTTCAGAATCACTCCTTCAAATAAATTAGATATAATTACAAATGTAATAATAGCACAGAAGCAACAAGTAAAAGAAGGAAAAACACCTGAAAAGAATAAGCTAAACATGCATAAAATACTAAGCAAGTATCAAAGATATATTGTAAAAGGCAATTGGCGTCTTTTATTTTTTTAACCTGTATCCACCTCAAATAAGCTGATTTCTCGTTTTTCTTTCTCAGGTAATAATTGTTTGATAGTTCGTTGCCATTCATCAACTGTTAACTTAAATTGCGCAAGAATCCCTTGAATAAAGGCTTCTTTTTCTTCTTTCTTAGCTTGAATCAAGCTTGCAAACAAAACACGTACAGAAGCGAGCAAAAGCCCTCCACCACGCCCTTTTTTGACATGGTAGAACACTTTGTGTTCTTGTTTTAAGGCACTTAATGCACGATCTAGACTTCTTAATGGCATCTTTAATTGTTTCGCTAATTCTTTTTTAGACAGTCTCAAATAAGGCATTTGAATATCACTTTTTTCGCTTAGATAGCGCATGATATCTTCTTGCCATTCATGTTTATGACTATATTCTCGCTGTTCTCGTGGTTTCTTAAACTTCCACCAACCACGACGTTGGATAAATAATTCTTTTTTTTGAATATCTGGAGCTACCCATTCCTGGCACAATTCTAAAATAAAGTCACGATTAGCTGCTTGATAGTTGCCAGAATACGCACTTTTAACAATTTTTCTTACTTCGCCTTCAGTCAACGGCTCGTTTAATCGTTCATTAAACTCAAACATGTTATATTCACAAGTTTCTTGACCATAACCCGAAGAATAATATGCTAAAGAAAGGGTAAAAATCACGTTATTCCGTCCTAATCGACCTTTTCCACCGATAATATTTGCTTTGCGCAATAATAAATCAAACCACGGTTCATCAACTTGTCGATACTCTTTTTTCTCAGGAAAGACAACTAATTTAGCATTTCTTTCCTCTTCAGTCTTCTGATTAGAAGCCATTTTCATTGACCAATTTAACCAATCAGAAAAAGAATATTGATTTTCTAATTCGCAGAACACAATATTTTGTCTATTAGGGAATCGAGCAATACCAAAATGGTTACACCCTACATCAATACCTGTTAATTGATTAGCCAATTGTGTACGAATAGCAGTTGAAATACGTTTTGCTACCTCAATTACTTTGAAATTACTCTTTTTCGTCACAAAAGCAGGTGTTTTCAGCACAAAATAAACTTGGTAACCATGTTCAGATTCTAAAATCATGGTTGGCATATAACCTAACTCATCGATACAAGCCAAAACAATTTCTCCCTGGTGATTTTCTTTAGAATCGATATCCACCACGAAAGTATTAATTTGACTTAAATTTTTTTCTGAGTGTCCTTTGACAACCGTTCGATTTTCGTCTGCATATGTTCCGTAACGATAAACGTTTGGAGTCCAATGTGTTAACTTTAACTCATTTTCTAGAATCGCTTCTTCAGACGTGATAACCATTCCACGTCCTGCATTCATCAATTTTTTACTTCGGTACGCAAAGATTGCACCATTCCTATTAGTATTCTCATATCCAACAGGCTTCATGGTGCTATTTCGATATTTGTATGTACGAATGCCTTGTTTTAACAATGTAGTATAACAATGATTTAGGCTTTTCATATCAAAAATTTCCTCCGAATTGTATTAAAAAAGAGAACACACGACAATCTTAAAAATTGTTCTGCGTTCTCCTTCAATATTCGGTTTAAATTCCTTTAAAAACCTAGAAAAATATACCTATATCTATTGAATTGCTCGTCTAAAATGTGCTATAATCAATGCACATTTGTAAAACAACTAAGTGGTTTGGTAGACCACTTAATTATTTATTGAGACGAGCGCGAACACATGAGTTTGGGTCATGTGATTCAGAAATAATTGATCCGACCAAAGTCAATTATTTCCGTCTCTATTTTTATGTATTTTTCATTTATGACAATACCATGTTTGGAATAAACTTGTAAACCATCAAATTTAAATTAATTATACTATCTAAATCTAATTTAGATAGTTTTTTTTTATTTCTATATACAAATAGTACAATACACAAATAGTATAATATGCAAATATTACAATATACAAATAGTAAGATATACAAATAGTACAATATACAAAAAATATTTTTAGTTATATCAATGCTTTTTTGGGGTAACACAAATACTATTTGTATGCAAATAGTATAATATACAAATAGTAAGATATACAAATAGTACAATATACAAATAGTAAATTTATAAAATAATTATTGTAGTAAAAAAATAAGTATGATAAAATAGTTTATGTAGTAAAAAAATATGATCGGGAGCGAAAAATATGGCAAAAAAAATTGTATTTGGAAACTTTAAAGGTGGAGTAGGCAAAACTACGAATTCAGTAATGTTCGGCTATGAATCAGCCAAAAAAGGAAAAAAAGTATTAATTTGCGACTTAGATCCTCAATCCAATTCTACTCAATTACTTAATAGAACTTATACTAGAATGCATAAATCAGAAATGCCAAATGAGAAAACTATGATGGTAGCAATTCAAGAAAAAGAATTATCGAGTGCGATTGTCAATATTATGCCAAATCTTGATTTATTACCTTCACATATAGATTTTGTTGACTATCCTGATTATATGGAACTTATTTATCCTGCAACTGAAGAAAATTATAAAGAAAAAAGAATTGCCCATTTCGGAAATCTTCTTAAAGAAGTTGAAGAAGATTATGATTTTATCATTATTGATTGTCCACCAACTATATCTTTATATACTAATACAGCTTTATATACTTCAGATTTTTTAATTATCGTTTTACAGACTCAACAAAGATCTTTAGACGGTGCAGAAGCTTTCTGGGAATATGCTCAAACATTTTACAATAAATATTCTGCTGTAGATTTTGATATTGCTGGAGTATTGCCTGTATTAATGAAAAACGATTCTGGTGTAGATAATCAAATAATCAAAGATGCCTTAGAAAGCTTTGGTAAAAAATATGTTTTTTCTCACATAGTAAGACACATGGAACGTTTAAAAGGTTATGACAGAACCGGCATTGCTGACAAAGAATTCACAGACAAATGGGACTTCCATGATGTCAAACTACATGACTTTTATGCTGAAATTACTGATGAATTCCTTCAACGAATAGGAGAATAATTATGGTTAAACAATTCAAAAAAGATCCTTCACGAAAAAAAAATACACGAGAAATTCCTGAAACAGAAACGTCTAAACCAAAAAAAACTTTTAATATTGAAGAGTTTTCAGAAAAGCAAAATCAAGAAGTCCATCAAGAAAGCAAAATCACAGAACGAAAAGTTGGAAGACCTAAAAAAAATAAAATTTATGGGACAATTAGAATTCAAAAATACAATGTTAATCGCGTTAATGCATTACAAAACACATTAGATTTTGAAACACAGGATGATTTAATTGCTAGCTTGTTAAATAGGCTAGAGAATTCTATGAGTCAAGAACAGAGGATTATGTTCGATATGTATATGAAAACTTATGAATCCCGTGACAAGAAAAAAAACAAAAAATAATTTTTGTATATTGTACTACTAGTAGTACAATATACAAAAAAGATCGTATTGATATTTTAAAAGCGAAAATATCAATACGATCTTTTTTATAAACTAAAAATACAAGAATCTGAAATCATTTTGACAACTAGTAATAAACAAAAAATATACTCAAAAAAATTATACGTACAAACTTTTAGAAAAATAATTCATGAAAAAATATCATAATATAACTATACCTAAGTTCATACTTATAGAATCTAATTTTAAAATTATAAATTTTGTGGAAATATTATTTATTAAAGAATTTTACTATTAAATATATTTTAGAGCTGGCAATGAAATATAGATTTTTCTTTTAGAATAAACAGAAAGGCTTACCTATTAATTGTTCTTTTTCAGCAATAAATATTTTTTCATATTCTAAACTATCATAGTGATTGGATTGAACAAAATATTGTTGTTGATTTAATTTATTTAGAACTTCTACCTCTAGTAATTGATCGAATTCTACTAAAAAGTAACTATATTTATTTCCTATGATAATGGCTTGATCAGAAAAAACAGAATCTCCTAAGTTTTCAAGCAATTGAATCTCTCTTTGTATATTAATAATTCCTTTTTGGATTAATTCCTTGATCGTACCTCTGTTTTTGTCTTCTTTACGTAAATAATCATTGATTTTTGATTTGATTTCCTTACGCAATTTCTGTATTTCCAACTGATCCGAAATTATTTTCATTTCTTTCTTGAATCGTTTTTCATCTAGTAACAGTGTTCCTCTCACATTTAATTTAAAATCGTCTTTTTCTAAAAATACCGCCTGTTCTTTTGTATAAGAGATTGCTTGTGCAACATAACCGCTACTTTTTAGTTTTTCAATGATTTTTACTTGAAAGTATCCAGGAATTCCAGGTGTTTTATAATAATAGATATCTCCTATTTCAATTTTTTTCAAGTCGAGCACTCCTATATAAACGATAATTAATAATAAAAAAACTGATCTATCAAAATAGATTTGATTTGTATGATAATTTCATCATAACACTTTATTTAGGTTTTTGTTGATAGATTTCCGAGCAAAATTATTGAAACAAGGAAAAATTTTTGATATAAATGCTGTTGATAGATGATCTATCGTTTTTTCCAAAATCATGCTAAACACCTTGCATACTTCTGTTCTCTAAGAACAGAAGTATTTTTTATACTATTTTTTTTGGTATACAAGAAAAAAGACAAAAATTATTTTGACTAATCTATCTTAAAATAAATACATAGCCAATACTTTTGTTAAATATCTGAACTCCTATATATAGTCCTATCATCCCATGATAATTAGCAATCGCTGCATGAGTTATACATTGCATTGGCTATAACAAAAAGTTTTTTTCAATTTTTTTCTTTTCAATGGTAAATACTAGATACTGTACGACGATTCATGGTCACAAGGCAATCAATAATAAAGAACAAATTTATTTTCTATATTATGTATCTAAGTTGTGATAGGTTTTTTAACCATTCATGGTATAGTACAAGCAAAATTACTATCTTACTATTTGATTTGAGGCTATTCATGTAATTAATTTGTTTGTAGATATTATTTCCAGACTATAACCTAATCTACAAATGAATTAATTGCAGCCTTAGCCTTATTTTATCTAAACCCTTACTTTCCACCTATACTATATAGATATGCAAAAACAACAGTCTACTACCTAGTTAAACACATTAGTAGATTGTTGTTTTTTTCTATACTATTAACCAAAAAGGTGTCCAGATTGTCATACGGATTCTGAACTTGAAAATAGGGGGACTGAATAACGTGAGGAAAGTTAATTGAAATTGAAGGATTCTGATAAAAGGTTTTCTTCAGAAACAATAAATCGTCTACCATATTTTTTTAATAGAGCTTCACGTTGTCTTATATGACAACGAATCAAACGAACAACATATTGTGCAGGAATTTCACTTTGGAGTCTTGTCAAAACTTCTACTTCAAATTTTCCTGGACATGCAGGTACTTCACAAAAATAGATTTTTCCAATTTGAATATTTTTTTCTACATATTTTTTGATTATTTTTAGTTCTTGTTCCCGCGCAATGAATTTATAATTATATTTTCTAACTCCTGAGAGCTGCTTTGGCGTACATTTTACTACTTCGACAAGATAGTCTTGATAAGGGAGTTTTTCATAGTTCAACTTTTCTAAAACTCGCACAGAAACCTCTTCAGTTATACCTGGAATACAAAAAGAATAGAGACTTCCTATCTTAATTTTCTTGCTCGACAAATAACTACACTTCCTTTGATTCATTTAGTGATCTTTTTTCTTTACTGTTCATAAAGTGACATTTTTCTTGATATTCCATAAATATAACGCTCTTAGAATAAGAATAGCGTTCGTTCATTATGAAAGCTAGTAAAGAAAGCCAATTCTATAACAAATAGAATCGACTTTCTTTTTGTTTTTTGCTATATCAATTATATCAAAAAATATATCCAATGATTTGACCAATTTTGTCCATATTTTTTTAAGATTATATTCTCAAATTTTTTTAGTTTTCTTTCTTTGAAATCTAAGGATTTCAATTGAGAAATAAGTACTTGACCATTGGTATCCAAGTCTTCAGACAGAGTATATCGAGCGGGTAATTTTTTTATAGTTTACATTTAAATTTCATATAAGAGATATTGAAACAACCATTATTTTTTGATATAAATACTGTTGATATTGAATCATTAGTGTTCTCACTATCTTATTTTGCAGTCTTCTGTTCTTAGAGAACAGAAGTATTTTTTTTTTGCTATTTTTTTGTATACAAGAAAAAAAGGAAAATTTATTTTGATCCATTTATCTTAAAATAAGACCATAGCCAATACATTTGTTAAACATTTAATTCAAATAAATAAAAGGATTAAAATTAGATATACTATTCATGTAATTAAATTATTTGTGTATCCCCTATATTTTACATACTCATAGCCAAAGTTTAACACAAATAAATTTGATTCCATCCTTATTTCTATTTCAAACCTAACTTTGCAACTACAAAAAAGTTGCAAGAAAAAATTTGCTTCAGCTTAACAATTTTATTTTAATAACCATTAAGCCAGACATTGCTTTATGAATTATGCAATGACTTTTAAATTTCTTTAAGAAGGTTTTAAATAATAATCAAGACAAAAAGTTAGCTAAAAAATCATCTATCCTTGTAAAAAAAATCAAGTAATATCCATCTAATGGCATTATAAAAATTACTAAATAGCTTATTGACACGTGATTATTCTTCATACATTTTTGTAAAAAATAAAATATAAATCTTTAGATATATTTTTAAATGAAGCATATTATAATTTTTTTGGGTAATGATCCTAACTCTTAAAAAGGGGAAATACAGCAAACACCAACTCTTGCTTTAAAAAATCTTTTTCTATACAACTTGTGATTCATTTCATTACCCAAAGAATCCTTGAAGAATATCCGACCATTACTTCAAGGATTCTTTATTTTTTTCATTTTTCTTTTTAACAAATCAGATGCACAAAATTTTCCAAAAATATAATCACCAAGCTCCATTTTCATATTCAATTGCTAAGATACAGTGATAAATAAAATAAACGCCCCAAACTGCCATGAACTTATATAAAATCGCATATATTAGTAATACAATAGCTTATACTATTTATTCAACATATTAACTACAACCACTTATTATATTTCTTCCCATCCTTTTGAAAATTCACGGTCTTTAAACAAGGAAGCTAAGCCACTAATCTGCTTTAATCGAATCAATTCATTTTTATCCATTCCCATATTTTCCATAATCCATTGATCACTTAACCCTGTTTCTGATAAAGTATGAACAATTTCTACCATACTATCAATTGAATGAGTTCCTCTTGCACGATTATGCCGAATTGAACTTGCTATGCGCTCATTTGTAGGCTTATCAATAGTAACAACAGGAAGTTGATAATTTTCTCTTTCAGCAATCTTCTTTGAATTCTTCATAACCAAAAATCGATGGTATCCATCTACTATTTCGTAAACGTCTTTTTCTTTTGAATAGAAACAAACAATAGGCATGGTATAACCGTCATTTAAAATCGATTGTTCCAATAGCTTCAATTCTACAGGAGCTACAACATTAGGATTGTAATCATTTGCTACTATTTTATCAACTGGTATTTTACGTAAATTATATACTGGACTTAAATAAACTTTGTTTTCTCCCACTTTTTCATAGCCTCCCTTTGCTTTTGTAATTCATCCTTAGTTTGAGAAAACCCCATATAACGACAGGAGGTATCATTTTTCAGAATAGTGATACACATCCTTTTATAAGAAGGAACTAAGCGAAAAGACTTTATATTTACTTCATCTGGATATTTTTTGAAGCGAATTAGTCTATATTCTTGTTTATATTTTCTATTATTTTTTGGAAAACCAAGATTTTGAAAATCTATAGTCGTTTTTTCTAATTCTACTACTACACTGAGTGGTAGGGCACCTCCTTTATTTAACCAATATTCTTTTGATGAATTAAATTTTTTTAAATAAATAGCACGTATATGACACGGTAAAGTCTGTAAAAGAAAATTAACATAAGATTTCCAAGTATGCCCATTCGGTAATAATACTTGTCGATAACCAACTGCCTTAGTCCCCCCATAAATAGCCGCAAAATTTGCTCCATTAACACGCCCTAATAACTTTCCCCATGTGCAAGGTTCAATCTCTCTATAAAGTTTTAAAGCATGTACACCACAATCATGAAAAGGATTAGCTACACGCATTTCACGTAAAGAAACTCCTGCTTGATAATATAAATCATATAATTTATTATAATCCCATTCAAATTTCCCATAAGCGGTCCATATATCTTCAATTTTCCAATCATAAAGTGGATAGAAATTAAAAATATTATGATAAACCCGTTTACTATAAGAAATTTCTCCAAACATCGTAAAAGTATTTTTTCTAGTTACTGTATGATATCTATTCAAACTTTCCTGTGCACGTATACCTATCAATACAGCAGTAAGTTTGGCTTTATTTTTTTCATGTAACCATTTACTAAACTTTTGTTGAAATATATAATCTTTCATTCCAAACTTAAAAAAAGAAAATTCATGATTCTTCAAATTTATACTTTGATAAGGAAGTACATTTACCCAGATATTTTCTTCTTCTGGATTCCAAGGAATCCAACTTGAATGATACATTGAAATACCACAAGAAGCAGATAATGGTAAACAAATGTGATAATAATCAAATTCAGAATATTTTCCCATACAACGTTTTACATAGTTTAAAGTATGTTCATAACCACCTTCATAATCAATATGATAAACAGACACCTTTCGTTCACATTTATTTTCTGTATAGTACTGATAGACTAATTCAAGTAATAGACCAGAATCTTTTCCACCAAAAAAAGCTACAATTATATTATCAAACTTTGTAAAAATATAATTTAACCGTTCTTTAACCAACTCATATACATTTTTTCTTAAGATTTTCTTCATTTTTTACCTCTACCGTCTATATTGTAAGGCATGATATCATAATTTCTTTTATTCTATATCTTCATATCTTTTTTATTAAAAAAAAAAGATAAAGAATCTTAAAGCAAGAGGAAAAATTTTTTTACTTTACTATATTTTAAATTTTTATAGAAATTAACCAAAAAAAATTTGATATTCTAAACAAGAAGAATATTGATATTCTTCAAAAGTTATCAAACTTTTCTTTCTGATTTTCTTCCATAATTTAGAAAGAACCCTACAATTCTTTTCTTTTTCAAGGCTGCTCGAAAGAGCAGTCTTTGATTATATTATGTATAGTAATGTTTAAAATTTTAATTTTTTTCAAAAAACGTTCTATATTAATTGAAAAAGCTAATTAAATACATATAAAATTCTTTTACAATAAATTAAATTGAAAGGCATGGAATTATGGAAAAATTTGTTGAGGAAAAGTATATCGAAGAACATATATTGAGAAAAAAAGCTATTTTTGATTTTTTAATCTACAATCAGAAGGGGACCATAAAACAAATTAGCAATTTATTGAATACTACTCATACAACAATATACAAAGAAATTAACCAAATTACTTCTCTTTCCAACCAAGTAGTCGAATTAAAACAAGGAACTATTTATTTACATATAACTCAAGAAAAAGAAATAAAAAATTTTTATCAAAAACTATACAAAGAATCTGATTTTTTATCTCTTCTATTTTTTTATCTAACAAATACAAATGAAAAAGTAATTGAAACTAGTCAATTTCCTATTTCAAGATCAAAATTTTATACAGTAAAAATGAAAATAAAAAAATTTTGTAAAATAAACGACTTAGAATTAAAAAATAAAAGAATAATAGGAAGTTACTTAAAAATAAATTGGATTAAGTCCATAATGAGCATTAAATATGGATTTAATTATTATCCTAAAAATAATTTGATTTATCATGAAGTAAAAAATTTTACCCGTTCTATTAATACAATAGACAATTGTTACCTAACGAATATAGAACTAGAAATTTATTTTCACCACCTTATTTATATTTTCAATAATCAAAATCAATTAACACTTACTATTAATGAAAAAGAAATACTGTCTTGTATTGTTATGATTCCGCCAAAATTAGAGAACTCCTTAAAGAATCTTATAAATAAATTATCGAAGAAAAAGAAACAAGAAATATTAAATTATGCAACATTATGTTTTTTCTTTCTAAATACACATGCTTTTTCTCCAAAAATAACATGTGATTACAAAAAAGTAATATACAATTTATTTATTAAAGCGCCAGTTATAAACGATTTAATAAATAGGATCGAAGAACATTTAGAAATAAATCTAAAAAATAATGAATTGGCTTTAAACATATTATTTAATCATATAAAGCTTTATTGTATGAATTGGAACATGTTTTTTTCTTTGGATTATTTAGAAGACGACGACATGGAAGATTTTAATTCAGAATTGTTAGAAATTTTTTTAAATTGGAAAAATAAATATGACTTACCATTATATTTTTCGCCTATTTTAGTTAACAATTTATATAGAAAACTGTTAAATACGGCAAATATAAGAAAAGAACCAAGGTTATTTATTTATACAGATTCTTGGATAAAATATATAGAAATTAGTAATTTTTTAAAAGAAAACATTCCCATAAAATTATCATTAATCGAATATTGGATAAGTTCTAGTTCAGAACTAATAAGCCAATGTCATCCTAATGACATAGTAATTTTTGATAATATAGAGTATTTCTATTCAGTTAATCATGAACATATATATTATATTTCTTCTATTCAAAAAGAAAATCTAACCAATTTAACAGAAAAAATTGTCAAACATTTATGTTCTATATAAAAGAGAGTGGGACAATAGTCCTTTCTCCAAAAGAAAGCAAGTTCTATTTTTATTGTTAATTTCAAAATAGGACTTGTTTTTTCTTCTTTACATCTATTCCTCTCCTTGAATTTCTCTAATTTTCTCAAATTTAATCCCACAAGTAGCAATCTTGAATTCTTTATTTCCCTCGTAAGTAGAAACATTGGAACACCAAATTGTACAAACACTGGTTCGACGTCAATTTCGATCACTCTTATCTTTTCTTCGAGTATATCGCTTGAAGAGAACTGCATATAATCGTCTTTCATTCGCATAAAGGTAGCATCTGTATCTTTTTTAGAAAAATATTTCGCTCTTGAAAAAGACGATTATAAATTTCATGGTTTTCTTGGTAAATAATCAGCTTGTATTTTGCGTAAATATCTTTTTCAGGTTCTTCTTTTTTCCTTAATTTATAAATGGTCTAATAAAATTCGGTCACTTTACTTATCCAAACACGATTCGTCGCTTTACGCTAAACGAAAATTAATTTGTTGCCATCTACTTCAATTTTTGTACCATTAATATCACTTCATTATCAATCACCTGATTGGTGATCAATTGACGATGAAATGGTTATCCAACCAACGCATACGATAGCTGTCATCTAATACTTCCGACCAGAAAAATCACGCTATGTATAAAAATATAAAATAATTTTTTAACATCACGGTGGTAGAGCGGTCTACCTAGTGGATCTTCTAATTCAAGAAAGAATATTTGTGGCATTGATTCGAATAAATCGTTAACCGCAAAAGCGACATCTGTTTTAGGAATATATTATTCCATATATAATGGAATGGTAAAGCTATTTGGTTAATGATATAATTTTGATGAATGCTTTTTGTGTACCTTAAAATCAAAAAAAGCGGGACAACAATTAGATTTTTTCTGACTATTGTCCCACTCTCTTTTATATAGAAAAATTTTATTTAATCAAAATACACTTAATACACGACTTCTAAAAATACTTAGTTATTTGATTACTCTTTAATCTATAAGATTTAGGCACCCTATACTGTTTCTTAAAATTTCCCACAGAAATATACATAATTAAGTTCTCATAATTCTCAATGTTCAATAGTTTTCTAGTTACTATTTCTCTTTTCGGATCAAACATAGTATTTAGGGCACAAGCAGCTAAGTTTTCATATTCTAATGCATATAAAAGCGACATCGCGAATATTCCTCCATCTATATATACCTGATTCCTCTCTAATACGTCAATAAAATATCTTGTATCTGTAGTTATTAATAATAAACAGGGAGGTAGATTATAACCATTAAATCCACCTTGAACCTTTAAAGCTTTCTCGATTAAAGATTTATTCCTAATAACACGTATCCGTGCGCTCTGTCTGTTACAAACGGAAGGAGACTTAGTTGCAATTTCAATGGCCTCATTAATCTTTTGCAAATCTACTTCTGAATCACAATAATCTCTAACGCTACTTCTATTCAATGCTAATTCTTTAAAATTTTTAAAATTATTTTTTTGTAAATGGTCACCCAAAATATACTTAACTCCCCCTGTACCATTATCATCTAGCCAATAAATATCATTAAATTCTTTAACGTTAATAATTTTAGAAATATCAAATTGTTGTAATTGATGAACACAGATGTATTGATTCAATATCGATAAAGAATTTAAATAAACCGAATCATCCAAATCGTAATCTAATTTATGATACAGTTTAACTAATCTGTATAACTCAGGAAGTACCTTTTTACCAAATCCATAACGTATTTTCTCTCTTGATAAACCTTTTTCAATCGAATGGCTAAAAAAAAGTAGTCGAGCTTTTAGTTTTTCTTTATCCGATGAGCTATTTCTTGAAAAATTTTTCAAAAATCGTTTTTTATCCATTTTAAATAATGTAAAACTTCTGACTACATTTCGTACTTTTTTTAACTTTTCTAAAAAGAAATATGGAAAAAATTCTTTTATTGAACAATGCATACTATTCCCTCTTTCCTTTAATCAAATTCAAGTTCTGAAAACTACTAGGAATAAATAAAAAAACTAAAAAAACATATACTATACAATAAATACTCCCTACTACTAAAAATGAAAAACTAGTTTGTACTTGAATCCATTTCCCAACAAAATTATTTAATGCTATTATTACTGTAAAAGGAATTAAACTTGGAATCACAGCAAACCAAAATTTTTTCATATTTAACTCCATTTTTTTTTGATAATAATAATTCATGACGATTCCGTAACCGAAAATTAAAATAAAAATATAGCCTACAGTAGCTCCTTCTATTCCGACTATTTCCACAGAAAAAAAAGTGATTACGATGTTTAAAAAAGAAAATATTGTTAAAACGATTGAACGGAAAAAATGTTTGTTTCTTGCTTGCTGAATTTCAATAGCAATATTTTGCGATAAAGGTATTAACAATGGAATCATAATAGATATTAAGAGATAATATGCTTTTTCAAATCCTTCTCCTAACCACAAATAAAGAAAATATTTTCCTAAAATGATAAAACCACCTAAAAAAAAGCCTATAAGCAAAAGCTGATATCTACCAATTTTAATCATCAATTGAACTAACAATTCACTATTATCTGACAAATGAACTAATCGATTTACTTTAGGTATAAAAATTGTCGTTAATACTTGAGAAAATGTTAAGAATAAAGCCTTTAATTGATTAACAATTGAATATACAGCAACTTCAGATGTTCCCATTGATTTCCCTAATATAAAGATTGGAGCATTGTCATTTATTTGATTAAATAACTGGTTAAGAAAGATAAAAAAAGAAAAACAAGTAATTTCTTTTATAAAAGAAAATTCCAAATTTTTAAAAATAAAATTCATAGATATCTTTTTAATACAAAAATAAAAATTTGCAAACAAACTAATAAAATTGATTATCGTCTGAATTACTATAATAAATTCAACATTTACATGGAAAAAATATATAAATATAAAAGTTAAAATAGGCAAACTAACAAACTGAAATATTTGTCTATTTTGTTGAAAAATAAACTGTTCATTCGCTAAAATATTAGCTTCAAATGGTGTTCCTATAAATGTTAAAATAACATTTAACATCATTAAAAACATCATTTTTTTTAATCGATTTTCCTCAGCTACAGAAAATGATGCTAAAAAATAACTGCTATTACATAATAAAATTATTCCACAAAATATAGCAAATAAAGAAATAACTAAAAACATCAAGACATAAGTTCCATTTAATTTATTAAGTTTAATTTTTTCTTTTTTTGTGGAAAATACAGTAAAAAATTTTATATAAGCAGAAGAGAATCCTAAATTAAGCAAAGATAAATTACTTATGATAGAATTAGCAAGTTGGTAAAGCCCGTAATCATTTTTACTAAAAGACCTTAATAGCAATTGCGTAAAAACTAACATAGAAATATTTTTTACGATAACCGTAAAATAAGATAATATAATTCCTTTTCTTATGCGTGTCATTATCTATTTGTCCTTATTACACTCATCATTTAAAATATTGTCAAAAATAAGTTTTCTACCACGAACTCTTTCCTTTTTTAATATTTCCGTAGAAATAGCAAAATTAAACAAATCTTCTTTTTCTTTAATATTATCTCCTAAAGAAACAATTGCTTGCTCCATTTTAAAATGACTTAGCAAACTTTCAATTCTAGTATAAGTTCCTTTATTATCTGTTCGCTTGTACACAAAAAAAGGAGTATTCATAATAATAGAGAAAACACTGCCATGAAAAGAATCTGTAAAAACATACTGAGCTCGATAAATCAATTCGACGAATTTAGATGGATTGGGTGTAATTCTACCTTCTCCAAAGGTATCTCCCATCACATGAATTATTGACAATTGTTTTTCTTTAGCAATTTTTTTTATTTCTTTATAAATTTCTGGAGATATTTCACTAACAAAATAAATCAATAAAAATGAATCTTTTCCTTCATCTACAATATTTAATTTTTGACACCACTCTTCCTTATTTAGTAAGAGTGTTGGATCTGGAGCAACATCTATTTTTTTCCCTAACATTTTTTCCAATAAAACACTGCCAGACTGTTCTCTAACTGAAATATAATTCATATTACTTAAATTTTTTTTGTAATGTTCTCTTAAATAAATAGGATATTCTGGCATATTTTCAACACCAATACTAGCAGCATAACTGAATCTTTTTTCTCTAGATACAAAACTCAAAAAATGGGTAGTATCAAATTCAATAATATTAGGATTCCAAACCTGATCACTACCTACAATAAATAGATTATAATCTCTTTTTAAATCTTCTAATTCCTTTTTTGTTGTATAAATTGTACGAATGTTGCTTTCGGTAAAAAGTCTTATAGTTTCATATTTTAACTTTTTCATTTTTTTATAATTCTTTCTTCTTTTAAAACTTGATAAAGTTATTTTAGAAGCATTTTTCTTCAAAATATAATTTACATCTCTTATATTTTTTATCTCCCCTCCAAAGCAAAACTCTTTTTTTAATTTATCAAATTTACTCGTTTTAATAACAATTGTATCTGCAGTTACACCAAAACCTTGCAATACTTTTTGTAAAGCAAAATTTTGCAATCTATTTCCATAATTGAATTCTCCATTCAATGTAATAATTCCTACTCTTAACAAAGATATACCCCTTCTCTATTTTCTAAACCTATCTATATCTAATAATTTTTGCTGGATTACCTCCTAAAATAACATTTTCTGGATATTTTTTACCAGGTACTACAGTACCTGCTGCAATAACTGTCCCTTTACCAATAACTGCTCCTGGTAAAATAATCACTCTCGCTCCAATCCAAACATCGTCATTAATAATTACTTTCTTTTGTTCTATCCCTCCTTCAATTAGCTTTAATTCACTCGAAGGAATAGAATGATTTTGAGTAAAAATCATTACTTCGGGACCAATCATGACATCTTTCCCAATTTCTAATCCCCCAGAAGCTACAATCACATTTCTATCACCTATAGATGATCTTTCATCTATGGAAATTTGTCCTAAATATGAAAGTTTTAACCTTGGTCGAATAACAGCATCTTGCCCTACAAAACAAAATATTTTTTTGCAAATTAATTCCCTTATTTTTTGATAATAATCAGCAATTTTTCCTAACCTATAAGGAACAAAGAAGAAATTAGTTAAGTAAAAAAATAAATAATAAATAAATTTCAATATACTACCTCTCTATAGAAATTTCTGATATTTTTTTAATTAATCTCTGATTAACTATTTTACTATCATATTTTTTTGCTGTTTCAATCGCATACTGAGACAATCTATTTTTTTCTTTATCAGATAATTTTCTATATTTTTCTATCTTTTCTTCTATATCTTTTTGATTACCAGGCCGAACAAAATATCCATTTTTTCCATCTTCTAAATAAGTTTGTATTCCTCCTAATTTACTTCCAATCACAGGAGTCCCACAAGCCATTGATTCTAATCCTACCAACCCTAAACTTTCTCCTGCTCTAGTACTAGGAAAAATAAAAACATCAATTTTTGAATATATTTCCACTAACTCTATCTGAGTTAAACAATTATATTTTTCAACATATTCTTCTAAATTCAATTTTTTTATTAAATCTAACGCTTCCTTATTCTGAGCCCCATCTCCTACCATGATTAATTTTAAATCATGATTTCTATGAACCAGTTGTTGAAGCGCATAAAGTAAAGTATCCCATCCTTTTTCTTTATCAATTCTACTTACATAGCCAATTGTAAAGAATTCATTTTTTCTCTTATTTTTTCTATCATTAAAAATGTTAAAGTCAATTCCAGCTGATGGTGAAATCCAAATAGGAACAGATTTTCCGTATTTTTCTATAACCACTTCTTCAAAATATTTTGAAGGTACCACAACTAAATCGGCTATATCGATTAAGTATTTAGTAAAAAAATTTGTTTTTTCCTCTAATTTTTTCTCTGGTGTAACATCACTACCATGAACATTCACTATTAACTTTGTCCTTTTGTTAAACAAATTCCCAAACAAAATTGGAGGCGCATTATATCCTGCATAATGAACATATATAAGATCATATTTACCAAATGTATAATTTTTAAAAATTTTAATGTAGAAAACTATATAATTAATAATCTTAACAACCATATTCGGAGTTTTTTTCAGGTATATAATATCAGCCTTTTCTGAAGAAGATAATTGTTCGTAAAAATTTTTAACAAATACTCCATAATTAGGATACTTCTCTGATGGATACATATTAGAAACTACTAATATCATTTATTAACCTCATTTCATCTTTTTCATCAGGTATATATACATAACTTAAGCAAATAGCCAATACAGTTACAGTCATTGAATTTACAATAATGTGACCACCTATAAAACTATATATAAAAAAAACTAATAATATGCTTTTCATATCATAACTTTTTGAATAAAAAACTGATACTATAGCATTTTTAAAAAATGCTATGTATGAAATAAAACCAATAATCCCATATGAAAAATAAAAATCGAACCAATCCATTTCTACAATACTTCTCTTAACTGTACTTTGACCAAATGGCGCTGCATAACCAGCCCCAAATAAGTTTATAAAAAAAGTATTATTTGAAACATCAATTTCCTGTAAAGATTCAAATAAATAAGTAAATCTATTACTAGTAATCACGCCCATCAACTCATTTTTATAATAAAAATAATCCAATCGATTTACTATTCCTATAAGTAAATCATTTAAAAATATCCAAATTATAAAAATAAAAGATATCAAAAATATTATTATCCTCCTTTTCTTTCTTATTGTAATTTGTTTTGATAAAACTATTTCGATACATAAAAAAATTGATGCTACGATTGCTAATAAAATTCCTAATTTAGTTGCAGTCAAAAATAAAGTAAAAACTAACAATACATATAATATAAATTCGATTATTGCCTCCTTTTGGCTTCTGTATAAATCAACGATTCTATGTTTAATAAAAAAAACACATGCACCTAAAATGGCAACCACTGAATTAAGTTCAATAAAATATCCTTTAACACCTAAACCTTCTCCATGAGAAATACATGTGGTTAACCCATTTGTTTCAAAATCATAACTAAAATATCCCAAATCAAATATATAAGGTACTATTATTAAAATGCTATATAAAAAACTATAGACATAAATCATCTTTTCTAAATCGCTCTTATAAAAATCTCCATTTACAAGTAAAATTTTAAAAAACAGAAAATACACTGGACATAACAAAATTCTCAAGATACTTTTTATATCTAATAATAGAAAATTTTCACTCTTATGAAAAAATAGAAATTGTATCAACGTAATCATAAAAAAAAGAATCATCAAAATCATTAAATTAAATATTTCATTGTAATAATTCTTTTTATGGACAATAAAATATACTAATATTAAACCTGTTATTAAAAAACGATAAATATTTGCAATGCCAAATCCCAAAAAATAGCCATTCATAGATTCAAAAAAAGGCATCAAAAAAAAAAGAAATAAAACTATTTTGATATATTTATTTCTCACTACTTACTTCTCCTTATTGCATGTTTTCCTTTTTTAGTATTTCTTTTAATATAAATAACAATTAAAATACATGTCATAAAATATAAAGCATTAAAACATACAAAAATTACCGTGGTACTTAATCTTATTGTCTGGGTCACAAATGGTGAACTCAAAACTACTAACTCACAGCGTGGAAATAATTTAGTCCCTTCAACACAAAATTCCTCTTGCATAACATTAGCTAACTTCATCCCAATTATTTTGTCACTAAAAGTTTGCTGTAATGTTATTACCTGCGACGTAGTTGAATATATAACTTTTAAATTCGCCTTAACTTGTCCTATTTTTTGATATTTGTCACTATCAAGTTTGTCAATAACTTTCTTTAAAAAACTAGGACTATATACCATCAAATTATAATTTTCGTTATATTTTAACAAATCCATTTTTTTTACTTCGTCTTCTTCATTATCTATTTTGGGATTTATCACAACTTGACTCTGTATTACATATTTTTTTGGAAATGCATCACTCTTTTCAAAAACTAACGTAGTCACTAAGGCAGTAATACTTGAAAAAAATGCGATTAACACAAAATATTTTAGGATCCAACTAATATATCTATTCATCTTGTCCTCTCACTTGTTTGAGTTTTTCTTCAAATGTGAAATAAATAAATTTCATATTCCCTATAAAATAACGTTTTATTAAGCGACGTGGCTCTTGAATCAAACGAAATAACCATTCCAAATTACACTTTTGCATATAATAAGGTGCTCTTTTTATTTCTCCAGATAAAACATCGAAACTTCCTCCTACTCCCATAAAAACTGAATTAACACCTTTATTTATAAAATAATCAATGACATACTCTTTTTTAGGTGAAGTTATTCCTACAAATACTAACTGTGGTCTAATTTTTTTCAATTCACTTCCTATCTCTTCCCATTCTTTTTTAGTAAAATATCCATTTCTAAATCCTTTGATTTTTAAATTAGGATATTTTTTTCTTATTTTTTCTTCTAATTTATTTAAAACATATTCACTAGCGCCTAAAAAATATACAGTAAAATTTTTTTCTTCGGATAACTTTAATAGTTCAACCATTAAATCTATTCCAGCTACTCTTTCTTTGATTACTTTTTTTAAAATAACAGATGCTAAAACCACTGAAACCCCATCAGCATGAACTATATCTGCAGAATTAACAATTCTTTTCAATTTTTTATTCTTCTTGATATCCACTATTTTTTCTGCATTAATGCCTAAAACGTGTGTAGGCTCTGAACAATAAATTTTAGATTCTATTAACTCAACAAAGTCCTTCATCTTCAAATTATAAACATCAATATCAAATATAGTTTGCTTCAATTTTTAACCTCCTCCTTAATAAGCTCCTTCTCCTGTAATTATTACTTTTATAGTTTTTAAAACAATCATTAAGTCATCGAATAAATTAATATTTTCTACATACTTCAAATCTAATTCAATCATAGAATCAAAAGGCAAATTACTACGCCCACTGACTTGCCACAAACCTGAGCATCCAGGTTTTACATTTAACCTTTTTTTTTCCTCATTAGTATATTGAACTACTTCTTCTGGTAATCCCGGTCTTGGACCTACTAAGCTCATGTCCCCCTTAATAACATTCCACAATTGAGGTAATTCATCTATACTACTTCTCCTTAGATGTTTTCCAATAGTCGTTATTCTAGGATCTTTTTTTATCTTAAACATACACTTTTTTTCATTTGCTTCTTCTAAAAAAGATTTCATTTCTTTAGCGTTTTGACACATTGTTCGAAATTTGTACATCCTGAATGGAATACCATTTTCTCCAATACGTATTTGAGAAAAAAAAACAGGACCGGGAGAATCTAATTTAATCAACAAAGAAGTAATTAAAAACAAAGGAAGTAATAATACTCCAATTAATAATGACAACAAAATATCCAGAAATCTCTTTACATAACAATAGTAAAATCTAGAAGTATCCATACTTATTCCCCCTACTTACATACCTCACGTTAAAAATAAAAAATTATAATAACACATTTAATTATTGACTACTGTTTTATATTATCGCTTGAGGATAATTGTTTAGCTAAAATTTCCAATATTTTCTGACTAGCCTTTCCATCTCCATAAATTTTTCGTTTACTAATTTCAAATTTCAAAGAATTATTGATATATTTTTTTATTTCTCTATAAACAACTTCTTCTTTTGTTCCAATTAACCTTAAACAACCAGATTCTAATCCTTCAATACGTTCAGTAGTATCTCTTAAAACAAAAACTGGAATTCCAAAATATGATGCTTCCTCCTGAATTCCTCCTGAATCAGTCAATACAAAATCACATCGTGCCATAATATTATGAAAATCTATAACATTCATTGGCTCAACTAAATGTACATTTGAGACCCCATTAAATTCCATAATAGCTATTTCTTTAACAATAGGATTACTGTGAACAGGAAATAAAAATTTGAAATTCATATGCTCACTCGCTATTTTTTTTATTGCTTTAAATACTTGATGCATAGGATCACCTAAATTCTCCCTTCTATGCATCGTGAGCAAGACTATTTTCTCGTTCTGTTTTAAATTATTTAAAACGGGATGGTAATAATTATTCTGTACGGTATGCATTAGGGAATCTATAATCGTATTACCTGTTACAAAAATATTTTTCTCATCACAGTTTTCATTAACTAAATTTATTTTACTTGTTAAAGTCGGAGCAAAATAATAATCACTTATCATATCAACAAATTTTCGATTTACTTCTTCTGGAAAAGGGGAAAATTTGTTTCCAGATCTTAAGCCAGATTCAACATGCCCTATTTTTATACGTAAATAAAAAGCCGCTAAAGCACTAGCAAAAGCTGTTGTCGTATCCCCATGTACTAAAACAATATCTGGATATTCTTTTTTCAATATAGGAGTTAAATTTTCAAGAATATCCGAAGTTAAACCTGCTAAATCTTGTTTTTTCGTCATCAAATCCAAATCATAGTTCGGTTCTATTTGAAACAAATTTAATACTTCATCAAGCATTTGCCTATGTTGAGCTGTTAATACCAATATCGAAGAAAAACGTTTATCCTTTTCTAATTGTTTTATTACTGGCGCCATCTTTATAGCTTCTGGTCTTGTTCCTACAACCGTCAACACTTTAATTTTATTCAATTTTAATTAACTCTTTCCTTTCCTTAAAATCAAAATTCTTTTTTCTTTAATTTAAACAAATAAAATAGCTAAAAAATCCAAGCTAAAAAAATGAAATATGAATTTTTTTAGACAATAAAAATTTAAAATTCAATATAATTTATTTTGGAGGAAAGAAAAATGAAATATAAAACAATATATGGACTATTGATTGAAGGTAATATTACCCATTCAAATTATAAAAACATCGTGATCGTTACAACAACATGTGGTTATCCACATGTTGTAAAAAAGAAAGATATCAATTCATGACATACATAATAATTATGAATAAAACACAGCATAGAATCCTATGCTGTGTTTCCTATTATTTAGTTTGCTATAAAAGTTAGTAAACTCTTGTTCAATTGAAATATCTCTCTATTATCTAGAGGAGTTTTCAAATAAACAGTATTTTTTTTCTTTAGCCATTCTTTATTACAATGTTCTAACTTAGCAACTATAACATGATTACAACTATTGAATATTGGAGATTCATTTAAATTTAACGCCCAAAAATCTACAATTTCAGAGTCAATCTTTACATAACTTAATAAAAATTGATATATTTCTATATATTCTAAAAAAGACTCACTATAAATACACAATTTTAACTTGTTTTCTTTTTTTAGAATTATATTTAACTTATTTCCTAAATATTTTATACATTCAGTATCAATACTAAAATCTACAGGACCTCTAACTTCCTTCCAATTGACAAATAAATTGATTAGTTCTATATATAAATCATAAGATATAAATAATTCTTCTTTACTCAACAAAAAATCTGATATCTCCAAATCCAAGCACTTTACACAATTAAAAAAAACTCCCAAAAACACCTCACTTCCTATTAATTTTTCGCCAAATTTTACCTCAAAAACTGACAAAAGACTTTGAATAATAGGGAGGGATTTTATTTCTAATAACCAATTATCATTTCGTACAGGTGGATAATAAATATTTGCACTTATAATCTTATAAAAAAACCTTACTAATTCATCATTACCAGATTTATCCAATTTCCATAAATCTGACAACATATTGAAAACTCTATTTTCTTCTCTAGGAATTTCAAGTTTTTCAAAAATAAAATTTGCCATTTTTTTTTCTACTAAAGAATACATATTTTTAGCCTGTATAATACATAGTACTACTCTTGAATATATTTTTTTCTCGTAAAAAGATAAAAAAACAAAATTTGCAACTATTTCTTCAACATGGTTCAAATAAATCTCCTTCAAAAAAGCTGGAATACAATCTATTCCATAATCTATTTCTAATTTAGAAGCCAAAAGAACTCGCTTCACTAATTCGTTTTCATTAATTTTTACTTCTCTAAAATACTGTTCTACTTTCTTTTTTTCTGCATATATTTTGGCTCTAGAACAATAACTTTGATCTACATATTCTTTAAATGGGATTTTCTTGTCTATTACCATAAATCCCAACACATTTAAAAAATCTGATTGTCTATAAATTTGATGTGCTGCTGTGTTGTAGTCAACTTTAATTTCTTTAACAATCATTATGTTTTTCTTAACTTGAACATTTATTTGATTTCCAAAAACTAACTGTATTTGTGAAAAATCTTTAAAAAAAGTTGGCTTGGTTATTTGCAAATACTCAATCAACTCGTTAATTTTTATTTCCTTTTCCTTAAAAATTTTTTCTATTATATAAATTTTCCTTAATATATTTTTTTCTATATATTTTAAAAGCACTTTAATCCCTCTTCACATATTTTTTATAGTAATTAGCTAAAAAACTAACTCTATAAAAATCATCTGCATAATAAGAAACCATTTCAAAATATTCACTAAATACATAAGGCTGATTCTTTTTCATAAGATTATCAACACTAAATTCTTCATCTATTCCAAAATTTTCATATACTAAACATTCTATAATCGAAATAATCTTAGCTTCAATCACCAATAAAGTGACCATTGACTGCAAAACATCATCTGTATCTTTCAATACCTTTATTCCTTCTTGTCTATATTTTTTTATCCGGTTCATAAATAAAGGTAATTTCTCCAGAAATAATTTTTTCTGTACAAAATAGTCTACTTTCGAAACTTCTTCTTCAAGGAATTTAAAATGCAATTGTTTTATTTTTTCTTCTATAATTCTTAAATCCATCCACTGCATCTAAACATCTCCTATCGTTGTTTTACTCACTTTCATTAAAATGTTAGAACACTAAAAATACTTTTTAGTCTGCTAAAATTTATTTTTTTGATTTTTATTTTGTACACAATATTTATGTAAGTGAACTTAGTTATTCGTAATCATACACAAAAAGAGTTCAAAAAATGAACCCTTTTTGTGTGTTTACGTCATTTTAGGTGATCAAAAC